>CAJJAB010000029.1 GCA_905181895.1 Flavobacteria bacterium MS024-2A | reverse complement strand
AAGAAATAAATCTCCAGATTACAGTTTTGTTTACGATCAAGTTGTTAGTTTCGGTGAGCTTTTATCAACTAAAATCGTTCATCACTTTTTAAAGAACCAGGGGCTTGATAGTTTTTGGTTGGACGCTAGAGAATGTATCAAAACTGATGATTATTATCGAGCAGCCAACTTGAATTGGGAAGAGACTCAAGCTAATATTGAAGCTCAAGTAAGTAACGAATCTTTGTTAATTACTCAGGGCTTTATTGGAAGTAGCTCAAATAATTTCACAACGACTTTAGGTCGAGAAGGTTCAGATTATAGTGCAGCAATTTTTGGATATGTTTTAAACGCAGATTCGGTTACCGTATGGAAGGATGTGCCAGGAGTACTTAACGGTGATCCTAGAGAATTTAAAAACACCCAATTATTGCATCAAATTTCGTATCGTGAAGCTATTGAATTGGCTTTTTATGGGGCTTCGGTAATTCATCCAAAAACCTTGCAGCCAATGCAGCGCAAAGAGATTCCTTTGTTTGTAAAATCTTTTGAAAATCCTATGGCTGAGGGAACATCCGTTTCCAAAGGAAAAACTTTAGATCCCCATGTTCCATGTTATATTGTGAAAAAAGGTCAAGTTTTAATACAATTATCTTCTATTGATTTTTCGTTTATTGTTGAAAAAAATATCAGTTATATTTTTAGTTTACTTCATGAATATCAAATGCCTGTTGAGTTAATTCAAAATTCGGCGATTAGTTTTTCTGTTTGCGTAAACAATAAGTATAATAGGTTGCAAGAATTAGTTCTTGTGCTTCGTTCTAAGTTTAATGTTGAAGTAACCGAAGGGGTTGATTTATTTACTATTCGACATTTTGATGCCAAAGCCTATCAGTTTATTAATCAAAAGGGAAAACAGATATTATTAGAACAGCGAACTAGTGAGACGGCTCAATTTATTATTAAAGCCTAATTAATTATTCAAATTTGATTTGACGAAGTCTTTACAAAATAATTTAATTTCTTCACGTGTTACTCTGAAGGCTTTATCAATCTCTTCATCAGTTTTTTTAAGTTTTGATGGATCTGAAAAGTTATGATGAATTCTTTTTGCTTTTTTTGAAGGGATAACAGGACATTTCTCTGCCGCATGATCACAGACTGTAATGATAAAATCAAAATCAATACTATCGTACTCGTCTATAATATTTGATGTATGATTACTTAAATCAACTCCCTCTTCTGACATTATTGCAATTGCTTTTGGATTCACACCATGGGTTTCTATTCCTGCCGAATAAATATTTGATGTTCCTCCAGTAAAATAAGAAAGCCATCCATGAGCTATTTGACTTCTACATGAATTTCCCGTACAGAGAACTAATATGTTTTTTATGGAGTTCATAAAGCTTTGATTTTATCTACTATTGTTTGAGCCAGTTTACGATGACTTTCAAATGTCAACCCGCCAACATGAGGACTAATTAAAACATTTTCAGCTGAAAGTAAATAATCAAGTGTTTCAGGACTTGATTTGGCTTCAAAGATTGATTGAAAGGAAGTCGATTCGTATTCTAAAACATCTAGGCCAGCACCAAGTATTTTTCCAGAACGAAGCCCCTCGACCAAATCTTTGGTGACTACAGCATTTCCTCTTGCTGTATTTAGAAACCAAAATGGATGTTCCATTTTGGATATAAAGTTCTGATTAATCATTCTTTCGGTTAAAGTACTTTGTGGGATATGTAAACTCAGGACTTGTGACTCTTTCATAAGGACTTTAAGAGTCGATTGAGCTGCATTTTCATCTCCAATATCGGGAAGTATGTCATGACAAAGAACACGAACATTGAAGCCTTTTAATTTTTGAGCAAAACTCTTTCCAGTATTTCCATATCCAATAATTCCAACAGTTTTATTTTCTAGCTCGAATCCCCTGTGAGTCTCTCTAAGCCATTTTCCTCCCCTAATACTTTGATGTCCTAAGTAAAGTTTATTCATCAGACTTAGTAACATCCCAATAGCATGCTCTGCAACAGCATTACGATTTCCTTCGGGTGCAGTTATAACATGAATATTTTTTGATCGAGCATAGTTCAGATTAATATTTTCTGTACCCGCTCCTACACGTGCAATAAATTGCAGATTTTGTGCCCTATCAATAAATTTTTCATCAATTGGAAAACGACTTCTAATTACCACTCCATCATATTGATTTATGTTCTTTAAAATTTCATCTAAAGGTATTTTATAGGCTAGAATATTATGATATCCTAGACGTTCCAATCCATCTAATAATAAAGGATGATTTTCATCAATATGCAAAATTTTGGGTCGAACCATTTAAAAGACTAAGACAAGTTTTGCAATATAGAAAAACAAGAAAATTCCAAAAATATCATTTGCTGTTGTGATGAACGGCCCTGTTGCAATAGCAGGATCGATACCTCTTTTATCTAGGAGAATAGGGATAAAAGTGCCGATTAATGCAGCAACAACAATAACTAACATCATGGATCCAGAAATAGTAAGACTGACCAATAATTCTTGATTTAGAATAACACCAAAAATAATAATTACTATTGCTAAGGCAAAACCGTTTATTAAACTAAGTCCAATCTCTTTAATTAATCTTTTGAAGTGAGAACCCTTTACGGTATCATTCGCCAAACCCTGAACAATAATAGCTGAAGATTGAACGCCAACATTTCCTGCCATGGCTGCTATAAGAGGTGTGTAGAAAAATAAATTGCGTAATCTGGGCTGTTCCATTATAGATTCAAAGTCTTGTAAAATAAACACACTACCTAATCCTCCCAAAAGACCTAAAAAAAGCCATGGGAGTCTAGCCTTAACTAATTCGTAAATCGTATCATCAGCTTCTACGTCATTAGAAATTCCAGCTGCTAGTTGATAATCTTTATCAGCTTCTTCTTTAATAACATCAACAATGTCGTCAATTGTAATACGACCAACTAATTCCTTTTTGTTATTAATAACTGGAATGGCTTCCAGATCATATTTTGACATGATTTTTGCAACTTCTTCATTATTTTGATCTACCGTTACAAAATCTACATTGGGAATATAAATATCTTTAACCTTGTCTTTGGAGTTGGCTGTGATTAAATCTTTCAAAGAAAGTCGCCCTTTAAGTTTATTGTTCTTATCAACAACATAAATAGAATGTACGCGAGTTACGTTTTCTCCTTGGGCGCGCATTTCATTTAAACATTTTAATACGCTTAAGTCTTCTTCAATTTTAACTAACTCTTTAGCCATGAGTCCCCCAGCAGTATTTTCATCATATTTTATAAGTTCACGAATATCTTTGACATGTTCGTCGTCATCAATTTGAGACATGACCTTTTCTTGTCTAGCCTCTGATAATTCGAGAATAATGTCTGCTGCATCATCAGAATCAAGTTCGGCAACTTCTTTGGCAATTTCTTTTGCGGAGAGATTTTCTAAAATTCGTTCTCTTGTGTCAGGATCAACTTCCGCAAGAGCATCGGCTGTTGTTTCACTTTTAAAAAGTTTAATAACATAAGTAGCTTCATCAATCGAAAGACGCTCTATAATTTCTGCAATATCGGCATAGTGGATGAACTTTAATTTTCTTTTTAGCGTGGTATTATCTCCTTGTTCAATTAAGGATTTTATGTTTTCTAAAAAGAGTGGTTCAATTTGAAAAGTTCCCATGGCCAATTCTTTTAGTGAGTTGGATAAAGTCGTCACCAGAGAGCTTCTCTGGCCTTAGGTCAAAGATAGCATCTTCTCTTAACATATTTGGAAGATTCAATGTTTTTAAACTGTTACGTAAAGTTTTTCGACGTTGCTGAAAGCTTAATTTAACAACTTTAAATAGAAATGTTTCATCACAATCCAAACTAAAATCATCTTTACGAACCATTTGCATTACAGCAGAATCTACTTTGGGTTGGGGGCTAAAAACTTGAGGATGAACTGTGAAAAGATAAGATGTGGTATAGAATATTTGAGAAAGAACAGAAAGGATTCCGTATTTTTTTGATCCAGGGGGCTCACATATTCTTTCGGCCACTTCTTTTTGAAACATACCTGCAAAAAAAGGAATTTGATCTCTATATTCTAAAGTTTTAAAGACAATTTGAGTTGAAATATTGTAGGGAAAATTTCCGATTATGGCAAATGTGTCATTTCTAAAAATTTCTTTTAAATCTATTTTCAAAAAATCTCCTTCTATCAGTTTTACTTCAAGTTCCGTGTATTTTTTTTTTAAATAGGAAATAGATTCACTATCAATTTCTATTAGGTGAAGCGCTTTAGTTTTAGTGACTAAAAACTGGGTAAGAACCCCCATTCCTGGACCAACTTCAAGAACTTTTTCATAATTATCAAAAATGAGTGAATCAGCAATTTTTTGAGCAATACTCAGATCGGTTAAAAAATGCTGTCCTAACTTCTTTTTAGCTCGAACAGGTTTCATGATTGTTTGCTTACTAATTCTAAATGAGTTTCAAAAGATAAAACCTGTTCTCCAAATTTGTCATGTATTTCTTTTTTGTGATAAACTGCTTCGGTATTTAAGTAACATTGTAGATCTTCTTTTGAGCAAGCTTTATATTGTATTGCAAAAGTTGGATCTATAGGCTGATCCATACTAACTTTTAAAATAGTAATATCTTTAAAGTATAATGTTAATAGTACTTTAGGGATGTAATACGACTGCATCCATATAAGCCAATTTTCTTGGATTTCGTGAGTTACTTGAGAAGTTACGTTATAAATGATCATTAGACTATTTTATCAAATCCAGTATAGGGTATCAGTATTTTAGGAATTATTATTCCATCAGGGGTTTGACAATTTTCCAACAATCCGGCGACAACTCGAGGAAGTGCTAATGAGCTTCCGTTTAGAGTATGCAAATTCTGCTTATTACCCGCCTTGTCTTTATATCTCAATTTAAGGCGTTCTGCTTGAAAACTATTGAAGGTAGAAATAGAGCTTATTTCTAACCAACGTTCTTGTGCAGCAGAATAAATTTCGAAATCATAGGTAAGTGCAGAGGTGAATCCAAGATCCCCACCACATAATCTTAAAATCCTATAAGGAAGTTCTAAATCATTTAATATAGATTTTACATGTTCAACCATTTTATCTAATGCCCGCATGGCATTTTTTGGTTCTTCGATGCGAATAATTTCTACTTTATCAAACTGATGAAGTCGATTGAGTCCTCTTACATGGGCACCATAACTCCCTGCCTCTCTCCTAAAACAGGGGGTATAACCTGTCAAACAAATTGGAAGTTTATTGGTCTCAAGAATTGTATTACGATATAAGTTGGTTAGTGGAATTTCTGCAGTAGGTATTAAGTAAAGATCATCATTTTTTACATGATACATCTGCCCTTCTTTATCAGGAAGTTGACCAGTTCCAAAGCCAGAAGCTTCATTAACTAAGTGGGGTACTTGCATTTCTTTATATCCCGCAGCCGTATTTTTATCTAGAAAATAATTAATTAATCCGCGTTGTAAGCGAGCTCCTTTTCCTTTGTAAACAGGAAAACCTGCTCCAGTAATTTTACTGCCTAATTCAAAATCAATCAGGTCGTATTTGCTTGCTAATTCCCAATGTGGAAGTGCTTTGTCACTGAGTTGAGGAATCGTGCCTGATTTGAAAATCTCTTCATTATCTTCTTCACTAATTCCTCTAGGAACACTTTCATGGGGTAAATTAGGAATCTGGGTACGTAATTCAAAAAGAATATCTGATATTTCTTGTAACTTTTCTTGAAGTGTTTTGGTTTGCTTTTTAATTCTAGAAGTTTCTTCTTTTAATGAAGTTGCTTTTTCAATTTTACCACTTTTAAAGAGTTCGCCAATTTTATTAGCCAACTGGTTAGCTTTTGCTAATTGCTGATCTAAAGTAGCTTGTTGATTTCGACGCTCTTTGTCTAAATCAATAATTTCATTAATTAATTCAGGCTGTTTAAAATTTCTTTTTTCTAAGCCTTTCAGAATTACTTCTTTATTTTCTCTGATGAATTGAAGTTCGAGCATGGAGATTGTTTTGTGTAAAAATAAAGTAATTTTAAATGAACCCTTTTTCGGTTAGGGCTCTTTTACAAATTTCTTTGTCTATTATTAATTGTTTTTTAAGTGTTTCCAAGGAGTTAAACTTTCGTTCTTCCCTAATTTTTTCTATCAGACAAACTGTAATAGTTTTACCATATAAATCACCATTAAAATTAAAAATATGAATTTCGATACTTTGTTGACTCCCATTTAAAGTAGGTCTAGTGCCAATGTTCATCATGCCAAAATGAGACTTGTTGTTAAGAGTCATTGAAACTATATAAACCCCTTGTGGAGGAATTATTTTATAAGGAGCCTCAATCTGAAGATTTGCAGTAGGAAATTCTAATGTTCTTCCAATCTCTTTCCCTTTAATCACCTTACCTATTAACTGAAAAGGACGACCCAAAAACTCTTTTACCTTAACAAAATCTCCCGAAGTAATCGCTTCTCTAATTTTAGTAGAGCTCACTGAAATAGATGCTATTTCTTGAGCACTTATGACATTAACCTTGAAGTTAAATTGTACCCCATAATTTTTTAAATCTTCAACAGTTGCTTCACGGTTTCTTCCAAAATGATGGTCATAGCCAATATATAAAGAAGCGATTTCTATCTTTTTCACCAAGATATCTTGAATAAATTCTGCTGCTGTAAGTTTAGAAAAAGCTATTGAAAAAGGTTGAATTATAAGATTATCAACACCCAAATTCCTAAGAAATTGTTCACGCTCATCAAGAGAATCAATGAGTTTAATTTGAGACTCTTTTTGTAAAATCATTCTAGGGTGAGGAAAGAAAGTCAATACATTGGCATACAAGTTTTCTTCTTTGGCTTTTGCTACAAGGGTTTTAATGATCTTTTGATGCCCAATATGAACCCCATCAAAAGTGCCAATAGTCAAAATAGATTTTTTGTCTGAACGATAGTTTTTGATGTCTTTTACGACTTTCATTCTTTTTAATAAGAAAATTAATTTAAGTAACAAAAATAAGCCAATATCATAGATAGACTAATTTGTTTCCTTATTTTTAACGCGTTTGTATATTTTAAACATTTGAAAAAACAACACTCTTTATATTTGAAAAATAATTTTTATTTTTGTAAAAAAAACGCCTATTGGGTAGTTTTGTTTCTTTTTATATTAACTTTTAAAGTCAATGGTCAAGAGGTCTGGACTAAAGTAAAAGCTCCATTTTATTCTATTTCTCCCATCAACCAAAAATTTGGTGAAAATTATTATATACTCAATGATTTATCGCCCCAACCAGTAGGTAAAAGTTATAATTTAACAACAGGCAAAAAAACATTTATTTTACCTAATGAAAAGGGCCAAATGGAAACTTTTTCAATTGTATATGTCCCCCTTCTTTCCGATGCGCTTTCAAGACGTTTTCCAAATATAAAAACCTATGAGGGTCAAAGCATTTCTCGACCCAAAGTTCGTGTTAGATTGAGCACTCATCCAAATGGAGTTAATGCATGGTTGAAATTAACGGAAGGCCCTGATTTTTTTATTCAAACACAGAAAGGACAAAAAAACGTTCATTTCACTTATTTAAAATCAAAAGTAGATTTTATCTCATCTCTTTCTTGTAAAACAGAAGACCTATTGTTAAAAAATAAAGTTCAAAATCAGTCTAATAAATTAATATCAAGTAATAATGTTATTAAAACATTTAGAATTGCTATTGCAACCACGGGAGAATATACAAGCTTTTGGGGAGATGATGATGATTCTAATGGGACCAATGTGCAAGACGCTTTTGGGGCTTTAGTGAGTTCATTAAATCGAATTAGCAGTGTATTTGAAGACGAAGTTAAAGTTAGATTGAAATTAGTTTCTGATGAACGTTTAATTTACGATGATAAAAATACAGATCCATTTACTGGAAATTTTGCAGAAGAATTACAAACTAATTTAGATGAAGTTATTGGTGATTCTAACTATGATATTGGGCATCTTTTTGATTACGGATCGTCCGCCGATGGTGCTGCGGGTTGTATCGGGTGTGTTTGCGAATCCGGAAGGAAAGGCAAGGGATATTCTACCCATCCTTTTAAAGATGTTTACGGTGGTGAATACCGAAATGATTATTTTGACTTAGATTATGCAGGTCATGAAATTGGACATCAATTTGGAGCATATCATACTTTTTCTCACGTAGAAGAAGGTCATATTTTTAATGCTGAGCCGGGGAGTGGTTCCACAATTATGTGTTATGCAGGAATTACTGGAGAGGATGATGTCCAATTTCACGGAGACTCTTATTTCCATTATCATAGTATTCAAAATATTTTAAATAATGTAGCTCAAAAGTCGTGTTCAACCAATGAATTGCTTGAAACCCAAGTTTTCACTACTAATGCAGGTTCAGATTATTATATACCTGTAGGTACTGCATATGAACTTAGTGCTAAACAAGTTGAAGATGTTGATGGAACTACTTATTGTTGGGAGCAATTAGATGATGGTAAGGTAACTTCTGATAGTTTTGGACCTAATAACATATCGGGTTCTATGACTCGTTCGCTTCCACCAACAGTAAATCCTTTCAGAACAATTCCAAATTTAGAACGATTAACTTCAAATAATTTAACACAAGAAAAGCCAAATAAGAATGATGCCTGGGAGACTGTTTCCTTAGTATCAAGAGTTATGCAATGGGGCCTTACAGTCAGAAAGCCCTTTGAGAATTTAATTTTGGTTGCACAGGATAAAGTAAAATTAACAGTAGACGCTTCAGCTGGTCCATTTATAGTAACCTCTCAAGACGATTCAAATATTGTTTTGAAAGGGGGGTCAAGGGAAAAAATAACTTGGAATGTCGCAAATACAGATGAACCCCCATTTAATACATCTAAAGTTTCAATTTATCTTTCAATTGATGGAGGTGAAACTTTTTCTATAGAATTAGACACCAGTATTCCCAATTCAGGTAAGGCAGAAGTTTTAATTCCAAATACAATTGACACTGACAAAGCAAGAATAAAAATTAAAGCTGATGATGGAATATTTTTTGCCTTAAACAAAGTAAATTTTTCTATTGAATCACGAGATATTATTATAAAATTCAACTCTTACCTTTTGGAAAATTGTACAAGTGATTCAGTTCAATATGACTTTACAATTTTGAGAAGTGATGGATTTAATGAGTCTTTCACCCCGACAATAGATGGTTTGCCTTCTGGTGTTCAAGTTGAATTTTCTAAAAATAAATTCACAAAAGAGGATAGTTCGGGCTACTTTATTATTAATGGACTTAATGGACTCATTCCTTCAGATTATAATCTCTTTTTAAATATAATTTTAAGTACACAATCGGAAAACTTTCTATTTATATTAAAAAAACGAAATAAAAATAATAATCCAGCTCAATTAATAAGTCCAGTTGATAACGCAAAAGCTCAAGATATTAATTTACAATTTGATTGGGAAGTCGATGCTAATGTTGATTCTTCGAGACTTCAAGTTTCTTTAAGTGACAGTTTTAATTCGTTTATTAAAGATACGGTATTGACTAAAAATCAGTTTTTATTAAAAAACCTTGATTCAAATACAACTTTCTATTGGCGCGTTCAAAATCAAAATATTTGTAATGATTCAAATTTCTCTAACATTTTCTCATTCAAAACTAGTAAGATTTCATGTATTGAAGAATCTTCCACCTCAGTTCCCAAAATTTTAATAGATGCAACAGATGACGAAGATGGAGTAACATCAGCTTCAATTGAAATTAATTACGATTTACCAATATTAGATATTGATATCTTGGTTGATATTGAACATTCTTGGGTTGGTGACTTAGTTCTTTACCTTGAATCCCCCGGGGGGACTCTTTATTTATTAAGTAACAGATTAGGAGATTCAAATGATAATTACACCCAGACAATTTTTGATCAAGAAGCATTTACAAGTATTCTTGAGGCATCAGTACCATTTACAGGCTCATATCAGCCCTTTGAAGATATTAGTAGATTATATGGGAGTTCCTCTTTTGGAACGTGGAAATTGATTGTTAAAGATCAATCAGTTGAAGATACAGGAAAACTGATTGAGTTTAAAATCAATTTTTGTGTTCAAGGTGTTCCATTACCTAATAATGATGATGATTCCATAGTTGATCTAAATGATAATTGTCCTTCAATAACAAATGAAAGCCAAGACGATATTGACAACAACGGAATAGGGGATGTTTGTGACGTTTTTTCTTCACAAAACATAACATTAACTAAAATGAATACAAGTTGTCCAGAAAAAGACAATGGATCTCTTGCTTTTGATGCTCGTGCAGAATATAATTATATAGCAAGTATATCCGGTCCTGATGGATTTCAGAGCAAATTATTTTTTTCTTCTCAAGGTAGAAAATTGCAGAATCTAGCAGCTGGAAATTATGACATTTGTATTCGAACTAATTCATTTCCAGATTTTGAATATTGTTTTGAAACTCAAATTAATGCCCCTTTACCTTTGGATGTTCAGGCTTTATTAAATCCTTCGACTTCAATTTTAGATCTTAATCTTATAGGTAGTGATTTCTTTAATGTTACGATAAATGATCAAACTAAAGTTTTTAGCAAAGACGAAAAAGTCGAATTTCTATTGACCCAAAAAACAAATTATGTAAAAGTAACTACGAACAACTCTTGTCAAGGTCTTTATGAGAAATGGATAAATTTAGGAGAAAATTCAAAAATATTTCCTAATCCCGTAACTAATTTGGCGACTCTTATTTTACCTAGAGACCGTTCGGCTGAAATTTCCCTCTATTCTGGTGCAGGAGATTTAATTTGGCAGGAGCAGCATGAGGAACAGAGTAATGAAGTAGTTTTAATTCCAATGAATCAATTCCAAGCGGGATGGTATCTTGTTCGAATTGATTATGATAGCTATTCAGAAACATTAAAAGTTTTAAAACAATGAAACGACTATTTGTTTTAGTGATTCTGTTATTTTTGACTTGTGGTCCCGAACCTATTCCAGATCCAGAGCCAGCTTTACTAATTCTCCCTGATAATTTAAATGCCTGTAATACTGCGACACGGGTTAACAATTTGCAGCGTCAAGTTCGTTTTCAATGGGCTGCAGGATTACATACAGATAGTTACGAGCTGGTAGTTGTTAATAATTTAACTGGACAGAAAAAGACAACATCAACATCCTTGATTTCCGAGTCTTTAGTGCTTACAAGTGGTGCGCCATACCAATGGTATGTTGTTTCAAAATCTCTTTTGACAGAAGGCACTGGAAAAAGTACAGTTTGGCAATTTTATTTAGAAGGGAATCCAGAGGAAAGTCATTTTCCTTTTCCTGCTGTTTTATTACAACCGGAAAATGAATCTATTGTGGAATTAAATAATTCAAATTCATACAGTTTCCAATGGAATGGAGCTGATTTAGATGGAGATATAAAGACCTATGATTTATATTTGGGAGAGTCAGTAGATAATCTAATTAAAGAAAAAGAAGGTTTAATAAATAATCAAACCGAACTTCAACTCAATGAAAAGGCTAAATATTTTTGGCAAGTAATTAGTATTGATAGTGAAGGAAATCAGTCTCATTCTGAAATCTTTCAATTCCAAACATTTTAAAGCCGTAAATTAAATCCCATTAAAGCGATTCATCGCAGTATTTAATCCTTCTAAACCAAAGGATAAGATTGCTTCCGAACATAGTTTCAAACGTTGTGTCAAAACTTTTTCTTCTTCTTTCTCCCAAGTATCTAATACAAACTTGACTTGATCAAATGCTTTTTGTTCTTGACCGATTCCAAAGCGTAAACGAGCATAGTTTGGAGTATTAAGCTGGCTTTCAATATCTTTCAATCCATTGTGTCCAGCAGGACTTCCATTACTTTTAATTCTAATAGTTCCAAAAGGAAGATGAATTTCATCAGTCAATATAAGGATGTTTTCTAAAGGAATATTTTCCTTAAGCGCCCAGTATTTAACTGCCTTTCCACTTCTATTCATAAAAGTGCTTGGCTTAATTAAAATAAATTGCTTTCCTTTTTTCTTTAGAATTGTATAGCTAGCTAATTTTTTAGTTTCCCAGATGCATTCATTATTTTCAGCCAATAGATCTAAAATATTAAAACCCACATTGTGGCGCGTATTTTCATATTCTTTACCGATATTTCCTAAGCCGACCACTAGAAATTTTTTCATAGCCAATACAGGATTTTTTCTTGAAAAAATACGTTTAAATGAAAACATTAATTCAAAAATATATAAAGCATATGGTTTTTGAGCCACATGCTTTGTATTTTAAGTTTATAATAAGAAATTAACTTTCTGCAGGAGCTTCAGGTGCATCCGCTGTTGCTGCATCTCCCCCTTCAGTCACTTCTTGTTCTTTTGCAGCCTCTTCCTCTTCTTCTATAGAGGCTCTAGAGGTGCGAACTTGACATACAACCGTATTGTCAGGATGAAGAATCGTAAATTCTTCAGCTTGAAGTTCTACAGTACATAATTTATCACCTAATTTCAAATCAGAAATATTAGCAATTATAACATCTGGAAGATTTTTAGGAAGTGCTTTAACTCGTAATTTACGTTTACTAAGTACCATAACCCCACCACTGTTTAATACTCCGGGAGCTGCTCCTTCGACTTTAACGGGAATATTCATAGAAACTTCTTTATCATCAAAAAGGCGATAGAAGTCAATATGTAAAATTTTATCTGATAGAGGGTGAAATTGGATGTCTTGAAGAATTGCAGCGACATCCTTTCCGTCTAAATTAATTATTACTGTATGTGCATTAGGAGTGTAAACGAGTTTGCTGAAACCAAGCTCCGGTGCAGAAAAGTGAAGCGGTTCGCCTCCACCATACATAACACATGGAACTCTGCCAGCATTGCGCAACGCCTTGGTAGCTACCTTGCCTACGCTTTCTCTTTTAGATCCTTTAATGGTAATAGATTTCATTATTTTTTTAATTAAGTTTACATTATAAATTTTGAACTTATTGACTGGTTGTTATGCACATTTTGCATCACTTCAGTGAATAATGGGGCGCAAGATAATATTTTTACTTTAGGGTGACTAATTCTTGAAGGAATAGAATCTGTTACAATTAATTCTTCCAATTTTGAATTTTCTATCTTTTCGTATGCATTTCCAGAAAGAAGCGCGTGAGTACAAATCGCTCTTACAGAAATAGCTCCCCTAGCCATCATTAAGTCTGCTGCTTTAGTAAGGGTTCCAGCAGTATCCACCATATCATCCACAAGGATTACATTTTTTCCTTCAACATCTCCAATAAGTTCCATATGCGAAATAATATTCGCTTTTTCTCGTTGCTTATAACAAATGACAACATCACTACTTAGAAATTTAGAATATGCATAAGCACGTTTTGAACCTCCCATGTCCGGTGATGCAATAGTTAATTTGTCTAATCCAAGAGATTTGATGTAGGGAATGAAAATCGAAGAAGCAAAAAGATGATCAACTGGCTTTTCAAAGAAACCTTGAATTTGATCAGCATGTAAATCCATTGTGATAATTCTTGTAGCTCCTGCTGTCTCTAACAATTTAGCAATTAGTTTGGCTCCTATGGGAACCCTTGGCTTGTCTTTTCTATCCTGACGAGCCCAACCAAAATAAGGCAGTACAGCTGTAATATGTCGTGCAGAAGCTCGTTTTGCCGCATCGAGCATCAGGAGCATTTCCATCAGGTTTTCGGAGGAAGGGTGAGTTGATCCAATAATAAAAACTCGCGCACCTCTTACAGACTCTTCAAAGGAAGGTTGAAACTCACCATCACTATAGCGTGAGAAGTTTACCTTACCCATCTCCGAGCCAAATTTTTCTGCAATAGAGGTTGAAAGTTCAGTACTTTGTGTGCAAGAGAATATTATAGCAGGGGTTTTCATAAAATTGTTTAAGAGTTCAAATTTATAAATAAATTAATGGATAGCATTATAGTAATTTTTAATTCAAAGGGAAAAATAATTCACTATTTTTGCTACCCTATGCCTTGGTGGCGGAATTGGTAGACGCGCTGGATTCAAAATCCAGTTTCTTTGGAAGTGTGGGTTCGATTCCCACCCAAGGTACTTTAATTATCCGTAACATACTGTTTTAAAATATGTTGCGGTTTTTTTATTGTTTAATTGGCAACATATTGGCAACAAACCACATCTTTTTTCACTAACCATGTGATGTAAAAAGCTAAAAGTTTCCAACCATTAATTGATTTCTGAACGTGGGAAGGGTTTTTTAGAATCATTTTCAGAGTAGACACTAGTTCTTGTATCTAGTATATAACCCCAAACCTCAGGATTTAAGACACTACAAGCATTGCACCTCAAATATCCTATCTAATATAATGACGATCATAGCATTAGTTTTTGATTAAGTAGGGGGTTTCCTTAGGGGTTAACTGGCATAGAGGGGTGTAATCCAAACTCTCCTAGTAAGTGGAGTTTTCTTTTAAACTGAAGGCATATTGTCTGCAAGAAGTTCAAATATTCTTACAATAGACTTTACCAGAAATGAAACAAGCTACTAATGAAATAAGTGAAGACTTGCTTTTTTTGTGTGATTTAAAAGCTTGATTTTTTCTATTTCGCCCGCATGCCATATTTGGTCTACTTAAGAAATATATT
>CAJJAB010000028.1 GCA_905181895.1 Flavobacteria bacterium MS024-2A | reverse complement strand
TCCCATGAATAGTTATTAAATTCTTTAAAATGAAGTAAAGTTTTCTCTTTTTGAAAATACTGTTCGTAATTTAGGGTATTAATTTCATCAGCATTTAATGGAAATGCTTCCAAACTTTCATAATCAATCTTGATGGTATTTTTTAGGGAATATAAAAATATGAGATATGTCATTAAGCCCGTTCCATATCCTAGTTCTAATATCCTACACCGCTTTTTAGGTTGCTTTTCTCTCCAGTACTTTAAACCTTCGTCTAGGTAAACAAATTTAGATTCAACAACAGCTCCGTGTTTAGAATGATAACTTTCTTTCAACTCCTCTATCCTGAGTGTTGATGAGCCGTCTTTAGTAATTATTTGATGTCTAATAGGTTTCATTAAAGATAAATCATAATTCAGTGTAGAAAAGTTAAAAATAAAGAATGATTACTTAAGTTTTTTAATTATTGATTAAAGCTTTTACAAAAAGCTATAATAATTATTCGCTATTCTTTTTTTAATGTAGAAAAAAACTATTTTTACTTTAAATCTTATTTTGATAAAATGAATGTGACAAGAGTTAAGAAATCAAAAATAAATTCAGTTGATTTTAAAAATATAGTTTTTGGAAAGATCTTTACAGATCATATGTTCTATTGCAATTATCGTGATGGTAAGTGGCAAACTCCTGAAATTACACCATACAAACCCTTAACGCTTGACCCGTCATCGAGTGTATTACATTACGGGCAAGCTGTTTTTGAGGGTATGAAAGCATTTAAAGATAATAATGGTTTACTTTGGTTATTTCGTCCAGAAGAAAATTTCAAACGAATTAATCTTTCCGCTAAACGTCTCCAGATTCCTGAATTTCCAGAATCTTTTTTCTTTAAAGGTTTAAAAAGCTTATTAAAACTTGATCAAGATTGGGTAAAACCTGGAACGGAAAACTCACTTTATATTCGCCCTTTTGTTTTTGCTAGTCAACCCAGTGTTCAGGCCTCTGCTTCAATGGAATATATTTTTATGATTATCTGTGCACCAGTGAAATCATATTATACTGGAGGTAAAATTAATGTTTTAATTGCCGAAGAATATAGCCGTGCCGCTAGTGGGGGCGTTGGATTTGCGAAAGCTGCAGGTAACTATGCTGCTCAATTTTATCCCACTTCTGAGGCGCTAAAAAAAGGATTCCAACAAATTATTTGGACTGATTCCAATAATCATGAGTATCTTGAAGAAGCTGGTACTATGAATATATTCTTTAAGATAGATGGGACACTTGTAACCTCTCCTACTAATGACCGTATTTTAGACGGTATTACACGAAAAAGTATAATTGCAATTGCTAAAAATGATGGAATTCAAGTTGAAGAACGTCCCATTAAGGTTAGTGAGCTCAAGAAGGCGCATGATGACGGATTACTGGAAGAAATTTTTGGGACGGGAACTGCGGTTGTTGTTCTTCCTATTCATTGTTTTTCACATCAAGGCAAATCTTATTCTCTTTCTTTGGAAACACCCCTAGCGCTTCAGCTAAAAGAAAAATTAGTTGGAATTCAATACAATTCTCATGAAGATCCCTTTAATTGGAGACAAGCTGTTGATTAATCCGTTGACAAAATTTTAGTCAAATTTGGTTTAAAATAATTTGGCCCTTTCATTACCTTCCCATCCTCACGGTAAATAGGTTTTCCATCTTCTCCAAGCTTACTCATGTTACTACGTTGTATTTCATCAAAAATAGATTCCATTTTATCTTGAAATCCATGTGAGATAATTGTTCCACACAATATGTATAACATATCACCTAGTGCATCACCAATTTCCACAAGATCATTTTCTTTTGCTGCTTGTAAATATTCTTCATTCTCTTCTTTCATTAAATTATATCGCAAATCAATTATTTTTTTTGGTAAATCGGATATAGGCTCATTTTCAATTCCTAGTCCGTAGACTTCATGAAATTGAATAACTGCATCGATGGGTTTTTTTATCATAATTATAAAGGGTGTTTATGGATTATTTATTTCTAAATTTAAACAAAATTTAAAAAATGTTTTCGTTTGGACAATTGATTTTTGGACTTTGTTTTTTCATTATATTTGTTGGGGCCATTATTTACTCATATAAAGCCGATAAAAAAAATCAACCTCAATATTTTAAAGGGAGTTATAAAATTCTAATTGGGTTTTTGATTGCTTTTAGTGTGTTATTATTAATTAAATACTTAACTACAAAATGAAGGCGATTCTTTTTGTTTTTTTAGGGGGTGGTTTAGGAAGTTTAGTACGTTTTCTTTCAAGTAAACTAATCCCTATTTCTAAAGCTGTCTTTCCATGGCCTACTTTAATTGTTAATCTAATGGGATGCCTTCTTATTGGCATATTATTTAGTTGGGCTCTAAAAAATAACCTATTTCGCTCTGATCTTTATCTTTTTGTTGCTGTAGGTTTTTGCGGAGGACTCACAACTTTTTCTACATTTAGCCTTGAGGGTATTGAGTTTTTGAAAACAGGGAATTACAGTGCCTTTATTTCTTATACCTTGTTAAGTATTATTGGAGGGCTTGTTATGGTTGCTCTAGGCTTTTCCCTATTTCGCTTTCCAAATTCGTAATCAAAAACGAGTTTTCTGATATTTTCATAAATTATATATATATATATTACAATACCCTTATTTTTTTAGGGTTATTATTTGTAAATAAATAAAAATGTAAATGTACCCCCTATTTTAAGGGGGGTAGTTGTTTTCATGTTTTATTTTTGTCAAATAATCTTAAAATAATAATCTAATGAAAAATTTAAAACACTTACTTATTCTTGTATTTTCAATTACTCTAGTTAACACGTCAATTGTTAATGCACAAGACACAGATACTTCTGAAGATACCCCGAGCTTTAACTTCAGTGGTACTGTTGATACTTATTTTAGAGCAAGCTTTTCTGAAGATCCAGTTGCGCCCGGAACTTCTTTTGCTAACCTTAACGGCTTTGCTCTAGGAATGGCGAATTTCATAGTTTCTTATGAGGGTGAGAAATCAGGATTTGTTGCCGATGTAGTTTTTGGACCTAGAGGTACAGATGCTGTTTTTGGATCTTCAGGAAATTCTTCTGAAATGGTAAATCAATTATATGTATATTACAATATAGCTGAAGGAGTTAAAATTACTTTAGGTAACTTCAACACTTTTTTAGGTTATGAAGTTATTTCACCAGCAGCTAACTTTAACTACTCTACTTCCTATATGTTTTCATACGGTCCCTTTTCACACACTGGGGTTAAAGCAGACTTCACCTTGTCAGATGATATATCTTTAATGTTAGGTATATTCAATCAGACTGATCAAACTGAAGCAAATTATGATCGATATACTGCATACGGAGCCCAATTAGGACTTTATGGACAATACATCAACCTACTTGCAGGAGAGGATTATTTCCAACTTGATTACACCGGAGGTTTTGATCTGTCTGATAGTTTTTTCATGGGTATTAATGCGACGACTGCAACTCTAGCTGGAGACACTGGATTTGCTGGTGTTGCACTATACCCACAATTAACAACTAGTGATAGTTTTGCAATAGGTTTACGTGGAGAATTTTTCTCTGAGACAGATGGTTTTGGAGCACTAGTTTCTGATGGTGATGCAGATAATTTTTCATTAACATTAACAGGTAGTTATACTGCAGGTAACTTTATTTTTAAGCCTGAATTCAGAATTGACTCAGCTTCATCAAAAATCTTTGCTATTTCGCCTACAGAAAGTGCCGATAGTTTAGCTTCATTTCTAGTTGCGGCTATTTATTCTTTTTAAATGCATAAATATCTATTCACAAAAATTTAATAACATTAAAACTAATAATTCATGAAAAAAATTGAGGCAATTATTCGTAAATCAAAGTTTGATCAAGTAAAGGAAGCTCTTCACAATGTGGAAGTAAATTTCTTTAGCTATTGGGATGTAACTGGTGTTGGAAATGAAAAAGAGGGCCATGTATATCGTGGAATCAGTTATAGTACATCTGAAATTCAAAGACGCTATATATCAATCGTTGTAAATGATGATTTTGTAAAGCCAACTATTGATGCAATTATAAAGTCTGCAGCTACTGATAATGTTGGAGACGGAAAAATATTCATACTACCTGTAGACGAAGCTTATAGAATTCGTACCGGGGAAAATGGAGGTAAATCTTTAAATTAATAAATAAACTTTAAAAACAATATTATGGAAAGTACTGCTCTTTTTACTGCCAATAACGTATGGATGATGATCTGTACAGCACTAGTTTTTTTTATGCATCTAGGTTTCTCATTTCTAGAAATCGGATTGACACGCCAAAAAAACACAATAAATATTTTATTTAAAAATTTCTTTGTTATCACCGCAGGTCTATTACTATATGCTATAGGTGGTTTTAACTTAATGTATCCTGGATTTGAAGAAGGTGCTACTGGTTTTTTTAAATTCGCTGGATTTGGGATAGCTGCGCCTGAGGGAGGCATGACAGCAGCATATGCTGATGGTGGGTACACATGGTGGACTGATTTTCTTTTCCAGGGCATGTTTGCTGCTACTGCTGCTACTATTGTTTCAGGGGCTGTTGCTGAAAGAATAAAATTAAAAGCATTTATGCTATTCACTGTTATCTACGTTGGACTTGTATATCCAATTATAGGATCATGGAAATGGGGTGGCGGATTTTTGGACTCTTTGGGTTTTTATGATTTTGCTGGCTCAACTTTAGTTCACTCTGTGGGAGGATGGGCAGCCCTAGTCGCTATTTATTTGCTAGGAGCTAGAATTGGCAAATTTGGGAAAAACGGAAAACCCAATGCAATTCCCGGACACAATATACCTTTTGCAGCTGCAGGAGTATTAATCCTTTGGTTGGGATGGTTTGGATTTAATGGAGGTTCAGTGCTTTCTGCAGATCCAGAATTAACATCTCTAACTTTAGTAACAACATGCTTAGCGGCAGCCGCAGGAGGTGTTTCTGCTGCGATTTTTTCTAATATAATGTACAAAAACTTTGACATAACTATGTTTATGAATGGCGTCTTAGGAGGACTTGTTGGAATTACAGCTGGCGCAGATCAGATGAGTCCTATGGACGCTGTTCTTATTGGAATTATTGCAGGTGTGATAATCGTTCTTGGAGTTGCTCTTATTGACAAATTAAAGCTGGATGACCCCGTAGGGGCAGTTGCTGTTCATCTTATATGTGGTATTTGGGGAACCCTCGCAGTGGGTATATTTGGAGCTATGGCAAGTCTTGATCAATTTTTAATTCAATTGATGGGCGTAGGTGTTGTAGGTGCATTTTCTGTAGTCACTTCTGGAATAATTCTATTGATAATAAAATATACATTTGGGTTACGCGTTGAAGCTGAAGAAGAGTTAAAAGGTTTGGATTTAGCAGAACATGGAATGGACGCCTATGCGGACTTCAGATTAAACCAACACTAATGTTTAGAAATGGTAAAATCATTTTTTATTAAATCTTTTATACTAGGTTTAACTAATTAAAGATTTAGAATTTTTAATAAAAATGTTAATATAAAATATAATTTTTAAATACTAAAAAACCTTCATCTGAACCTGAAGGTTTTTTTTTATCTTGAAAAAAAATAAAAATGAATCCATCCCGTTTTTTATTCACCTTTTTCTTTTTCTTCATAAGTGCTTCAAAAGCTCAGAGTTTAGATGCATCTGAAGGTCCATTTTCTCAGCTTATTATAAGAGGAGCAACACTTATAAATGGAACTGGTGCTCCTCCAATTGGACCTGTCGATATTACTGTTGAAAATGATAAAATAACAGCAATAAATGTAGTTGGATATCCTGGTGTTGAAATTCAGGATGTTAAAAGGCCTAAATTGAAAAAAAAAGGAAAAGAAATTAATGCTTTTGGAATGTATATACTTCCCGGCTTTATTGATATGCACGGGCATATTGGTGGTGTCTCTCAAGGAGCAGATTGGGACTATGTTTTTAGACTATGGCTTGCTCATGGAGTTACAACGGTAAGGGAACCAAGTGGTAGAGGAATAAAATATGCGGTTGACTTAAAGAAAAGAAGTCTCAAAAATGAAATTATTGCTCCTAGAATTTTAGCATATACAGGCTTTGGACAAGGAAGTGAAAAACCCATTATTACCGTGGAACAAGCGCGTGATTGGGTAAGACAAAATGCACAAAATGGATCTGATGGTATTAAGTTTTTTGGTGCTGAACCCAAAATTATGACTGCCGCTTTAGATGAGAATAAGAAATTAGGTTTACGCTCTGCAGCTCATCATGCACAATTAAGTGTAGCCAGATGGAATGTTCTACATTCTGCTAGAGCTGGTCTAACTTCAATGGAGCACTGGTATGGTCTCCCTGAAGCACTTTTTGAGGATCGTACCATTCAGAATTACCCTTTAGATTATAACTATCAAAATGAACAAGATCGTTTTGGGGAAGCGGGAAAACTATGGAAACAAGCTGCTAAACCATATACAGAACATTGGAATGCTGTTATGAATGAATTAATTTCATTTGATTTCACAATGGTTCCTACTTTTAACATATATGAAGCTAGTAGGGATCTACAAAGGGCAAGAAGAGCAGAGTGGCATGAAGACTATACCCTTCCCTCACTTTGGCGTTTTTATCAACCTAGTAAAATTTCTCATGGTTCTTATTGGCATTATTGGGGAACAGAAGAAGAGGTTGCTTGGAAAGAAAATTTCAAACTTTGGATGACCTTTATTAACGAATACAAAAACCGAGGAGGACGAGTAGCGACAGGTTCTGATTCAGGGTTCATTTTTCAGCTTTATGGTTTCGCTTATATACGAGAAATGGAATTACTCAGAGAGGCCGGCTTCCATCCTCTTGAAATTATTAGATCAGCTACTTTAAATGGAGCAGAGGCGCTTGGGATATCAGACAAAACAGGTTCGATAGAAATTGGAAAAAGTGCTGATTTCGTAATTGTTGAAGAAAATCCACTTCAAAACTTTAAAGTCCTCTATGGCACAGGAGCCATTAAACTTAATGATAATAATGAAGTAGTTCGAGTAGGTGGAGTAAAATTCACAATAAGAGAAGGTGTAATTTATGATGCCAAAAAACTTCTTAAAGAAGTTAAAGAAATGGTAGATTTAGCCAAAGAAAAAGAAAATTTTAAAATTACTCAACCTGGGAATTAATATTATATGGAAACACATTTAAATCGTTTAATTTTATTGATGTATTGTCCTGACCAAAAAGGAATAATAGCTTCCGTCACAAATTTTATTCACCAACACAATGGAAATATTACATATATAGATCAGTATGTAGACAGATCACGAGATGCTTTTTTTATGCGAATGATTGTTGAAGGTACAAGTATAACAAACGACTTTAAGACTTTTAAAAATAGCTTTGTTTCTGAACTAGGTAAATCCTTTCAACTGAAATGTAATTTTTATCAGGAAGGAAAAATTCCTAAAATGGGAGTGTTTACCTCCAAATATGACCACTGTTTATATGATATTTTAACTCAGCAACGTTCAGGGAAATTAAAATGTAAAATTCCATTCATCATAAGTAATCATATCGACTTAGAAGGAATTGCACTACAATTTGATATTCCCTTTTATCATATTCCTGTGACCAAACAAAATAAAAAAGTTGCTGAAGAAAAGCAATTAGAAATATTGAAGCAATATGAGGTTGACTTTATTGTATTAGCTCGTTATATGCAGATAGTCTCATCGAAATTAATTGATCTATATCCCTCAAAAATTATAAATATTCACCATTCTTTCTTGCCTGCATTCCCAGGTGCAAGGCCATATCATTCAGCTTTTAATCGCGGAGTCAAAATTATAGGTGCAACCAGTCATTATGTAACAGAAGAATTAGACGCTGGCCCAATCATTGAACAAGACATTACTCGAGTTTCACACGAACACGAAGTTGCTGATTTGATTGATAAGGGGCAAGATTTAGAACGTATTGTTTTATTAAGAGGCTTAAAATTACATTGTGACCGAAAAATTATGGTTTACAACAATAAAACAGTAGTTTTCAACTAGTCATTAAGTAGGAAAAAAAGTAATTTACTATTAAATTCTTCTGGCTGATCAATATTTACAACATGACCCGAATTTGTTAATGTAACTAAACTAGAGGAACGATGCAAACACACAATTTTTTTTACAAAAGGTAAAAACATGTAATCTTGTGAACCCATAATATACAAAATTGGAGTTATTACTTCCTCGTCTCTAATTCGTTTTAGAAGAGGAAGGACTTTAGATGTTAACTTATACCATCGCTTAAATTCGTTATGTGAAATCTTTTTAGCCTCTTTAATGAAAAGAGCTCTTGACTTTCTATGTGCCTTGTATGGCATAATTACATAAGCAAAAAAGGTGTAAATCCAAATAAAAGGCAAAATACTTTGAGTCATTTTTCCCATAAACATAAGAAATCTAGATTGTAAATTTAGATTTATAATAGCACCCCCTAAGCCGATTTTTTCAATACGATTACTGTGTTTTTGAAGCATTTTTTGAATTAAAATACTTCCCAAAGAAATTCCAACAAAATGTGATTTTTGAATTTTCATTTTATCTAATACTTTCAAAATATCATTGATTATAATGTTAAATGTGTATTCTACTCCCTCAGGAGAAACCTCAGACCTACCATGCCCACGAAGATCAATCAATAAAATATTGAAATATGCTTTAAAAAACCTAACTTGATTATACCAAATAGATGAATTCCCTCCTGCTCCATGAATAAAACATATCCATTTTTTAGAATTATTTTCTGCAGGATATGTTGAATGATAGATCACTAAACGATTCCTTTTTCTTTTAAATGGACTGACATCTCTTTTTGAAGACGACTTGCTTCTTTAGAGGCAGCTTCAGCAAAATCAGTTTCTCTAGAACAGTAAAGTATTCCCCTTGAGGAGTTTACTAATAGTCCACATTGCGAATTCATTCCGGCATTCGCCACCTCAGCTAAGCTGCCTCCTTGTGCTCCTACTCCTGGGATAAGAAGAAAAGAATTGGGGACAATTTTCCTAATTGAATTTAATGATTCAACCTTAGTAGCGCCAACAACATACATTAAACGTTCTGAATTACTCCATGTTAAGCTAGTTCTTAAAACCTTTTCAAATAATTTTTCATTATTTTCCTTGGTATACTGAAAATCAGAAGCACCAGGATTAGAAGTTAAAGCCAAAAGTATAGCATGTTTTCCCTCAAATGTCAAAAAAGGTTCAACTGCATCTTTTCCCATGTAAGGAGAAACCGTTACAGAATCAGCATTATAAGTTTCAAAAAAAGCTTTAGCATACCGTTTCGCCGTATTTCCAATATCTCCTCTTTTTGCATCTGCAATTGTGAAATGATAAGGGAAATTGGTATTTAAATACTCCATGACCTTATGAAAAGCCTGCCATCCTTCAACTCCATATGATTCAAAAAAAGCTAGGTTTGGTTTGTATGCAACCGCGAACTTATGTGTAGCATCTATAATAGCTTTGGCAAAAGAGAAAATAGGATCTGCCTCTTTTTTAAGATGATTAGGAATTTTAGTCATATCTATGTCAAGACCCACACAAAGAAAAGACTCCTTTTTTTTAATCTGTTCAACAAGTTTTTCCTTGGTCATAAGACTTCTCCAGCTTCTTTTAATTTCTCAGTATTTTGATATAATTGAAGTTCATCAATCAATTTTTTAATATCGCCATTAATAACATTGGGAAGATCATAAAGCGTTAACCCTATTCGGTGATCTGTAACTCTTCCTTGAGGATAATTATAAGTTCTTATTTTTGCTGATCTATCTCCAGACGAAACTAGTGAGCTTCTTTTTTCAGAATCTAAAGCTAATTTTTTAGACAACTCCAATTCATACAAGCGGGAACGAAGTACCTTCAAAGCTTTATCTTTATTTTTATGCTGTGATTTTTGATCTTGACATTGCGCAACTATACCCGTGGGCTCATGTGTTAGACGAACTGCAGAATAAGTTGTATTTACAGATTGTCCGCCCGGGCCTGAAGAACAAAAATAATCTACGCGTACTTCGTTCATATCAATCTCTACATCAAATTCTTCTGCCTCTGGTAAAACCATTACAGTTGCAGCAGAAGTATGAACTCTACCTTGTGTTTCAGTTTGAGGAACACGCTGAACACGGTGAACTCCAGATTCATATTTTAAAGTACCATAAATATCTTCTCCCGAAACTTCAAATATAACCTCTTTAAATCCCCCAGCAGTTCCTTCACTTGAATCAACAAAACTGACTTGCCATTTCTGTGATTGACAATATTTAGTATACATGCGATATAAATCACCTGCAAAAATACTTGCTTCATCTCCTCCAGTTCCAGCACGAATCTCAATAACAACATTCTTTGAATCTTCAGGATCTTTTGGAATCAACAAAAATTTTATCTCCTCTTCAAGCTTTGGGAGTTTTTCCTTCGCAGATTCAACCTCCATTTTAGCCATTGAAATCATCTCTTCATCTTGCTCTTCCTTCAAAAGAATTTCTGCCTCTTGAAGGTTAGACAAAAGTGTTTTGTATTGATTAATCTTTTCAACCATTACCGAAAGCTCTTTATATTCTTTGTTAAGCTGAATATATCGCTTTTGGTCTTTAATCACTTCTGGCTGAATAATCAAGTCTGAGACTTCATCAAAGCGCTGTTGAATGATTTGAAGTTTTTCTATCATAATCTCACAAATTTACAAATTGTCTTGCTAATTATACTTAGATTCTTTTGTTAAGAAAATTGTTGTATTAATTATATTCAAAAACACCATATGGGGTTGTCAAAGTAAGTTTTTTATTATTAGCTGAAGTAACATAACCAATAATTTGTGCATCAACATTAAAGGATTTAGAAATTGCTATAATTTCTT
>CAJJAB010000027.1 GCA_905181895.1 Flavobacteria bacterium MS024-2A | reverse complement strand
TCATTTAATTGAGATTTTAAGAAACTAATAATTCCACTTTGTTGTGTTACAGGAACAGAACTATTAATAATGTCTATGTGACGCTTTTCAATATTTTTAATATGCTTTTTGAAATTAGTTTTCCCCTGACTTGCAGAATTAGCCATTTCAATTAAAAGATTTGTTACACCACCTATTGCAGATACAACCACAAATTGTTTTTGATTTGTTGTTTTTTTTATAATGTCAACAACTAGTTTCAAACTTTCTGCGTTGGCAACAGAAGTACCTCCAAATTTTAAAACTTTCATACTATAGAGTTAAACTCCCGTTTAATTAGGAATTATATACAATTGATAAAAACAACACAAAAATAGTACAAATGCATTGGCTTTATTCTAATTTATGAATAAAAATAAAGGGTTTTTTTTAATCCTTTTACTGGATTTACAAATCAAGACACAGTTTTATGAAGAACTCTCAATTTCATGATTGACATCAAGCTGGAGTGAATCTTTTTTTTTGTTTTTGTCAATATATATAAGATCTCCTTCTTTTATTGAATTCGTTACCACGTGTTCAGCAACTAAATCTTCAATGTGTTTTTGAATTGCTCTATTTAGTGGCCTAGCTCCATATTTAATGTCAAATCCTTTTTCTGCAATAAAATCTTTAGCATCATCTGTAATATTTATTTGATATCCTAATTTCTCAATTCGTGAAACTAGTTTTTTTAATTCAATGTCAACAATTTTACGAATATCTTTTTTCTCTAAGGCATTAAAAATAACTATATCATCTACACGATTTAAAAATTCTGGAGAAAAGGTTTTTTTAAGTTCTTTTTCAATAACACCTTTTTCAATATCTGAGGTTTGTGCCTTTTGAGAAGCGGTTTCGAATCCTAAACCTCTTCCAAAATCTTTTACTTGTCGCGCCCCAATATTTGAAGTCATGATGATAACTGTATTCTCAAAGTTAACCTTTCTACCCAGGCTGTCCGTTAAAAAACCATCATCGAGTACTTGTAAAAGCATATTAAAAATATCAGGATGTGCTTTTTCAACTTCATCTAAAAGAATTACAGAATATGGTCGTCTTCTAACTTTCTCACTCAACTGACCACCTTCTTCATAGCCAACGTATCCTGGGGGTGCTCCAATTAATCTGGAAATAGCAAATTTTTCCATATATTCACTCATGTCAATACGTATCAAATTTTCTTCAGAATCAAAAATTTCAGAGGCTAAAATCTTTGCTAATTGAGTTTTTCCTACACCAGTTTGACCAAGAAATATAAAAGATCCAATAGGTTTGTCTGGGGCTTTTAGTCCTGCCCTATTCCTTTGAATTGCCTTTACAACTTTTTCAATAGCATCTTTTTGACCAATTAGTTTTTGACCAATTATGCTAGAGAGTTTTGAAAGTTTGCTTTTTTCAGAATTTATAAGTTTGTTAACAGGAATATTTGTCATCATAGAAACAACATCTGCAATATTATTTTCGTTTACGGTGACACGATTCAATTTAGAATCTTCTTGCCATCTTTCTTGTGCTTCAATAAGTAAACGTTCAACTCTTTTTTCATCATCTCGAAGTTTTGCAGCTTCTTCGTATTTTTGTTTTTTTACAACTGTATTTTTAGATTCTCTAATTTTATCGAGTTGTTTTTCTAATTCAATAATTTCTTGAGGGACACTCATGTTGTTGATATGAACTCTTGATCCCGATTCATCTAATGCATCAATAGCTTTATCTGGAAGAAAACGATCTGACATATAGCGATCAGTCAACTCAACACAAGCCTTTAATGCTTCATGTGTATAATTTACATTGTGATGACTTTCATAACGATCTTTAATGTTTTTAAGTATTTCTAATGTTTCTTCAGGTGTAGTTTCCTCTACTAATATTTTTTGAAAACGACGCTCCAAAGCACCATCTTTTTCAATATGCTGTCGATATTCGTCCAAAGTAGTTGCACCAATACATTGAATTTCGCCTCTTGCTAAAGCAGGTTTAAACATATTTGAAGCATCAAGACTTCCTGTTGCTCCACCAGCACCCACAATAGTATGAATCTCGTCAATAAATAAAATGATATCATCATTTTTTTCTAACTCATTCATAACAGCTTTCATTCGCTCTTCAAATTGCCCTCTGTATTTAGTTCCAGCGACTAAACTTGCTAGATCAAGTGTTACTACACGCTTGTTATATAAAATACGTGAAACTCTTTTTTGAATAATACGTAAAGCTAAGCCCTCTGCAATTGCAGATTTACCAACACCTGGTTCCCCTATTAAAAGGGGATTATTTTTCTTTCGGCGACTTAAAATCTGAGAAACTCTTTCAATTTCTTTTTCGCGACCAACTACGGGATCTAATTTATCCTGTTCCGCAAGTAAAGTAACATCACGACCAAAGTTATCTAAAACAGGAGTTTTTGTTTTTTTATTGGTTTTGGATTCAGAGGCAGGGATATAAGGATTTTCTTTTTCTTCTCCTTCATTTTTTTCATCGGGAAATGAAGATGAAGCAGAGAGGTCTTCAAAGCTTTCAGTATCGTTTGCTAGCATCAATTTAAATTGTTCTTTAACCAAATCGTAGTCTACATTAAGTTTTGTCAACATTTTAGTTGTAGGGTCATTTTCGTTTCTCAAAATGCAGAGTAGGAGGTGAACTGTGTTGATTAACTCGCTTTGAAAAAGTTTTGCTTCTAAAAATGTTGTTTTAAGTGCACGCTCTGCTTGTCGTGTAAGATGAAGATTCTTTTTTTCGTTCACCAGTTGAGTATCGTCAAGCTTGGCAGGATTAAGGATTTCAACTTTTCGTCTTAGTTCGTCTAAGTTAATTTCAATTGAATTAAGTATAGCGATCGCTTTCCCTCCACCATCTCTTAAAATCCCAAGCATCCAGTGTTCTGTACCAATGAAACTGTGACCCAGTCTGAGCGCTTCTTCTTTGCTGTAAGCTATTACATC
>CAJJAB010000026.1 GCA_905181895.1 Flavobacteria bacterium MS024-2A | reverse complement strand
GTTTTGCAAATTCATCAATCATGTATTGAATTTTATCAACGGGAGCTTCTAAGGCAGCGATTGTTGCACGTTGTGCAATACAATTTGCTCCAGATGTAATTTGTCCCTGCATCTTGTTACAGGCTTTTGCAATCCACTCGGGAGCACCTATATATCCGATACGCCAGCCAGTCATTGCAAAGGCTTTGGCTACACCATTCACTGTAATAGTTCGGTCGTATAATTCTGGTATGGCAGCAATACTAAAATGATCGGTTCCGTAATTAATGTGTTCATAAATTTCATCTGAAAGAATGTGGATGTCGGGATATTTTTCCAATACCTTTCCTAAAGCACGATATTCTGATTCAGTGTAGATCGTTCCGCTAGGATTGTTTGGAGAATTGAACATGACCAATTTTGTCTTGGGTGTTATCGCATTTTCTAACTGATCCGGTGTAATTTTAAAATCTGTTTCAATCGAGGAGGGTATAATTACAGATTTTGCCTCTGCAAGAGTTGCAATGGCAGAATAGCTAACCCAATAGGGAGCAGGTAATAAAACTTCATCTCCTGGATTCAGTAAAACCATACACACATTAGCTATGGATTGTTTGGCTCCAGTGGAAACCACTACTTGAGATGGTTTATAATTTAAGCCATTATCACGTTTAAATTTGAGGCAAATAGATTCTTTTAAATCTGCATAACCGTCTACAGGAGAATAAGAATTCCAGTTGTCTTTTACGGCTTGAATAGCTGCATCTTTTATAAATTCTGGAGTGTTAAAATCTGGCTCTCCAAGGCTTAATCCTATAATATCTAATCCTTTATTTTTTAATTCCCTGGCTTTGGCTGCCATGGCAAGTGTTTCTGAAACAGGTAAGCTGTTGATCCGTTCTGAAAGTTGTTTCATAAAAATTAAGCGGGTTGCACCCCCATTTGTTTTAAAAATTTAAAATGCGAAACAAGGGCACTTCGGGTTGTTTTGTATTCGTTATATGGTAAATTAAATTCTTTAGTTGTCTTTTTAACGATAGCTGCAATTTTCGAATAATGAACATGACTGATATGTGGAAAAATATGATGCTCAATTTGATGGTTTAATCCACCCGTAAACCAATTCATAAATCTATTTTTAGTAGAAAAGTTTACTGTTGTGAGAAGCTGATGAATGGCCCAGGTATTTTTCATAGTTCCAGAAGTATTTGCCCTAGGCATTTCTGCATCCTCTATAACATGCGCTAATTGAAAAACTAGACTTAGAATAAGTCCCGCTGTATAATGCATTATAACAAACCCAATTAATACTGTCCACCAAGGGCTATTAATAAAAATTATAGGAATAGCAATCCAAATTGTGAAGTAGATAATTTTAGTTAAAAATAGTCCAATCCATTGTAGGCTAGGTTTTTTGCTATTTACGTAAGAAAGTTTTCTCTTCATATACCTTTTCATTTGTTGAAAGTCTGAAAATACAGCCCAATTGATAGTCAATAATCCATATAACAAAATTGAATATAAATGTTGAAATTTATGATGGGGCATCCATTCAGCGTGCCTTGAAAAACGAATGATGCGACCTGCCTCTAAGTCTTCATCATGTCCGTGAATATTCGTGAAGGTATGGTGTAAAACATTGTGTTTAATTTTCCAGTTGAATACATTTCCTGCCAAAATATATATGCTACTCCCCATTATTTTATTTATCAACGGATGCTTAGAAAAGGAGCCATGATTTCCATCATGCATTACATTCATGCCAACGCCAGCCATTCCAATTCCCATAACCATGCACAGGGGTAATTTCAGCCAAAGGCTTATTTCAAGAGTGATAACTAAAAGATAAGGTGCTATCATTAGCGAAAACATCACGATTGTTTTAATGTACAACTTCCAGTTTCCTGTTTTGGCCATTTTTTTTTCTTTAAAATGCTGATTTACCCTATGGTTTAAAGTTTTAAAAAATTGTTTAGGGTCTTTTCTGGAAAAACGAAGGCTTTGTGTAGCTTGCATAAAAAATATTATTACGTAAAAATAGTTGAAAAAACTTTCTAAACAAAACTACCTTGGATAAGCTTCTAAAATTTTTTCCTACTCTTAGTGAGCAACAAATAAATCAGTTTGATTTACTTTTTAGCTTATATTCTGATTGGAATGTCAAAATTAATTTAATTTCAAGAAAGGATATGGATTTTTTTTTTGAGAGACATGTTTTACATTCTCTCGGGATTGCTAAAGTAGTTGAATTTAGGCCCAACGCAAAAATTCTAGATGTAGGGACAGGTGGTGGGTTTCCAGGTATTCCGTTGGCAATTTTATTCCCAGAGGCATATTTTTTTCTTATTGATAGTATTGGAAAAAAAATAAAGGTTGTTCAAGACGTTTCAAGAGTGTTAGGTTTAAAAAATATTTCATCTATGCATACTCGGGCAGAAGATTTTTCAATTCAAATTGACTTTGTCGTTAGTCGAGCTGTTGCTAAAATGGAAACTTTTGTACCCTGGGTTAATAAAAAAATCCGGCCCATACATAATCATGCATTCAAAAATGGAATATTATATTTAAAGGGAGGAGACCTTAAAGAAGAATTAATTTCTTTTCCAAAAGCAAAAGAATTTGCTTTGAAAGACTATTTTTTAGATCCATTTTTTGAAACCAAAAAAGTGGTTTACCTGCCTCTTTAAAAATCTAAAGTAAATCTGAGGGTTATTTTTATTCTAAAAAAGGGTATCTGTAGTCGTTTGCTGGAACAAAAGTTTCTTTAATTAATCTGGGTGAAACCCAACGCATTAAGTTGGCTGCAGAGCCAGCTTTGTCATTTGTTCCTGATCCTCGTGCACCTCCAAAAGGCTGTTGGCCGACTACAGCCCCAGTTGGTTTATCGTTAATGTAAAAATTTCCAGCTGAATTTTCTAATTCATTAAGTGCTTCTTCCAAAGCATATCTATTTTGGGAATATACTGCACCGGTGAGAGCGTATTCAGAAGTTTGATCAACAAGCTTAAGTGTTTTAGACCATTCAATGTCTGGATATATATAAATCGTTACCAAAGGACCAAAAAGTTCCTTTTTCATTGTTATATACTGAGGGTCTTTTGTAACAAGAACTGTTGGCTCAATAAAGTAACCCTTAGTATCATCATAATTTCCTCCAGCTATAATTTCAACATCTTTATTCTTCTTTACTTCTTCAATTGCATTGACTAATCTATCAAAAGCTTTTTTATGGATTACAGCGTTTATAAAATTATCAAAATTTTCAGGAGATCCCACTTTAATTGATTTCAAATCTTTTTTTATAAATTCAATAATTTCATATGCTTTGGTTTTGGGAAGATACACACGAGAGGCAGCAGAACATTTTTGACCTTGAAATTCAAAAGCACCTCGAATAATTCCCGTAGCTACTTCTTTTGGATTTGATGATGGATGAGCAATTATAAAATCTTTACCTCCAGTCTCACCAACAATTCTCGGATAGGATCGATAACATTCAATATTAGTTCCAATTTTACGCCAAATATTTCTAAACACTTCTGTAGATCCGGTATAGTGAATACCGGCAAAATCTGGACTCTCTAAAACGGTATTGGTAATCATTTCTGGATCACCAAAGACCATATTAATTACTCCATCAGGAAGCCCAGCTTCTCTGAATACTTGCATTAAAATATTGGCTGAAAAAACTTGGTGATCACTCGGTTTCCAAACTACTGTATTTCCCATCATAGCAACGCTAGCGCAAAGATTACCTGCAATAGCTGTAAAGTTAAATGGACTTACTGCATAGACAAATCCTTCAAGTGGGCGATAGCTTAGACGATTCCATACACCTTTTTCGTTTTTGGGCTGATTGGCATAAATTTCCTGCATAAATGCAGCGTTAAATTTGAGGAAATCAATGTATTCACAAGCAGCATCAATTTCAGCTTGATGAATGTTTTTTGACTGTGCTAACATAGTTGCAGCGTTAATAATCGAACGGAAAGGGCCAGCTATAAGTTCAGCTGCTTTTAAAAAGATTGAAGCTCTGGATTCCCAAGCCATCTGACTCCATGCTTTTTTGGCCTTTAATGATGCATCAATTGCTTCCTTGACATTACTTTTAGCGGCAACATGATAGGTCCCTAGTTCATGTTTGTGATCATGAGGAGGGCACATGATCTCAGTATTTCCTGTCTTAACGTCTTGATTTCCTATTCTCATGGGAACGTCTATAGTTTCTCCATACATTTTAGCGTAAGCTGCTAATACTTGATCTTTTTCTAAACTACCTGGAGCGTAAGTTAAAATAGCTTCGTTTCTTGGATACGGAACTTGAAAAACACTGTTTGCCATTATCGTTATTTTTTCATAAAAGTATAGTTTTGTAAGTAAAGGGCAAGCAAAAAAAGAGAGTCTTAATTTAGTATATAAGGTGCGTTTAATTTAAATAAAGGAACTTCTACATTAAATTTTTGAGCATTAGAAAAGTTTACCATAATATAGGTTCCTGACATAGATCCCATAGGAGATATGATTAAACACCCAGATTTGTAAGTATGAATATCTCCGGGCTTTAGAACTGGTTTTTTTCCTAAAACACCATCTCCGTTTAAATATTGAGTTCGATTTATAGATTCAAAAATTTTCCAATGACGGGAAATTAATTGCACTACATCTTTGCTTTGATTTTCAATTGTAATATAATATATAAAGGCATGATTAAAAGACATCTCTTTTAAAAAGCTACCTTCAAACTTTACATCAACTGATATTTTAATTCCTTTTGTAATTTGTTGTAGCACAATGTTTTATTTTACACAAAAAATAATAGATTAAACTTATTTAAAATTTAATGGTTAATTCATTAACTCAAAAGAACTTGCATTGCCTACGCCAATTAACGCGTCATATTGTTCCCCTAGAATTCGGTAATATACTAAAACAAGATAATCATTTTCTGTCAAAGAATGCGAGCCACTCAAGCTATTTTTCATTAATGTATTGCCTTTTTTTGAAACATACTTGTAATTATAAAACCCTTGTTTCAAAAGCAAAACACCCTCAAATACTTCTAAAGAGGGGTTATAATACATCTTATTGAAGTCGTTTAGCAGGTAATTATTAAAGTTCCCATAAATAAAAACCTCTTCCCCATTGAGTTGATAATCGGCCGCCAAGCTGAAGTTTATATAACTGTAATCAGCATGGGTATCTGGATCACCTGGTCCCATAATATTTCTGATTTCAAACTTACCATTGATATCTGGTGCATAAGCATACTGCGAATACATTCTTGGAATATCAACATTTAAATAGGATTCATATAAATCGACTCTTCTTATGAAATTTATATTGGGTGAAGTAACACGTAAGTCTTTAGTGTCAAAATAAAAATATTCATTTCCTCCTTCAAATTGTGCAGGAATATCATAACTGTATTCTAAGGTTTTTCCTGAAAAATATTGCGGTTTTAGCCCTGTGATTATATAATCCCATTGTTGGTTTTGAATTATCACTACTTTGATGTTTTTATCAGGATTTCTAAATGACTGTTGGTAGGGAGTGACAGCAAAGTGGACCGATTGATGAGAGTTAAAGCGATCCATGTTTTGTGCCCGGTAAATACCAACTTGAACGCTACTCAAGGATTGGTAAATACAAAATCTTCGAGAAAATGCAAGTTCGTTGGCGTTTGTAAATACCTCCAATAAATAATTTCCAGAAATTTTGAATTGTATGTCTTCATTAGGTAATTCTAGTTGGTAGTGGGTGTATGTTTGAAGTGTATTGAAAGAGGTGGTGTAATTGTCAAGGCGAATGTTGTCGAATCCATCTATGAACTCATTTTTAAATAAAGTTGACGGGGACCAGTCGTGATTGTAATAACTGATTTTATAATAATAGTCTGCTTCGTCTCCATTTAGATCATCAAATTTTAAAAGTATTTTTTCGTTTAAAGCAACAAGTGGGAAAGCATTATTTTGCTGTAAACCCGAAAATTGAATGGTCTTAATGAAGTCTTTTTTAATTTGATCCATTCCTTCTTGTGAAAAGCCATTTAAAAGCGTTCCAAAACAAAAAAAATAAGTTATTAGATCACAAATTCGCATGAGATGTAAAGGTATGGCTTTGCACTTGCTTAACCAAACTACTTTGACAGTAATTAAAAAGCCCAAACACTTATTTAGAATTAATATAAATAGTATTTTTTCCTCATCAATTGCTTCCTTGAGAACAGTGTTTATTATTAAATTTGTGTGATTTTTAGAATTAATATATTTAATGGATATAATCAAAGGTATTCGAACACAAAGAGGCGCTAAGCTGAACATAAAAGGTTCAGCAGAAAAGATACTATCAAAAAATATTTCCTCTCCAACTTACGCCCTAAACCCAGATGATTTTTTTGGAACTGTACCTAAGCTTTTGGTTAAAGAAGGGACTGTTGTAAATGCAGGAGACCCCGTTTTTTTTAGCAAACAGGATCCAAGGATTAAAATTGTTTCTCCTGTTTCAGGAACAATCAAGGAGATAGAACGAGGACCTAAAAGAAAAATAGAAAAAATTATTATTGAGGCAAACCAAAGTAAAGAGGTTCGTTCTCATGTTGTCTCAAATTGGGAAGGTCTAAATCGTAATGAATTAATTTCTTTGCTTTTAGAAAGTGGAAATTGGCCTTTTCTCAAGCAACGACCTTATGGAACTCTTGCCAATCCAGATGAAATACCCAAAGCGATTTTTGTTTCTACAATAGATACTTCCCCTTTAGCTCCGGATTACGATTTCATACTAAAAAATAGTCACAAAAATTTTCAGCAGGGAATCAATGTTTTAAATAAATTAGTTAATCAGAATGTTTTTTTAGGAATGGATGCAACTCATACTGTTTCTTTTGAAAAATTTGATAATGTTCAATTTTACACTATACAAGGACCACATCCTGCAGGAAATTTAAGCTTTCACATCCAAGAATTAACTCCAATTAATATGGGTGATCGGGTATGGACTATTAATCCAGAAGATATTGTAAACCTTGGTCGATTTGTTACTGAAGGAGTGTTTAGTCCTCAACGTTGCGTAGCCCTAGCTGGTAACGGACTTATAAGGTCAAGATATTTTTCTACTAAAATAGGGGTTGAAATAGTGTCAATGATTAAGGAAGTTAAAACTACAGAAAGTTCACTTCGTTTCATCAATGGAGATGTACTTTCTGGAAAAACTTCAAGTGTTAATGGATATTTAGGATATTACAATAATTTGATTAGTGTTATACCTGAAGGGAATACCTACCGAATTTTCGGATGGTTGCCATTTAAAGATAACTCTATCCTAAGTATATCTAACACCTCTTTTTCAAGACTTTTTAATAAAAAGGGATTTGATATTAACACTAATTTGAATGGTGAAGAACGTGCATTAGTGGTGACTGGTGAAATGGAAAAAGTATTCCCTTTGGATTTGTATCCCATGCAATTATTAAAAGCTTGTATGATTGAAGATATTGAAAAGATGGAAGCTTTAGGGATTTATGAAATAGTCCCAGAAGGTTTTGGATTAATTGATTATGCAAATACCTCAAAAATTGAAGCACAAGATATTATCCGTAAAGGAATAGAATTAATGATTAATGAAGTAGGATAAAAAGAGTAGTATGAATTTTTTAAGAAAAAGCCTAGACGAACTAAAAAAGCCTTTTGAGAAAGGTAAGAAGTTAGAGAAATTTGCTCCAGCAATTAATGCCTTCGATACGTTTTTATTTGTGCCCAATCACACAACCAAAAAAGGCGCTCATATTCGTGATGCCGTGGATTTAAAAAGAACAATGGTGACAGTAATCATCGCCTTACTTCCCGCTTTGATTTATGGGATTTACAATACGGGTTATCAGTATTATTCTCAAACGGATGAATCATTTACTTTCCTTGATGCTTTTATTCATGGATCTTGGAAAGTTGTTCCCATGATCATTGTTTCATATGTTGTAGGACTTTCTATTGAATTTGGCTTTGCAGTTTATCGAGGTCATGAGGTGAATGAGGGATACTTAGTCACCGGACTTCTGATTCCAATGATTATGCCTGTTGACATTCCTTTATGGATGGTAGCTGTTTCGACAGCTTTTGCAGTTTTAATTGCTAAAGAGGCTTTTGGCGGAACTGGAATGAATATTTTAAATCCTGCTTTAACTGCAAGAGCTTTTGCATTTTTTGCCTATCCTACTTATATGTCAGGAAATAAAGTATGGGTCTCAGAGGCTTCAAATGTTGATGCAATTTCTGGGGAAACTATTTTAGGAACACTAGCCGCTGGAGGTAAAGTAAGTTATTCTATGTTTGAAATGTTCAAAGGAGCAATTCCAGGTTCCATTGCAGAAACTTCAACGCTTTGGGTTGCTGTAGGAGCCTTAATATTGATTTTCACAGGTGTGGGGAGTTGGAGAATAATCACAGGAGGTATACTTGGAGCTATTGTAATGGGATTGTTATTTAATCTATGGGGAGCTAATGCATTAATGAACTTTTCTTGGATGAATCACCTTGTAGTGGGAGGTTTTGCTTTTGGAATTGTCTTTATGGCTACTGACCCAGTTTCAGGGGCTCAGACTAATAAAGGGAAATGGATTTATGGAATTTTAGTTGGAATTTTCTGTATTATGATCCGTGTTTTTAATCCCGCTTATCCAGAAGGAGTAATGTTGGCTATTTTATTGATGAATGTATTTGCTCCGACAATCGATCACTATGTGGTCAACGGAAATATTAAAAAACGCAAAAAACGTTGGGCGTTAGCTCAAGAACTTAAAACTGTTTAATTATGAATAGAGATAGCAACGCATATACTTTTATTTTCGCTACTGTTATGGTACTAGTGGTCGCATCCGCTCTAGCCTTTACCGCCAGTTCATTAAAAGATCTACAAGCCTCTAATGTGCGTAAAGAAAAAATGCAAAATATTTTAGCCACCATAGGAATTGAAACGGATCGCGAACAGGCCGAAAATTTGTATAACCAATATATTGTTGAGGAGCTTTCATTAGTTCCTGGTGGTAAAACAGATACAAATTCCAATGCTTTTGAATTAGAATTAAATAATGAATTAAAGAAGCCTATAGCTGAACAACATTTTCCTTTATATGTTACTAATGTGGACGGAGTAAAATCTTATGTAGTCCCTTTAAGAGGAGCAGGGCTTTGGAATGCGATATGGGGATACATTGCGTTGAAAGAGGACAAAAACACCATTCAAGGAGCCGTATTTGATCACGTTGGAGAAACTGCAGGATTGGGTGCAGAAATTACGCAACAGTGGTTTCAAGATCGTTTTGTAGGAGAAAAAATTTTTGATACAGGTGGTAATTTAGTTGGAATTAATGTTTCCAAAACAAATAATGATCCGAAAGACTTAGATAAAGATGACCACGAAGTAGATGCTATTTCTGGAGCAACTATAACAGGTGATGGAGTTACTGATATGATTAAAGAACGCTTGCAACATTATTTACCTTATTTTAAATCAACAGACTTAAGTCTAGCTTCAAACAAATAATCTCATGGAAGAGAAAGTATTAAATCCCAAAAAAGAGCCTATCATTCTTTTTATAAATAAAGAGAAAGAGCCACTTTTTTCAAAAAAGAATAAAAAATTATTATCTGACCCTATGGATGATAATAATCCAATTACCGTTCAGGTACTCGGAATTTGTTCTGCCTTGGCTATAACAGTTCAGTTAAAACCTGCAATTGTAATGAGTGTTTCAGTGATGGCGGTTATGGCTGCAAGTAATGTTATTATTTCTTTGTTAAGAAATTTAATTCCCAATCGTATTAGAATTATTGTTCAATTGGTTGTGGTTGCTGCTATGGTGATTTTAGTAGATCAAGTGTTAAGAGCCTATGCATATGATGTGAGTAAAGAACTCTCTATTTTTATTGGATTAATTATAACTAACTGTATAGTAATGGGACGTTTGGAGGCCTTTGCTTTAGGTCATGGTGTTTGGAAATCCTTTCTTGATGGAATTGGAAATGCAACTGGATATGGAGTAATTTTAATTATTGTAGCATTTTTTAGAGAACTCTTAGGTTCTGGAAAGTTATTGGGATATCAAGTTATTCCCGATACTATTTATTCAATGGGATATGAAAACAACGGTTTGATGTTGTTGTCTCCGATGGCCTTAATAACTGTTGGAATTTTGATTTGGATTCAGCGCTCGCGTAACCGAAGTTTAATTGAAAAAAATTAAGAGTAAAATCATGGAAGCATATTTAAACTTATTCGTTAAAAGCATCTTTGTAGAAAATATGATCTTTGCTTATTTCTTAGGAATGTGTTCTTATTTAGCCGTTTCTAAAACAGTTAAAACAGCTGTAGGACTTGGTTTGGCAGTTATATTTGTTTTAGCCATAACGGTGCCAATCAACTTTTTATTAGACACTTATTTATTACGTGCTGGAGCGTTATCTTGGCTAGGATCTCAATATGCAACTCTTGATTTAAGTTTTTTGAGCTTTATTATGTTTATAGCCGTTATTGCATCCATGGTTCAATTAGTCGAGATGGTGGTTGAAAAATTTGCTCCTTCATTATATGGTGCTTTGGGAATTTTTTTACCTCTAATTGCTGTAAACTGTGCTATTTTAGGAGGATCCTTATTTATGCAACAAAAAGATTTTGCTGGAGTTACAGAGTCAGCAGTATATGGACTGGGTTCAGGAATCGGGTGGCTACTAGCTATTCTGGCTATTGCTGCAATACGAGAGAAAATAAGCTATTCTAATGTGCCTGCACCATTAAGAGGATTGGGAATTACATTTATCATCACCGGTTTGATGGCTTTAGGTTTTATGAGTTTTATGGGAATTAAATTATAATTTAAGAATGGATTATTCAGTTATACTAGCGAGTGTTATTGTTTTTTTAGTTATTACATTTCTATTAGTGGGAATGCTTTTAGGTGTCAAGGCCAAATTATTGCCTTCAGGTCCCGTTTCCCTTTTAATTAATGGGGGGAATAAAGTTGATGTTTCTTCAGGAAGCACCCTATTGAGTACTTTAGGAAATAATAAGATTTTTTTACCTTCTGCATGCGGGGGAGGAGGAACCTGCATCCAATGTAAATGTCAAGTGCTTGAAGGTGGTGGAGAAATACTACCTACGGAAGCTCCTCACTTTTCAAGAAAAGAAGTCGCTGCGGGATGGCGTTTGGGCTGTCAAGTTAAAGTAAAACAAGACATGGTAATCCAAGTGCCTGAAGAGGTTTTTGGAATAAAAAAATATGAAGCTACAATTGTAAGAAACTGGAATGTTGCTTCGTTTATAAAAGAATTTGTAGTTGAAATTCCTGAGGAAATGGATTATAAAGCAGGAGGATATATCCAAATTGAAATCCCTAAATGTGAAGTGAAATTCGAAGATATTGACATTTCTGCACATCCAGAAGAACACCCTGGAGAACCAGATAAATTTAAGTTAGAATGGGATAAATTCAATCTTTGGCCATTGACCATGAAGAATCCTGAAACAGTGGAGCGTGCTTATTCAATGGCATCTTACCCTGCCGAAGGAAAAGAAATTATGTTAAATGTTCGTATTGCAACTCCACCTTTTGATCGTGCTAAAAATGACTGGGCAGAAATTAACCCAGGAGTTGCTTCTTCCTATATTTTCTCAAAAAAAGCAGGAGACAAAGTAACCATATCAGGACCTTATGGTGAATTTTTTATTAATGATTCTGAGTCAGAAATGTTGTACGTAGGAGGTGGTGCTGGAATGGCACCCATGCGTTCACATTTGTATGAGCTTTTTAGAACACTTCAAACAGGGCGTAAAGTAACCTTTTGGTATGGAGGTCGATCAAAAAGAGAATTGTTTTATACCGATCATTTTAGAGCATTAGAAAAAGATTTTCCAAATTTTAATTTTTATATTGCCTTATCAGAACCTATGGGGGAAGATAATTGGAAAGTAAAAGACGATTTGGATGGAGAAGGAGATGGATTTACGGGGTTTGTTCATCAAGTGGTAATTGATAATTATTTAAATCATCACGAATCACCTGAAGATATTGAAGTCTACTTCTGTGGCCCACCCCTAATGAATCAGGCTATCGAACGAATGGCTGATGACTTTGGTGTTCCACCAGAAAATGTTCGTTATGATGACTTTGGGGGATAATTTAAAAGAGGCTATAAGCCTCTTTTTTTAATTTTAATTGCTTATTATGGAAACCTTAACTTCCCAAGAAATTCATCAACTAGCTATGCAAGAAGTGGGAACATATTTGGAGCATGAAGGGTTTGAGTTTTTAGCAGTCAATTCGCAGATTAAACGCTCTCCTCAGTTTGTTTGTGTAAAAGATAAAATTCTATATTTTGTGGTTACACAAGGCTGTTTATATCCTCAACCCCCAAAAGAATATGATAGTATTAAAATGAACAAAGTCAAATTACATGCTGATAAAAATAAGGCAAAAGTTTACTTTGCTGGGGTAGGTTTTGCTAATGCACATGATTATAAAAAACCTTTATCAAAAACAGATCCCTATGTGGTTAATTTCGATGGAATTCAAAAAATTATTTAAGTTACTTTTGGTGATGTTATTTTTGAGTTGCCAAACTAAAGATGAAAATAAAATTCAACGAATTCATGGCTTCGCTTTTGGGACAAGTTATTCTATTTCATATAAAGCGCCTCAATTATTAGAAATTGACTTAGAACGTCAAGTTGACTCTATTTTTGGTGTTATAAATCAGTCTCTGTCAACCTACATCCCAACTTCTGATATTTCTAAAATCAATCAAGGTGATAGCCTTTTGGTAGTAGATAATCATTTTGTAGCTGTATATCATAAAGCTAATGAAGTCTGGGAGGCTACTGGGGGGTATTTTGATCCTACAGTTGGGGCATTAGTAAATGCTTATGGTTTTGGTCCTGGCACACCATTAAAACAAATTTCGGAGCAACAACTTGACAGTATCTTGTTTTTTACAGGTTGGGATAAAACACTATTAACGGAGCAATTCACAATTAAAAAAGCGCATCCTCAAGTATATTTTGATTTTAACGCTTTGGCTAAAGGTTATGTTGTAGATGTCGTTGCTGATTATTTGAGAATAAAAAAAGTTTTTTCCTTTTTAGTTGAAATAGGAGGAGAAATTGTGGCTCAAGGAAAAAGTCCAAAGTCAAATGCATTATGGAGCGTCGCGATAGACGATCCTCAACAAATGGAAGAAAGAGATTTGATTCAAGTTATTACTTTGAATAATGAGGCGTTAGCAACTTCAGGTAATTATCGAAAGTATTCAATAAATCAAGAAACTGGTGAACGATGGGTTCATTCAGTCAATCCTAAAAATGGAAAGGCATTTCCTTCATTTATTCTCAGTGCTTCCGTTCTAGCACCAGACTGTATGACCGCCGATGCCTATGCAACCGCTTTGATGGTTATGCCTTTTGAACAATCTAAAACTCTTATTTCGAATCACCCTCAATTAGAAGCCTATTGGATTATTGCTGATTCATTGGGAGGAATAAAAGAAGTTTTTTCTAAAGGCTTTGTGAAGCAATAAATTTTAAAAATAAGCTACTTTATTGCAATAGGAATTCGTTCTTTCCTTGGAAGTCCAAAACAATGAATTTCTTCAGTACTCAGTGTGTTTAAAAAAGAAACTCCTTTTGATTTAAATCCAACAGCATCTAATCTAGTGTAGTAATCTTTTCCATATATACGCACATGATCATATTGACCAAAAATTCGAGTGCGTTCTTTTTTATCGGAAATCGAATCGTCTTCAAAAGTATCATCAAGATTTTCATCTAAAGGAACTTGTGCGATCAATGTCCCTCCTTTTTTTAAAACACGATAGAGCTCCTCCATTGCTTTTTTATCGTCTTGAATATGTTCCAAAACATGATTGCAAAAAATTAAATCGTACTGCTCGTTTTCAAAGGGCAGCTCACAAATGTCAGCTTTCACATCGGCAAGAGGTGAGCGAAGGTCTGTAGTGGTATATTCCCAATTTTTAAGTGCTTTGAATTTTTTGTAAAAAACTTGTTCAGGGGCAATATGTAGTATCTTGAGGGATTGTTTTAAAAAATCTGTTTTTCGAGTTAAATAAAGCCATAAGAGGCGATGCCTTTCTAAGGAAAGCGTACCTGGACATAATGCATTTTCTCTTAAATTTTGATATCCATATGGCAAAAATTTCCTGTAGGAACTCCCATCAATAGGATCAGTAAATAGGTTTCCTTTAAAATAGAATTTAATTAAAGGGCGAAACCAAACACTAATTGTTATTAATATTGATCTGGGAATAAAGTTGAGCAACCATTTCATATCAAAAGAGGTTCTTTTCTGAAGGGTAATTCTTCGTCACTTTTTATTCCGAGCGCAGCATAGACATACTGAAATGTGGAGAGTAACTCAGGTTTCCCATCCACTAAAGCCACGTTATGTTCAAAATGAGCACTGGCTTTACCGTCTGCGGTAAGTATTGTCCAGCCGTCTTTTAGTTGTTTAATTCGGTGTGTCCCACCGTTGATCATTGGTTCAATAGCCAAAACCATCCCATCTTGAAATTTTTTACCTTTTCCACGTTTTCCATAATTAGGGACTTCAGGACCCTCGTGCATCATTCTGCCCAAACCGTGTCCTACTAACTCTCTTACGACCCCATAGCCTTCATTTTCACAAAAACTTTGAATGGCATAACCCATATCTCCCAAACGATTTTCAGCGCGAAAGGTTTCAATGCCTTTATAAAGTGAAGCCTTAGTAACCTCAAGTAATTTTTTAACCTCTGGAGTAATATCTCCTACAGCAAATGTATATGCATGATCCCCATAAAAGCCATTTTTTAATGCACCACAGTCAATGGAAATGACATCACCCTCGCACAAAGGAATTTTATTGGGAATTCCGTGCACTACTTGCGCGTTTGGACTCACGCATAATGTATTTGGAAAATTATATAAACCTAAAAATCCTGGTTTAGCTTCATGATCTCGAATAAAAGTTTCAGCAAGTTGATCCAATTTGAGGGAAGTAATTCCGGGCTTGATTTCAGCTGCTAACATACCCAAGGTTTTAGAAACAATAATTGCACTTTCTCTAACTAACTCAATTTCCTCCCTAGTTTTTAATTCGATTGCTGCCATATCAAAAATCTATGTACGAATTTTCGTAGTTTTTTCTTTTTAATATTTTAGAAAAATCATCAACTAGATTAACAACTGGAAATTCAACAAATCGATTAATTTCTCTTCCGTTTTCAATAAAAATTAAAGTTGGAATATAGAGAATATCATATTCTTTTTCATACTCGATTGGACTGTCTTTGGCTTCAGAAATAGAATACATTTCAATTCTATCATCAGTAACTCCCATAAGATCAAGAAGCTTAAACATACCTCCAAGTTCCCTTTGAGTATCACCACACCAAGTACCTAAAAATAATTTAAACTCAAGATCCTTTGCTAAAGGAGCAAATTCTTCTGCCCAACCTTGAGGAATTTTAATGTTTTTATATTCAGGCTCAAACCAAGATTGAAATTCGGGTGTATTTAAATTTGAGAGGTTTATAAAACCAAGGAGAACAGTTTCCCCTTCTTCACCAATTATACTTTTTACTTCCAAAGGGTCTTCAGAAGAACTCTTTTTTTTGGACTGACTTTTACAACCAATACAAAGTATAATAAAAAATACAATGAGGATTATATTTTTCATGGGTGATGAATTAAAGATTTTCGTGTCATTATTTTGGGCTTAGGTATTTCCAGTAGGTCTAAAATAGTTGGAGCAATATCTCCTAAAACTCCAGCATTTATTTTTTTCTTTTCTGGATCCACTAAAATTACAGGAACAGGGTTTGTAGTATGCGCAGTGTTAGGAGTACCGTCCGGGTTAATCATGGTTTCACAATTTCCATGATCAGCAATTATAATACTTACATAGCCTTTTTCAAGAGCCGTTTCAATTACAGCCTGTGCACATTGATCTACCGATTCACAGGCTTTAATTGCGGCCTGTAAGTCCCCCGTATGTCCTACCATATCTGGATTTGCAAAATTTAAGCAAATAAAATCAGGAGAATCTTTTTTTATTTTTTCAACAATAGCATCTTTGATTTCAAAAGCACTCATTTCGGGTTGCAAATCATAGGTTGCTACTTTAGGTGAGGGACATAAAATACGTTCTTCTCCTTTAAAAGGAATTTCTCTACCTCCATTAAAAAAGAAGGTAACATGCGGATATTTTTCTGTTTCCGCAATACGAACTTGGGTTTTACCAGATTTGGACAAAACTTCTCCAAGTGTATTTTCAAGGTTGTCTTTATCAAAAACGACTTGTACGTTTTGAAATGACTCGTCATAATTTGTAAGAGTCACATAATATAAATCAAGCTGGGTCATTTGGAATTCGGGAAAGTCTTTTTGAGAAAGCGCTTGAGTTAGCTCTCTTCCACGATCAGTTCTAAAATTGAAAAATAGGACAACATCACCACTTTCAATTTTGGCAATAGCTTCTCCCTTCCCGTTATCTTTAAAAAGAGGTTCTATAAATTCATCGGTTACACCTTCTTCATAACTATTGGATAGCTCTTGAGTAAAATTTGAGGTTGACTTTCCAACCCCATTAACTAATAAATCGTAAGATTTTTTTACGCGTTCCCAGCGCTGATCTCGATCCATGGCATAATAGCGGCCAATAATTGAAGCCAGTTGTCCTCCTGTTTCAGTCAACTTTTTTTCTATGCGTTCTACGAAAGTTTTTCCGGATTGGGGATCAACATCTCTACCGTCTGTAAATGCATGAAGGAAAACATCATTTAAATGATATTCACTAATAAGATCAATAAGCCCTTCAATATGATTGATGTGAGAATGAACTCCACCATCAGATAATAACCCGATTAGATGAACTTTTTTTCCTTCTTTTTTTGCATGTTCAAAGCAATCCGTCAGTACTTTTTCATCTCTCAACTTATCTTTTTGAACTGCTAAATTAATTTTAGCTAAATCTTGATAAACAATTCGTCCTGCACCTAAATTCATGTGCCCCACTTCACTATTTCCCATTTGCCCTTCGGGAAGACCTACATGTTGCCCATCCGTTCTAAGGGTGCTAAATGCATAACTTTTGTATAGGGAATCAATATAAGGTGTTTTTGCTTGATCAACAGCGGAGATAGTAGGATCTGATGAGTTTCCCCATCCGTCAAGAATCATTAAAAGACTTTTTTGAGCCATGTAAAAATATTTTTGTAAAGATACACATTACTCAATACCACTTTGAATCCTAAAGGCTGAAAAAAAAGGTGTTTCTTTGTAAATAAAATATTTGAAAAAAGGCATTGTTTATCGTTCAACAGGAAGTTGGTATACCGTTCAATCTCAGGGAAGTTTTTACGAATGTCGAATCAAAGGAAAACTACGCTTAAAAGGTATCAAAAGTACTAACCCAGTAGCTGTTGGTGATAAAGTTCATTTTGAGGTAGATTCAAACACTAGTTTGCTCGAGGGAAATATCACTTATATTGAGGAGCGCCAAAATTATATTGTAAGGAAATCTGTTAACCTTTCCAAACAAACTCAGATTATCGCCTCTAATATTGATCAAGTTTTTTTATTAGTTACTCTAAATAACCCACCAACATTTCCAGCTTTTATTGATCGTTTTTTGGTTACTGCAGAAGCCTACCATATACCTGCAATAGTATTGTTTAACAAAATAGATATTTATTCAGAAGTTGATTTGAATGAAATAAACCATCTTCAAATGATTTATAAAAAAATTGGTTACTCTACCTATATGATTTCTGCAACTAAAGGGGATGGTGTTCAAAAGATTAAAGAGTTAATGCAGGATAAAGTCAGCATGTTTTCAGGCCACAGTGGCGTGGGAAAGTCCACCTTAGTTAATGCGATTTCGCCAAGTTTAAATTTGAAAACTTCTGCAATTTCAAAACAACATAAACAAGGAATGCACACCACAACCTTTGCTGAAATGTTTGCATTGTCAAAAGGCATTAAAATCATTGATACCCCAGGGATTAAAGGATTTGGTGTAGTTGACATGCTTCCTGAAGAGATTGGAAATTATTTTCCAGAGTTTTATCAGCGAAAGGGTAATTGTAAGTTCCATAATTGTATTCATTTAAATGAACCAGAATGTGCTATTATTAAAGCAGTTGAAAAGGGAGTAATAGCCTTATCGCGTTATACATCCTATACTCAAATGATGGAAGAAGATTCAACTTATAGAAATTAAAATGCGAGTGATTATTCAAAGGGTACTTAGTGCTCAAGTAATTATAAATCAATCAGAAAAAAGAGAAATCGAAGATGGCTTGTTAGTTTTCTTGGGTATTGAAATGATCGATGATTCTTCTGATATTTCATGGCTTGTGAATAAAGTGTTGAATCTGCGAATATTTAATGATAATGATGGTATAATGAATAAATCCCTTATTGATGTTAATGGTGATCTGATGGTCGTGAGTCAATTTACGCTAATGGCATCTACCCAAAAAGGAAATCGACCTTCATATATTCGAGCTGCAAAACACGGTCATGCTATACCGCTTTATGAATCCTTTTTGGAGACTGCCCAAAAGCAATTAGCAAAAAATGTAGTTTCAGGAATTTTTGGTGCTAATATGCAAGTTTCTCTTGTAAATGACGGTCCGGTTACGATCCAAATAGATTCAAAAAATAAAGAGTAGGATCAGAGAATATTTACTTCTATCTCTAAGGTAATATCAAATTCCTTTTTAGCCATTTTCTGAATTTTTTCAGCAAGTGCTAAAATTTCTATACCCGTTGCGTTGGCATAATTCACTAATACAAGCGCTTGTTTGGAGTGAACACCTGCATCTCCTTCTCTAATTCCCTTAAACCCCATTTTTTCAATTAACCAGCCTGCAGGAATTTTAATGGTACTATCAGGATTAGGATAATGAGGGAGGTCTGAATATTTTTTAAATAAACGGTTAAAGTGCTCTTTTTTAAGTACTGGATTTTTGAAAAAGCTACCCCCGTTTCCTATCTCTTTAGGATCGGGAAGTTTCGATTTCCGAATTGAAATTACCGCCTCAGCAACTTCCTGTATTGAATGCTTTTTTCCTTCTAAATATTTTTGAATATCACCATATTTAACATGAAGATTATGTGGAGCTTTTTGAAGCTGAAAACAAACACTTGTAATGATATCCATTCCTTTCCTTTTATTTTTAAAAATCGAATCTCGATACCCAAAATCACATTCTTTTTTTAAAAATGTTTTAAAACAACGGGTTTCAATATCAAAAACCTCACAACTATGAAAAACTGATTTTAATTCGACTCCATAGGCGCCAATATTTTGAATGGGCGAAGCTCCTACACTTCCTGGGATCAAGGCTAAATTTTCAACTCCTCCATAGTTGTTTTTTAGACACCAAAGAACAAATTCATGCCAGTTCTCTCCTGCTTGAACTTCGACTAAAACTGAGACCTCATCTTCACTTAAAATTGAAATTCCTTTGGTACCAATGACTAGGGTTAGACCGTCATAATTTTTAGTAAGTAACATATTACTCCCCCCTCCATGAACCCTTATGGATTTCCCTTGGGACTGTTTAAAAAGTTTTTTTAATTGTGAAGTCTCAGTGAGTAAAAAAAACTTTTTTGAAAAAACTTGTATTCCAAAGGAGTTGTATTTTTTTAAAGAAACGTTTTCTTCAAGCTTGAACATAATTCAAGATACTAATTTCTGATAGGCTGTTAAAGCCTTTTCAATAATACTTACCGCCCGAATTAATTTTTCACTATCTAAAATAAATGCAATTCTAACCTCATTGAGACCAATCTCTGGAGTTGAATAAAAACCTTGAGCTGGTGCGAGCATAACAGTTTGATTTTTATCCTGAAAATCAGTTAGTAAGTATTTTGAGAAGTCCTCCGCATCTTCAACTGGCAGTTTAACAATACAATAAAAAGCCCCCATAGGATGAGACACCTCAACATTAGAAATTTTTTCTAATCGTTGAATTAAAACATTCCTGCGTTTTCCATATTCTGCAATCACACCTTTTAGATAGCTATCTGGTGCATCTAATGCAGCTTCACTGGCAATTAAGGCATAGGTAGGAGGAGAGAGCCTTAAATGAGCAAATTTTAATATACTCTTGATTAGTTCTTCATTTTTAGAAACGACGCATCCCACTCTAGCTCCGCAAAGACTATATCGTTTAGATACAGAATCGATCATAACGGTGTGGTTTGCACCCTCAGGATGTTGCATTACAGAGTAGTGCTTGTTTCCTTCATGTATAAATTCCCGATACACCTCATCAACGATAAGGAAGATGTCATATTCAATGGCCAGTAATATAAGTGTACCAACTTCTTTTTTACTATAGACATATCCTGTTGGATTATTAGGATTACACAATAAGATAGCTTTAGTTTTCCCTGTAATTTTTTGTCTAATTTTTTCCAACGAGGGTAGCTCAAATTGAGAAATAAACTCAGACATAACCGGGATAACATTTACACTAGAGGCACTTGCAAAGCCATTATAATTTGCATAAAAAGGTTCTGGAATAATAATTTCATCCCCAGCGTCACAAATTACATTTAAAGCGAAAGTTAAAGCTTCACTCGCTCCAGTAGTAACAAGGATGTCGTCAGGAACTATTTCAATTCCATGTTTTTTATAGTATTTACATAATTTTTCACGATAGGTCAATGATCCTTGAGAAGGGCCATAGGGAAGAAGGGTCAAGCCTGAATTTTTTACCGCTTGAATAGCCTCTTTAGGGGCTTCAATATCAGGTTGTCCAATATTGAGGTGAAAGACTTCAATTCCTCTATCTTTTGCTTCGTCTGAATGAACGACTAATTTACGAATTGGTGATGTGGGAAGTTCAATCCCTTTTCTTGATAATTGAGGCATTCCAAAAATATAAAACAAAAATGATAAAAAAATAATTCATAATAAAAAATGAAAACACATAAAATTTTATTTTATTGACATTTTAAATATTAATAAAAAAGTTTTACACCCTCTGATATATTCTATTAAATAAGTTTTTACTCTTTTGGAAGAACTGTTCCTTTGATTTTGAGAGCTATAATCGGATTCTTTAATACGTTTGTAGTTACAGTAATGGTTTTCCTAAAAGGACCAACACGATTGGTATCATATCTAACAATTATCTCACTTGATTTACCTGGCGCAATTGGGCCATCAGGTTTTTTGGGTACAGTACAACCACAACTGGATTGAACATTTTGGATAATTAAATCTGTATTTCCAGAATTCGAAAAACTAAAGATTCGTTGACCATCACTACCATTTGAAATTATCCCATAATCTATAGTAGAAGTTTCAAAATTAATTTCAGCTCCTGATTCTTGAGCAAATGCAGATGATATAACAAAAAGGAATAATAGATTTAGGTAATGTCTTAATTTCATAATATACTTTTAATGTATGTTAAAGTTAAAATTTTTCTTTCAATTTGGTACATCAATTTTTATTATACCATAAGTGTACCTACTTTTGTAAATCAAAAATTAGACCAAAAGTTTTATGGAAATTCCTTCCAAGTTTGATTCTAGACTGGTAGAAAGTAAATGGTACGCATTCTGGCAAAAAAACGGATATTTTAAATCCGTTCCTGATGATCGCGAACCTTACACCATTGTTATGCCACCACCTAATGTTACAGGAGTATTGCATATGGGGCATATGTTGAACAATTCTTTACAAGATATTATTATTCGTAGAGCTCGCATGAGAGGGTATAATGCTTGTTGGGTGCCTGGAACAGATCATGCCTCAATTGCTACAGAAGCTAAGGTAGTTGCTAAACTCAAGGCTGAAGGAATTGATAAAAGCAGTTTGACTAGAGAAACTTTTTTGGAGCATGCATGGGATTGGACTCATGACTATGGAGGTGTTATTTTAGAGCAGCTTAAAAAGCTTGGCTGCAGTTGTGATTGGGATAGAACTAAGTTTACTCTTGATCCTGAAATGTCTGAATCTGTACTTAGGGTTTTTATAGACTTGTACAATAAAGGTTTAATTTATAGGGGCTTTCGAATGGTAAATTGGGATCCTGAAGCCCAAACTACTTTGTCAGACGAGGAAGTAATTTATGAGGAAAAGTCAGGTAATTTATATCATATAGCCTATCAAGTTGAAGGTTCTGAAGAGCAAGTGATCATTGCTACTACAAGGCCTGAGACTCTTTTGGGAGACTCTGCGGTATGTATTCACCCTGAAGACGAACGTTATTTTCATTTAAAAGGTAAAGAGGTTTGGGTGCCACTTACTGGTAGAAAAGTACCCATCATTCAAGATGAATATGTAACTATGGATTTCGGTACAGGTTGTCTTAAGGTAACCCCAGCACATGATATAAACGATAAAGCATTGGGTGAAAAGCATGGACTTGATGTTATAGATATCTTTAATGCTAACGCTACACTTAACTTAAAAGGCCTTGAGTACGAAGGTTTAGATCGCTTTGTCGCTCGAAAGAAAATAGTAAAAGCACTTGACGTAATAGGTGCCTTGGTTAAAACTGAATCTCATGTTCATAAAGTAGGGAGATCTGAACGAACCAAAGCAATAATAGAACCACGCTTGTCTGATCAATGGTTTTTAAAGATGGATGATTTAGCACAACCTGCAATTAATGCTGTCTTAAAATCTGATGATATTGCACTATTACCTGATAAATTTAAAAATACTTATCGTCATTGGATGGAAAATATTAGGGATTGGAATATTTCAAGACAATTGTGGTGGGGTCAACGAATTCCAGCATACTATTTTGGGACAAGTGTTGAAGATTTTGTGGTCGCATTAACGGCAGAGGAAGCATTAGAAGCAGCTCAAAAAAAAGCGGGTAATAATTTATTAAAACAAGAAGATCTTCGTCAAGATGAAGATGTTTTGGACACATGGTTTTCTTCATGGTTGTGGCCTATAACTGTTTTTGATGGAATCAGAAATCCAGAAAATGAAGATATTAACTACTATTATCCCACTCAAGATTTAGTTACTGGCCCTGATATTTTATTTTTTTGGGTAGCTAGAATGATTGTGTCGGGATATGAATATAGAAAACAAAAACCTTTTTCTAACGTTTATTTAACAGGTCTTGTTCGTGATGAAAAAGGGCGAAAAATGTCCAAACAACTTGGAAATTCACCAGATGCTTTAAAGTTAATAGAAGATTATGGTGCCGATGCTGTTCGTGTTGGATTAATGCTCAGTTCAGCAGCAGGGAATGACTTACTTTTTAATGAAAGTCTTTGTAAGCAAGGGAAGAATTTTGCTAATAAAATATGGAACGCTTATCGCTTAATTAAGGGCTGGGAAATAGATAAAACTAATCAACCCTCACTCGCAGCAACTGAAGCTTTAGATTGGTATGAAAATCATTTTAACAAAACCATTAGTTGGGTAGATGAAAATTTTGAAAAATACCGAATATCTGATGCATTAATGACTATTTATAAGCTGATTTGGGATGATTTTTGTTCCTGGTTGTTAGAGTTAGTAAAGCCTGAATACGGAAAACCCATAGACGAAATTACACACACTAGAATAGTTCGCTTATTTGAAAAAAACTTACGTTTATTACACCCTTTTATGCCTTTTTTGACCGAAGAGTTATGGCATTTTATTAGCCCTCGTGATACTGACCAGGCACTTACTATTTCTTCATGGCCAACTTCAAAATCATTTGATCCAGCGTTAATTACCAATTTTGAAATTACTAAAGAAATTATTGCAGGGATTCGTAATTTTAGAAAAGATAAAAACATTTCTTTTAAAGAGAAAGTTACTGTTTATGTAACCAATATAAAATCAGATTTACCCTATGGCTCGAGTATTGTTAAGTTAGGAATACTTGATGAAATAGTTTATTCTGAAGTGCCTAAAAATATTAATGGAGGAAGTTTCCGAGTGTCTAACTTGGAGTTCTTTATTCCTACCCTTGCTCCAGAAAATACTGAAGCTGAAAAAGAGAAGATCACTTCAGAATTGAAGTACACTAAAGGCTTCTTGTCTTCGGTAGGAAAGAAATTAGCTAATAAACGTTTTGTATTAAATGCCCCAGAACAGGTAATTGCAATTGAACGTAAAAAGGCAGCTGATGCTGAAGAGAAAATAAAAATGCTTGAAAAAAGTCTCAGCCTACTCTAAGCTTTTTGAGCAATGGACTGAACACCTCCTTTAACAATATCGTTTAATTTAATGCTTAAAGGAGTTCCTAAAGGTAAAAATAAGTCAACACGGGAGCCAAATTTAATAAATCCAGCATCATCCCCTTGCTCAACCTCCATGCCCTCTTTGGCATAGTTAACAATTCTTCTTGCAACAGCACCAGCAATCTGACGGTAAATAATCTCTCCAAAAACATCATTCTTTAAGACAATAGTAGTTCGCTCATTTAATTCAGAGGATTTTGGATGCCAAGCCACCAAATATTTTCCTGGATGGTATTTACTAAATTGAACTTTTCCACCCATTGGGTATCGAGTTACGTGAACATTTAATGGGGACATGAATATGGAAATTTGAAGTCGCATGTCCTTAAAATATTCTTTTTCATAAACTTCTTCGATGATTACCACCTTACCATCAACAGGAGCGATGAGTAGATTTTTGTTTCTAGGAGTTATTCTTTTGGGATTTCTAAAAAATTGAAGTACTAAGAGAAGCATAAACACGACAATAATTTGAATCCCTATTCTAAGTAATTGAAAGTCTATTTTATATTCTGCTAAAATCGCAATTGCTACAGTAATAACAAAAGTTAACATGATAATTTGATACCCCTCTTTATGAAACATAATTAACTAAAATTAAAAACAAATTGACAAATGGAGCCGTGAAAAGTACGCTATCCATTCGATCATAAAAGCCACCATGTCCAGGTATTAAAGAGCCGCTATCTTTAACATTAGCTTGGCGTTTAAATTTTGATTGGACAAGGTCTCCAATTGTCGCTGTAATTATTATAATTATTGCTAAAATGGGATATACCCAAAATTGAAAATCTTTATGATAATAGACTAAAAAAAAGCTTAATAAAAAACAAGCAAATGCACCACCCCAAAAACCTTCCCATGTTTTTTTTGGTGATACTTCTGGGAATAATGGAGTTTTTCCCCATTTTTTTCCAGATAGATAAGCAAAACTATTATTTGTCCAAATTAAAAAGTACATAGATAATGTAATTCCATTCATCCAACTACTTTCAAATTTAGTGGAGGCAATAATAAAATATCCAGAACTAATAAGATAAAAAAGAGTGAGTCCACTTTTTTGAATAGGAGGAAACTCAAAGGATCTTTTACTTATAAGCATTAGAGCTAAAAAAAAATTAATTAAAACACAAAATCCTAATAAACCAAAGTGAAGAGAATTATTGGGTTTTCCAGAATAAAATTGATAAACCAATAAACTAAAAAAGAGAAATGGAATTGGGCTTTTATAATGCAATAATTTTTGAAATTCAAAAAGTGCTAAAGCGCTGAATAAAAAAAGCACAAGTATGAAAGCAAGATTTGAAAATAGAGCAGAAGAAACGATTAGTGACACATATAGGAGTCCAGAAAGGCTTCTTACCAAAATTTCGCGCATATTTTTGTCTTAATCTTCAATAAGCAAATATATGTTTTTTGCACTTGTTTCAAATTCTGAAATCACTTTTTCCTCATTACTTTCAGATTTTGACCTAAGGGAAGTAATATTTGTGGGGATTGCTTTTTTATATTTATTTTTAAGTGAAGTCATACCTTGACTAACATCTTTGACAATTTGGCTAGTCTTGGCTAGAATAATAATTGTGTTAGGTAGATCGGGTAGATTAAAATGTTTTATTTGATGTGCACTAAGTAAGACCTTTCCGGTATTACTAATAATAAATTCACAATTCATTATCACACTCTCATAAGCTTTTAAATTACCTGAGGTTTGATCTATAAATGTTAGATTAAACTGTTTAGCAAGTTCTTTCTCTAGACTTAAGACATTATTTTTATTCCATTTATTTTCTTTAAAAATTTTCTCAATATTTGAGGGTATTTCTTCTCTAGAGTCACAAAACAAGAAATGGCCTCCATTTTGAGTAAAAGTTTTAGCGAAATTTATATCAATAGGAACTTCTTCATTTGGTAGATAGGGACTTTTCTCAGAATTATCCTTAGTTTTTTTGCCAAAAAATTTATCCCATATACCCATGAGCTTAGATTTTATTTTTTTTAAGCAACTTTGCTTCTTCTATTTTTTCGCTATTTGTTTTAAAAGGTCTTTTACCTAAGATTTTCTCTAAATCATCTTTAAAAATAACTTCTTTATCTAAAAGACGTTCAGCAAGTTCTATTAATTTGTCTTTTGAAAGCTTCAAAATATCAATAGCCCGAGTATATTGCTTTTCAATAATCCCTGAAATTTCATGATCTATTTTCTGAGCGGTTTCCTCTGAATAGGGTTTGGTGAAATTATAATCAGCTTGACCCGATGAATCATAGTAGGTTAGGTTTCCAATGGCATCGTTTAGTCCATATACAGAAACCATGGATCTCGCTTGATTTGTGACTTTTTCCAAATCACTAAGCGCACCAGTTGAGATTTTATCAAACATTACTTTTTCTGCGGCACGTCCACCTAATGCTGCACACATCTCATCTAACATTTGTTCTGTTCTTACTATTTGACGCTCCTCTGGCAGGTACCATGCGGCTCCAAGAGATTGACCTCTAGGAACAATAGTTACTTTTACAAGTGGTGCTGCATGTTCAAGTAACCAACTAACCAAAGCATGTCCCGCTTCGTGATATGCAATAGTTTCTTTTTCTTCAGGTGTAATTATTTTATTTTTCTTTTCAAGGCCCCCAACAATTCTGTCAACAGCATCTAGAAAATCTTGTTTACCAACAGTCTTTTTATTACCACGAGCTGCAATTAATGCAGCTTCATTACAAACATTTGCGATATCAGCACCTGAAAAACCAGGAGTTTGTTTAGAAAGAAAATCGATATCTAAGGACTTAATGGTTTTAATTGGTTTTAAATGAACCTTAAAGATTTCCTTACGCTCATTTAGATCAGGTAAGTCAACATAGATTTGACGATCAAAACGTCCCGCACGCATTAATGCTTTGTCTAATACATCAGCACGATTTGTTGCTGCAAGAACAATAACATTTGTATCTGTTCCAAAACCATCCATTTCAGTTAACAATTGATTTAGTGTATTTTCTCTTTCATCGTTTGACCCCGTCATATTATTTTTTCCTCTTTCTCTTCCGATTGCATCAATTTCATCAATAAAAATAATAGCAGGAGATTTATCTTTTGCTTGTTTAAATAGATCACGTACACGAGATGCTCCAACACCAACAAACATTTCAACAAAATCAGATCCTGATAGCGAGAAGAAAGGTACTTTTGCTTCTCCAGCAACAGCCTTGGCAAGTAATGTTTTCCCCGTACCTGGTAAACCAACTAATAAAGCTCCTTTTGGAATTTTTCCACCTAAAACGGTGTATTTGTTTGGATTTTTAAGAAAATCAACAATCTCCTGAATCTCTTCTTTAGCACCCTCTAGTCCAGCAACATCTTTAAAAGTCGTCTTTACATCGGTGTTTTTATCAAATAATTTCGCCTTGGACTTACCAATATTAAAAATTTGACTCCCAGCACCGCCACCAGCACCCCCAGACATTCTTCGCATCAAGAAAATCCACACTCCAATAATAATAATTATGGGTAAAAACCCAATGAGTGTATCAGCCCATCGGTTTTCAACGGTAATAAATTCTAACTTAAAGGGAACTCCATTAGCACGTGCTTTTTCCAATTTCTCTTCAAAAAGTTCAAGACTACCAACTTCAAATTGATAATGTGGTCCTCTCGAATTATCCTGACCTAAAATATTTTTCCCAGAAATGTCTTGATGATCACTTTTATTGAGAGCCTCTGGAGTAAGGGTAACCCGTACGCTACTTTTATTACGAATTACTGTAACTTGACTTACATCCCCCGCATTAAGATATTTTTCAAAGCTTGATATATTTGTTTTACTTATACTCTGCCAAGAATCACTACCTCCAAAGAGGCTCATGCCAAGTAGCACAAAAATAATAGCGCCATAAAGCCAATAAATATTAAACTTGGGGGTGGTTGGTTTTTTTTGTTCTTTCATAGTTTTTAATAATTCGAAGTGATTTGAGTAGTTTTAGCATCTCCCCAAAGCTCTTCGATATTGTAATATTCACGTATTTGTTTTTGAAAGACATGTACAACAATATCCACATAGTCTATCAAAACCCATTCAGCCAAATCAGAGCCTTCTGTATGAAATGGTTTTTCTTTAAGTAATTTGCTCACATTTTTTTGAATCGATCCAACAATAGCACTTACTTGTGTATTTGAATTCCCACTGCAGATTATAAAAAAATCACATGGCGTATTATCTATTTGTTTTAAATCCAGGATTTGAATATCTTCTCCTTTGACATTTTCAATTCCATTAACGATTTCATCTAACAGAGTCGATTCAGTTTTATTTTTTTTTAACATTTATTAGTGCTCGTTTTCACAAATTTATTACTTTTTGAGTCGGTTACATTTACTTATATGAGCTATTTTAACTTAATCAAAATTAATGCCACCTCATCAACTAATGATTTTTTAAAGGAAAGGTACCGAAAGGGAGCTTGTCTTGATGGAGATTTGGTTTGGGCAAAGCATCAAACTTTAGGAAGAGGTCAAAGGGATAGGACTTGGATTTCAAATCCTGAAGAAAGCTTAACTTACAGTATATATAAGATCTACGAACATTTTTCTTCGTCTGATGCCTTTGTAATAAGCGTTGCTGTATCCTTAGGAATAATTAATGGATTAAAGTCATTGGGTATACCTAATCTATCTGTAAAATGGCCAAACGACATTTTGTCAGATGACAAGAAAATTGCAGGAATTTTAATTGAAAATATTTTCAAGAAACAAAATCTAAAAGCTTCAATTATAGGAATTGGCTTGAATATTAATCAAATGAAATTTATAGACTTACCTAATGCTACATCATTAGCTTCTGTAACTAAAAAAAAATGGGATATTAATATTGTTTTTGATCAACTAAAATTTCAATTAGAAAAAATACTTTTTTCATTGGATTCTATTTCTTTAAGCCATTTATTTTCAGATTACATTGATTTGCTTTGGAAAAAAGATGAAATATCAGTTTTTGAAAAAAACGGAAGAACTTTCAATGCCATTACAAGAGGTATAACTTGGTCAGGATGTATACTTATAGAAGACAAAACAGGAAAAAAAATGGAATTTAACTCCAGCCAATTAAGAATGAATTATAAAAATTAAAGTACGTTTGGAGACCAATTTTCAGGATCTTTCCTCCAAGTTTTTAAATTGTCAGATTGTGCTCTTGAAATTTTATTTGTTTTTAATGCTACTGGTAAAAGGTTTTCATAATCACACAAGGTTTGGAGTTTGATATCTGCCTCATAAAATGCTGTCTCAGCTTTTTCAAAACCATATGTGAAGAGTGCATACATTCCTAAAATTTTTGCACCAGCAATTTTAAGTGCTTCTACAGCATTTAGACTACTCATACCTGTGCTGATTAAATCCTCGATAACTACAAGTTCTTTTCCAGGTTCTAATACACCTTCAATTTGATTTTGTCTACCGTGTTTTTTTGGTTCTGGACGAACATAGATAAAGGGTGCTTCCAGTTGTTGAGCAATCAACATACCAAAACCAATGGCACCTGTTGCAACACCTGCAATAACAATATTGGCACCAAATTGTGTTCTAATTTCATGGGCTATACTTTTACTTAAAAAAGTTCTAACATCATGGTATGAAAGGGCTACACGATTATCACAATAAATTGGAGATTTCCATCCACTTGCCCATGTAAATGGATTTTCTGGATTCAATTTAATTGCATTAATTTGTAAAAGATATTCGGCAGTTTGCTGAGCAATATTTTGATTAAAGATCATAAACAAATGTATAAAGTTTTTTACAATCAGAAGCCATTATTTTTTACAACAGATTTAAAAAAAAACTCAGATGAAACACCTTTGTTTCATATCAAATTTACATCAGCTGAATCTATTATAAATGCATTTAAAAGCAAACGCGTTACAGGAGTTAATTTATATCATCGTGAGAAGGAAAAACTTCAAAATCATTTTCTTAAAAAATTTCCTTGTATTGAAGCTGCGGGTGGAATTGTGGAACATTCAAATGGTAGTTACCTGTTTATTTATCGAAATGATAAATGGGACCTTCCAAAAGGGAAGATTGAAAAAAGCGAGATTATTATTGATGCCGCCAAACGGGAAGTTATGGAGGAAACAGGTGTGACGGATTTGGTTGTTAATAAACCAATGCCTACGACTTATCACATTTATAATGCAAAAGGAAAATTTAAGCTTAAAAAAACATATTGGTTTTTGATGAAGACCAATTTTAGCGCTTCTTTATCTCCTCAATTAGAAGAAAATATTCAAATGGCAGTTTGGAAATCCAAAAGTGAGTTTCCCAGACTCATGACAAATGCCTACGAAAACATTAAAATTCTTTTAGAAAACATTGATTAAATTATTTTTTTACGGCTTTAGGAACTAAAGAATAATAATCTCCATTGTGACTCATTATTTCCCTTACAATACCACTACTGATATAAGAGTGATCTGCAGCTGTTAAAAGAAAAACGGTATCAATACCTGAAAGTCTTCCGTTTACTTGCGCGATATTTTTTTCAAATTCAAAATCAGCAGGATTTCTTAATCCTCTTAATATCGCAGTAGCCTTATGTTTTACACAAAAATTGACAGTAAGCCCATTATAAGAATCAACGCTTATTTTAGGTTCATTATTAAAAGTATTTGTAATGAAGTCAATGCGTTCTTGTAATGAAAACATATATTTTTTATCATTATTTTCTCCCACAGCAATGATCAAAGAATCACAAAGTGGAAGCGCTCTTTCAATAATATCTTGATGTCCTAGTGTAATAGGGTCAAAAGAACCGGGAAAAACATATTTTTTCATTTGTTTAATTTTTATGTAAGACCTGTAATAAAAGTAGATTATAAAAATCCGAAATTTCGATTCCCATTGCAATAACTTGTTGCGGTATGATACTATCGTTTGTTAATCCAGGAACAGTGTTTATCTCCAATAAATGCGGCTCACCATTCACAAATATAAATTCACTTCTAACCACACCTTTTAATTCTAGTTTATGGAAAATTTCTTTAGAATATTTTTCAACTTTCTCTTTCCATTCTAATGGAATTTGTGCCGGAGTAATCTCTTGTGATTCACCTTCATATTTTGCAGCATAATCAAAGAATTCATTTTCAGTAATGATTTCAGTTATTGGTAAAACATGAATTTTACCCTCAAATGCTGCAACTCCAACCGAAACCTCTCTCCCTTCTAAAGCACTTTCAATGATCACTTGAGAATCTTCTTCAAAGGCTTTTTGAATCGAAGGCAAGAGCTCAGATTTTTTTTTGACTTTAAAAACACCAAAACTACTTCCAGCTCTGTTCGCTTTGACAAAGCATGGAAGTCCTACTGTTTTATCAATATCCTCCAGGTCAATAGTTTGACGACTGTCAATTGAATAATGCTTGGCGGTAGGAATGTTTAATTCTCTCAAAACCGATAGGCAGTCTCTTTTATTGTATGTCAATCCAGAAACATAACTGTCACAACTAGAAAAAGGAATATTTATTAGTTCCCAAAGTGCAGCAAGCTGTCCGTTTTCTCCCGGTGCTCCATGTATAACATTAAAGATTATTTCAAGATCAATCTTTGTTTTATCACAATATAGTGAAAAGTCTCCTTTAGATACTGAGTAATGATTTTCTTCATCATCAGTAGCTGTCCAGCTGAAAGAATTTATTCTTATTAAAAAAACCTCCCATATTGAGCGATCTAAATTGTCAAAAACAGTTTTTCCACTTTGAATTGAAATATCAAATTCAGAAGTAAATCCTCCGCAAACAACTCCAAGCTTTTTCTTCTCCATTATTTTTGGATATAATACAAATGTAAATCATTTCAAAGCAATCGAAAAGCCAACGTTTTATTATCTTAGCTCTGAAATTAACCACATGCAATTTTTACGTTTTTTATTTAGTAAAATGTTTATGAAGCAATTGCTATACATAGGCTTGACTATGGTATTAGTTTTTATGGGCATTTCTGAGGGCCTCAAGGTCATTACAAATCACAATGAATATCAAAAGGTTCCAAATTTAAAAGGAGTACCCCTTTACTCAATTCCAGATATAATGGTTGAACAAAACCTACGTTTTGAGATAATTGATTCAACAAAATTTGTCACAACTTTACCCCCTCTATCTATTATTTCTCATCTGCCAGCTGCTAATAGTGAAGTTAAGAAGAACAGAAAGATTTATCTTACTGTTAACCCATCTGGATACAGAGAAATAACTGTTCCCAACTTGATTCAAATCACCAAGCGCAATGCAGAATCCATACTGAAAGCTGTTGGCTTTAATTTGGGTAGAATCTCATACAAAGATAATATTGGAAAAGGGATGGTTTTGGAAATCCAATACCAAGGAAAGAGAATTGAACCTGGAATTTTACTTCCAAAAACCTCAGCAATCGATTTAGTATTAGGCAATGGAAAACGATAATAGTCCTTTAGAAGAGGAAATTAAACTTTCCGATACACTTCACGAACATCATGGGTTTAAAGCTGATCCTGGTCAATCTCCATTACGAGTGGACAAATTTTTAATGTCTCGAGTTGAAAATGTAACTCGAAATAAAATTCAGCAAGCAGCAAAGGCAGGGAGTATTTTTGTTAATGAAAAAGAAGTAAAATCGAATTATAAAGTAAAGGGTGGTGATCAGGTAAAAGTTCTTTTTGCACATCCTCCTTATGAAAGTTTATTAGTTCCAGAAGATATTGCATTGGATGTCGTATTTGAAGATGATGCCCTGGTTGTTGTAAATAAACCTGCAGGCCTTGTGGTTCATCCAGGGCACGGAAATTATTCAGGAACCTTATTAAATGGTCTACTGTATCATTTTGATCAATTACCTAAAAACTCAAATGAACGTCCTGGTTTGGTTCATCGAATTGATAAAGATACAAGTGGACTTTTGGTGGTCGCAAAAACTGAAAAGGCAATGACCAATTTAGCAAAACAATTTTTTGATAAAAGTTCGGAGCGAAACTATTTGGCTTTGGTATGGGGAGACATCAAAGAAGACGAAGGGAAAATAGAAGGTGCCATTGGTCGTCACCCTAAAAATCGTCTTCAAATGACAGTTTTTGAAGATAATTCTCAAGGTAAAGAAGCAAGAACACATTTTAAAGTTATAGAACGCTTTGGTTATGTAACCCTTATAGAGTGTAAGCTTGAGACTGGTAGAACCCATCAAATAAGAGCGCACCTTAAATTTATAGGACACACTCTTTTTAACGACGCCCGTTATGGAGGGGATAAAATTCTTAAAGGAACAAGTTTTACCAAATACAAACAGTTTGTAGAAAACTGTTTTACTTTACTGCCACGTCAGGCATTACACGCCCAAACACTTGGATTTATTCACCCTTCAAGTGGAGAAAAAATGTCGTTTAAAACTAAATTACCGGATGATTTTAAAGCAGCATTAGAAAAGTGGCGGCAATATGCCCAACATAAAAATTTATAATAGAGGTATTTTCAAGCTTTGATTCTTTCGATTTGTAATCAATTATAAATCCTTGTATTTTTGATAAAAATAGTAGTATGAAAATGGTCATCTCACCTGCGAAGTCTTTGCAATTTGACAAGCAACTTCCTACAACAGTTCAAACGCAACCTCATTTTGGAGAAGAGGCAAAAAAAATAAATGTTTTACTCAAAAAAAAATCACCTAAAGAGTTAAGTGAATTAATGAGTATTTCAGATAAGTTAGCTGAATTGAATTGGGAACGAAATCAAGTTTTTCAAACCCCTGAATCCAAAATCACAGCGCGAGCTGCTGTTTTTGCTTTTAATGGCGATGTTTATCAAGGTTTGGATGCCTATACATTTGATAAAAAGAAGATTGATCAAATGCAAAATCAATTGCGTATTTTATCTGGATTGTATGGTCTTTTAAAGCCTTTAGACATTATTAAGCCTCACAGATTAGAAATGGGAACAACTTTTGGAGTTGGAAATAATAAAAATTTATATTCTTTTTGGAAAGATAAAATCACCAAGCAACTCAATGCAGAGATGGAACCGGATGAACTTTTTATAAATCTTGCAAGTAATGAATATTTTAGCGCTATCGATGTTAAAGAATTAAATGTAGAAATCGTCAGTCCTATTTTTAAAGACTTTAAAAATGGAAAGTTAAAAATCATCTCATTTTTTGCTAAAAAAGCAAGAGGAATGATGGCGCGTCATTTAATCAAAGAAAACGCTTCTACATTGGAGGATATTCTCTCTTTTAGTTCAGGTGGTTATTCATACAGTGAAATTGAATCTAGAGATACTTTAAGTCCAGTCTTTGTTCGTTAGAATTGTATTATCATACTTATGAACCTGACGAATCACTAAATTATTTTTAGAACGATTTTAATCCTTTTGCAATCCCTAAAATATTTTCTTCACGATATCGAGCTAAAAAAGTAGGACTTAAATGATCACTACCTTCAAGGTCTTGAGTAGATAAAAGCGACTTTAAATTTAATTCTAAATATCTTTTTAACATAGGTATTGCAATTGGGGCATAGCTGTAATGCCAAGGCTCGTAGTAAAAGCCTTTTCGATTAATATCATCAGTGTAGGGTCTTATAAAACCATAATTCACTGCATTTTCTTCCAGCCATTTTCTCATCTTAACATAGGGACCCTTACCATGAAATTTTTCTGTTAACAATAATTCTCCATCTTTTATTTTTGATCCATCAATAAGGTCAACATCGGTTCCCCAATGATGTCTAGAAGTACCAGGAAGTGTTGAATATTCAATAATTTTATCGATATTCTCTTCTGGGATCAGTCCCATTTTTTGGTTGGCTAGATATTTTCTATTCCAAATCCTTTTTTGGCGATCAAAAGACCTGTAGGCTGAAACTATTTCTATTTCTATACCCTCTTTAAAAGCTGCTCTTTGCATTTCTTTAAAGGCAAACCCAGCCTTTTTTAGAAGAGGTAAATCAGTGGAGTAAAGTTTAGGATTTCCTTTCCCAAGTAAGATGGAAGTCGGATAATCTTTATTCTGGTAAGATTCTGACCAAATTGATACACCAATAATACTGAGGCTAGTTTTGAGAAAGTTTTTACGATTCATAGTCCATTATTTTAATAAAGCGTTGATGTAATCCAATTGGGTTAATGTCAAAAGGTGTCCCTATTGGAGTAAATCCATTTGCTGTGTAAAGTGTGTTTGCTGCAACTCGCGCATTTAGCCATATATGCTCAGGTTTATATTTTTTGCTAAGAATTAAAAAAGCTTTTTGAATGAGTTGAGACGCGAGACTTTTTCGTTGAAAATCTTGATGTACTGCGATTGCTCTAAATTGAATTCCGCGAAATTTTTCATATTTAGGGCATGAAGAAGGCATTGCACTTAACACTCCAATAAGTTGGTCCTTTTTATAAGCTCCTAAATGAAGACTTAGCTTGTCTTCATCCAATTCTAAACGACACGAATTCAGGGGCTGCCCTTTTCTAAGTAAAGGATGCCTTAGTTCGAAGGTTTGATTCGCTCTAATTTTTTTAATAGATACTTTCATTATCAAAAAATTAACACCTTTATAGGAATACTATTTCAAAGGAAAACTATCTTTATAGGATGAAAAATACAGCTTTTTTATGTCTTTCTCTTTTTGTGACCACTTTTGTTTTTGCTCAAGTACGAAATCCAATTAAAGGTAAACTTCTTTATAAAAATATTAATGTTGTTGCTGCAAATGTTGTTAATAATACTGACCAAACCAATACCATTACTGATGAAGATGGTGAGTTTGAAATTGATGTAGCCCTTGGTGATGAAATTATTTTTTCTTCACTCCAGTTTAGGATCAGAAGTGTGGTTATTACCGAAGAAATTATCAAAAAAAATAGATTAGTGATTACGGTTAATGAAAATATTAATGAACTGAAGGAAGTTGTGGTAACCTCAGATGATATAGAAAAGTTTTTGGATTTAAAAGAAGAGGAATTTAAAGGATTTGATTATGAAACGGATAAATCATCACAAATAAACAATAGACTAACAGATGATCGATTAGTAACCAATGGAATTGATTTTGTCAATATTGCTAAATTAATTGGAAAAGTGTTTTCAGGAAAAACTAATGAAGAGCAAATGAAATTAAAACCGAGTGAAATTTTACCTTATGTTTTTGATTCTGTGTTTTTCGAGAAAGATTTAAGCTTGGAAACAGATCAAGTTGTTGGATATTTAGAATACATAGATTCACAAATGAAATCAAGTGAGTTGCTCAAACAGACCAAACAATTTCAATTGATAGATTATTTAATTAATAAAAGCAGAAAGTATAAAGAGATTCTAGCACAATAACTACAAAAAATGCAATTCCTTGTTTTAGCATTAAATTTTATTTTAGTTTGGACAATTTCACCTCAATTATCGATTCATAAATTTTATGTGAGTACTACTGAGATTGAACTAAAAAAGGAAAGTAAAACTTTACAAATCACTGCCAAGCTTTTTATCGATGATCTTGAATTACTTTTACAACAGACAGATAAATCTCTTAGATTAGATAAGGATTCCAATGTAAAATTAATTGATAGTTTACTGAAAAAGGAATTGAAAAAAGGCTTTAAAATTTCTACTAAAAATAATTTTTTAGAATATACTTTTTTAGGGAAGGAATATAAAAATGATATAACGTTTTGTTATTTAGAACTTAAACTCGAAAATATTCCTGAATTATTAAACATCCAAAACACCCTGTTTTTTAATATCTTTGAGAAACAACAAAATATAATTCATTTCAAATCATCAGGAATTAGAGAAAGTTTTTTGCTTCATTCCAATAGGCATTCTGTAACAATTGAATTAAAGAAATAAAACATTACTTAAGTCTTAATTGAAAAATATTAAACAACAAATGGAAAGTTTTAAAAGAAATCCTTTAGTGTATTTTATATCGGCCTTTATTTTTACAATTGCTCTTTCAGCTCAGGTTAAACAGGGACATACCAACAATAGTAAATTTAAACAATTGTATGATCAATTTGCAGATCCCAATCGTTATCACAATGCCTCTGGAGCACCTGGTGTTGATTATTATCAACAAAAAGTAGATTATGAAATGAATATTGAGTTGGATGATGCTAATTCTAAACTTTACGGAGAAGAAATAATTACTTACACAAATAATTCTCCAGATCAGCTTCCGTATTTATGGTTGCAATTAGACCAGAATATTCGTAAAAATAATGCACCAGCATTGGAGAAAAATGGTTCAGGAAATTCAGTAACTGTTCGTCCCAGTAGCTTTGTAAGTGACTTTATGAATGATCCTTTTGACGGAGGATTTAATATAGATTGGGTCCAAGACTCTAGTGGGAAAGAATTAAAATATAAAATAAACCAAACCATGATGCGTGTTGATTTACCCGAATCAATTGCCCCTGGAGCTACCTATGTTTTTAAAATAAAATGGTGGTATAACATTAACGATCACGTTGAAAAAAGGGGGCGTTCGGGATTTGAATTTTTTCCAAAAGACGGAAACAAAGCCTATGTTATTGCGCAATTCTTCCCCAGACTTTGTGTATATAACGACGTTGAAGGTTGGCAAAATTATCAGTTTTGGGGCAATGGTGAATTTGCTTTAGAATTTGGAGATTATAAAGTAAATATTACAGTTCCTTCTGATCATATTTTAGAGGCTACAGGAAGTCTTCAAAACCCCAAAGAGGTTTTAAGCCGTGAAGAATTTAAACGTTTTCAAGATTCGTCTAATAGCTTTGATAAGCCTGTTATTATTGTAACTCAAGAAGAAGCTACTGCTAAAGAATCTGATTTTTCATCTAAAAAAAGTATATGGAAGTTTGAAGCTATAAATGTTAGAGATTTTGGATTTGCTACCTCAAGAAAGTTTATATGGGAAAGACAAGCGATTCAAGTAGGTTCAAAAAAGGTTATGGCAGTTTCATTGTACCCTAAAGAAGGAAATCCATTATGGGAAGAATATTCTACTAAGGCAGTGCTTCAAACTCTAAAGTCATATTCAAAATTCACTTTTGATTATCCTTACCCCAAAGCAGTTTCAGTTCATGCTAAAAATCAAGGAATGGAATATCCAATGATTTGCTGGAATTATGGACGTCCTGATGAAGATGGATCTTATTCTGACCGCACAAAATTTGGAATGATTAGCGTTATTATTCATGAAGTAGGGCATAACTATTTTCCAATGATTGTAAATTCAGATGAACGTCAGTGGGGATGGATGGATGAGGGATTAGATACATTTATGCAATACCTTAGTGAACAAGAATTTGGTGAGAGCTACCCTGAGTCAATTGGCGCTTTTGAGAAGTACCCTTCACGAAGAGGAGATCCTCAGAAGATTGTTCCATATATGGCGGGAGAGCAGAGTTTTATTTCTCCGATTATGTCCAATCCAGAAAATGTTTTTCAGTTGGGACCAAATGCCTACGCAAAACCCGCTACAGCTTTAAATATACTTCGTGAAACAGTTATGGGCCGAGAAACTTTTGATCATGCTTTTAAAACCTATTCTCAACGATGGATGTTTAAACATCCAACACCAGAAGACTTCTTTAGAAGCATGGAAGATGCTTCAGCAGTTGACTTAGATTGGTTTTGGAGAGGCTGGTTTTATTCAACAGACGTAGTCGATATAGGAGTTAAAAATGTAAAGAAATATTATTTCTCAGACGAACCCGATTTAGAAGCAAAAGAGCGTTTAGAGACCTATGGTTATGATTTAGAAAACTTACCTGAAATGATTTTTAAAATAGACGAAGACAGTGAGTCATTTGATCCTAAAATGGCGAGTCAAAATATGATTGATAATTCTAAAATTTTAAAAGACTACATGAAAGCCGAAGGATTAAATTCCACTAAACTTCCAAAATATTTTTACGAAGTTGAGTTTGAAAAGCCTGGCGGATTGGTAATGCCTTTAATAGTTGACTATAGTTATGCAGATGGTACTATAGAACGCGTTACTTATCCCGTTCAATTGTGGAGGAAAAACGATAATAGTGTAAGGAAAATTATAGCGTCAGATAAAGAATTAACTGGAGTTACTGTAGATCCAGATTTAGAAACTGCCGATGTAAACTTGGACAATAATAGTTGGCCAAAAAATGAAATACCATCTGATTTTGAAAAATTCAAAGAAAAAATTAAAGGATAGTTTTAGAAGAATTACTCAATACAATCAATATTCAGTAGTTCTTTTTTAGAATCCTTCTATATTTGTTTAAAATATCATAAATGTTTTTATTTATTAGCGGGGCAGAGATTGTATTCGTTTTTTTTATTGTCTTACTTGTATTTGGAGCTGATAAAATACCATCCATAGCTAGAACTTTGGCAAAAGGAATGACCCAGGTTCGAAGAGCCACCAATGATATAAAAACTGAAATACAAAAAACGGTAGATGTTGATGTCGAAAACCCTACTAAATCCATCACAAAAAATATTAAAGAGGAGGTCGATAAAGTAAAAAATGATTTTTCTAATCTAGAAGACTCAATCCGAAGAGATCTTTAACGCACCCAACTCAAGGTTAAGCCGTCTCTTAAGGGTAATAAAACTGACTTTATCCTTGGATCATTTTTTAATTTTTCATTGTACTGTTGGAGCGCGATCGTACTTTGATCTTGAACATCTGCTTTTTCCATTACTTTTCCACTCCACATTACGTTATCTGAAATGATTAATCCACCTTTTTTCATTTTAGGTAAAAGCATTTCAAAATAGGCTAAGTAATTTATTTTATCTGCATCAATAAAAGCTAAATCAAAAGAGTCTGAAAGTTTTGGTAATACATCTAAAGCAGCTCCTAAATGATTTTTAATTTGATTTTTAAAAACACTTTTTTTAAAAAAATATTCTTGAATATTTACGAGCTCTTCATTATTATCAATTGTATGAATAATTCCGTTTTCTTTCAGGCCCTCTGCTAAACAAAGTGTTGCATATCCTGTATAAGTTCCAATTTCTATTATATTTTGCGGATTGATTAAATTTGAAATCAAACTTAGCAAACGGCCTTGAAGGGGTCCACTAAGCATACGTGGGTGTAATATTTTTTGATGGGTCTCTCGCTCTAGATCAACAAGGATTTTAGGGATTGGCTCACTGTGGTTTAAAGCATAGTTAATCCATTTATCGCTCAGGGCTTCTGTGAATTCTGGATTATTCATTTTTAGGGCGAGCATAAGGAAAACGTTCTTTCAGTTTTGGAACTGCATATCCATCTAAACCATTTATTGAAACCACACCCCCCAAATCTAGCTGAACCCATTTGTCTTCAAGTAACATGGATTCTTTAATGTAGAGGTCTTCTATGCTCCCCACAATTAAAAGCGTATCATTTTCTTTAATCTTATATTCACTTATATATTTACAAGCCATCTGAATAGGTGAATCCTTAACAAAAGGGGCTAAAAAAGTTGCCTTTTTTTCAACTTCAAGGTGGGTTTTATCAAATTCAGAGATTGACTCTGGGTAACTGGCAGAGGTGTGGTGGGCATCTTCAATCTGATTTTCGTGAATTGCATTCAGTGTAAAAACTCCAGTAGACTTCATGTTGGCATGCGAATGACGGGGAACTGAAGTGGGGCGTAAAATCATTCCTATCAAGGCTGGATTACTTCCAAGATGAACTAAAGAACTAAAGACAGCTAAATTTTCATTTCCTTCAGCGGAAATAGTTCCTACCAGTTGTGCTGATTTATATCCTGTTGCACTATTGATAAGATTTAATCTATGAATTTTGGGTAGTTCATCAATATCTTTTTGACTAAAATGGCGCATATTTTTTTTGCAAATATAAGG
>CAJJAB010000025.1 GCA_905181895.1 Flavobacteria bacterium MS024-2A | reverse complement strand
AACGCCACTAAAGCTAATTAGTGACGTTAAAACTTTGTTTGTTGAATATATTTAATTTTTTAAAAATCCATTAGCCGAACTGACATTGTCGTATTAATAACTTTTCTTACTCCAGAAACTTTTTTTGAAAAATCAGCAAACAACGGGTCTGAAAACATTTTTTTAGTATTTGATAAGGCCGTTTTAATGTCAGAGGAGCCTATCCATGCAAAATGTGTAAAGTCACTATTTTTGCCTAAAATAGGAAAGGCTAAGCCAAAAGAATTATCTTCATATTCTAACTTTTTAGCAATTTTTAGTGAGAAATCTTGAAATTCTTTAAGATATAATCCTGGATTTGACACTTCCATTTGATATAGCATAAATACATTATCATTAGCCCAATCTTTTCCATTGTACCATATTGGTGTGTTTAAAGATTCAGATATATTCTTTGAAAATTTTCCCATTTTTTCAAAAAATAATTGTGCATCGGGAGACTGCATCCAAGATGCATAGAAGTTCTCAAATGCAGCTTCATCTGGAAAACAAATTTGAAGAGAGTGAGTAGCCTCATTTGTCCCGTTGGGAAGGTAACCGAATAATGATTTTGTCCCTTGGATGTTTTTTCCCCATTCAGTTTCCATCATACCTTTCAAAGAAGATACGACCATTTCAGGCTGCTCTGCTTTAAAATCAAGGAACAAACAGTATTGAGCATTAACAAAGACAAAGCTAAATAAGAATAGCGTTAAAATAATTTTTTTCATTTTAAATTGATTTAAGATTAATAATACTCAAACATAAAGAGATTTATAATGAATAACAAATACTTGAATTTACGAAAGATAAAATGACTTTGGCATAAATTTAATTTAGTTACCCCCCCAGCTATCTTGAAAAAATATTCCAACACCTAATTCAACCCATATATAAATTATAAAAAAAATTATTAGTGTAATAAAAAAATACTTTTTCATAGAACTACTTAATAGGTTTTTAAATTTGACTTAATGATTTTAACCCCTTGTTGTTGCGCATTAGAAGAAAACAGTAAACTTTCATAATGAGTACCGAATCTGTTTCAAAATAATTTATTTTAATTTAACGATATGATTATAACGTAAAATCAATTCATTCAATTTTTTTGGATTACTTAAGGCTAAATTATTTTGCTGTGATGAATCATCATCTAAATTATATAGCTGTGGCTCTTCTGCTATTCCAGACTCTATGTCAGTGTTGGGATATCTGTAAGGTCCAGAATAAGGAGGAATAAGAGCCCAGTTTTGACTTCTGAAAGCAGTTCTAGTCATAGCCTCAAGAACCAAGTCATTTCTTCCAGAGCCAGAATTATTAAAAAATACATTTGATAAATCTTCGCCATCTTTTGAACGAACCTTTGAACCAATTAACGAAGCAATTGAATTCAAAAAATCAATCTGTGAAACAAGCTCATCTGAAACCTGAGCTTTAATCTTCCCTTTCCAAAATGTAATTAAGGGAACCCTTGTTCCCGCATCAAATAGACTATATTTCCCGCCTCTTAAATTCCCAGCGGGAGTGTGGTCTCCTAATTTTTCAACAGCATCATCGTAATAACCGTCATTTAGTACAGGGCCATTATCACTTGAAATAATTATAACTGTATTTTTTAGTAAATCATTTTTCTCAAGATGAGAATACAATTCACCAATACACCAGTCAGCTTCAATGATTGCATCACCTCTAGGACCCATGCCTGATAAACCCTCAAATCTAGGGTGTGGAGTTCTAGGTACGTGAGGTTGTTGGAGGGTATAAAATAAAAAGAAAGGTTTTTCTTTTACGCTATCAATATAATTTTTAGCTTGATTTAAAAATTCATCTGCCATATCTATATCAATCCATTTAGCTTTTTCTCCACCCTTCATAAACCCAATTCTTGGAATTCCATTAACAATAGAACCATTATGTCCATGATGCCATTTCATGGAAATTAGTTCTGGATTATTTTTCCCTGATGGTTGAGCTTCAAAGTTTTTTTCAAAACTTACTTGAATTGGGTCCATTGGATTAAGATTTAATACATTCCCATTTTCAATATACACTGTTGGAACTCTGTCTTGAGTATCTGGGATGATGAAGCTATAATCAAACCCAACTTCGTATGGTCCAGGACTAATCTTTTGATTGTAATCAATTGGAGAATCCCCAAGGCCCAGATGCCACTTGCCTACAACACCAGTTTTATATCCTTCCCCTTTAAACATTTTAGGCAATGTCATCTCCAAGGGGTCTATTATTAAATTAGCGCCAGTTAAAATTTTTGCTCTTTTATTTCTCCAGGGGTAAGTCCCCGTAAGTAATGCATATCGGCTGGGGCTACAAGTAGCTGAACTTGAATATCCATTTGTGAATCGAGAGCCATTATTGGCAATTTTATCAATATTTGGTGTTTGTAATTTTCCCATTTCATATGAACTCACATCGCCATAACCTAGATCATCAGCATATATAATAATAAAATTAGGTTGGGGTTGTTGAATACTATTCTTACAAGAATTAAGGCAGCAAATTAGCAGAGTAGCTATAAAAAATGAGGTTTTCATTATGATGGTGTTTGAGGTTAAAAACAATATAAGAAAACAACGCTAAAATTAATTAGTGAAGTTTGTGTTTAAGTATGATTAATCGTGCCACAAAAAAATGATTAAACCATCTTATTTAAACTATTGGTCAATCCATGCTCGATCAATAGTTGCCTTAAATTCATTAGCATAGTCGGTTTCTGCCTGAAACAACTGGGTATAACATATAACAATGAGGTTGTCAGTTGGATTTATCCAAAACTTTGTAGCCGCAGCACCACCCATGCTATATTCACCGTTATCTAAATTTACAGTTCCTGAAAGTCCATGGCCTGTTTTAGAATTTTGTATCATCTCTTCTGGATATTGATTTGTTATCACAATCTTAGAAGCTTTTTCAGATAATACTCTTTTACCGTTTAATTTTCCCTGATTTAATAGCATTCGACAGAATTTTTCATAGTCAGTTATAGTTGAAATCAAGCCAGCTCCACCTAATAAAAGTTTTGGCGGGCCTTCTCCCAAGGTCAAAATCTCTTTTATGTCGGAATCATCTTCTATTTTAAGTTTTTTATTTTCATCAAGGGTATAAAGCTCTGACAATCTGTTCCTTTCATCTTTAGGCGTATAAAATTTTGTGTCATCCATTCCCAAGGGGTCAAAAATTGAAGCCTTAAAATAGGCGTCTAGTGTTTTGCCTGAAACTACTTCAACAATATAACCGGCTACATCAATACCTAGACCATAGGTATAATTAGTGCCAGGCTGAAATTTTAAAGGAATGCTAGCTATATCTTTTGTCATTTCTTCAAGAGACCAATCCTGTCTCATATGCTGTTTGACCCAGTAGATAGAATCTGTATAACTCCACTCCCATCCGTAAGGAATTCCTGAGGTGTGGGTCAACAAATGTCTTATCGTCATTTCATTTTTTTGAGGTTCTTCATTGTTTTTACCTTCACCTTTCTTGTAAACTGTTGTTTTGGAAAACTCTGGAATATATTTTGAAACCTTATCGTCTAAGTTTAATTTTCCTTGATCGTAAAGTGTCATTATTGCTACGGCAGTTACTGGCTTTGTCATCGAAAAGATTCGATATAAAGAATTTTCTTTAATGGGTTTGTTTTTAACTATATCAATAAGACCATATTTATCATCATAAACAACCTTGCCGTCTTTTATTATTCTAACGAATGTCCCTGGCAACTTTCCTTCATCAACATGTTTGTGCAATCTTTCTGTGGCCAGTTCCAAAGAATCGATTGAAAGACCAACTGATTGAGGCGTTGCCGTTTTTGTATTACATGAACTTACTAACGTAAGAATTCCAATACTTAAAAAAAGTGATTTTATATTTTTATTCATTATCTAAAGGTATAAATAAATGTTTCTTAAATAACGACTTAATTAATTGTTTGTAAAGGCAAACAGATGACAGAACTACTATTATTAAAGTATAACAAATAGCTTAAATTGTTACATATGGCATAGGTGTTCTCTTAAAAAATCTCCTTAACTTATTTAGATTAAATCTATGTTTTAAGCATCAATTGCATACAATTAAGTATCTATTTATATTAATAAAAATTATCGAAATGGAAAGATTACATTTAAATAATAGATGTTTAAATTGTCTCAATCTAAAAGAAGCTATAAACACTTGTTCTATTCGTGAACTAAAAGTAGCTGAAAAATATACTTGCGATAATTTTAATGGTTTTTAAATAAAGCCATTAATTGATTTTTTTAATAAGCTAATATTGCTTAATTAAGTTTTTGTAGAGCCATAAAATGAAACTGCAAGAACAAAACCTCCTGAAATTAAAAAATATAATGGAGGATGAAAGTTGTCATTTGTTAACATCCTATATATTAATTCTAATAGGTTTATAGATCCTGCGATTCCCCATCCAATTAGTCAATTTTTTGCATCTTGCCCTTTTACGCCTCGAATCATAAAAGTTAATATTCCAAGTCCTAAAAAAGCAGTAGCTGTGTTCATATTTCCACCAGCAGCAGCCTGAAGACTTGATTGATCTGCGCCACTTTGTAAAGCGATTTGTTCGGCCATAAAATATAACATAAATCCAACGATCGCATTATAAGCTGCGCAAATAGTAAATAATATTTTTTAAATCATTTAAAATTAATTAATTGATAATCAACAAGTTAAATAATATTCATAAACAATATTAAACATCCTAACTAACTCATATAATATGCTATAATCCCACTAGATATTTTAACTTTGAATTATGGATTTAGAAAAAATAAAAGAAGCTATTCTTAACGCGGTAGATTCAATAGCAAAAAGGTTAGGTGTTGAAATGAGAGTTTTAGTTCTCATCTCTTTTTTAGCAGGATACCTTTTAGGAAGGATCTAATTAACAAATAGAAGGCTATTGTTAAATATTTTGATTTTTATCTAGGCTTCGCTGTATTAAGTATTTATTTAAGTTGTGATTTAATTCAAAAATTAAAGTTTTATATTCACAACAGATGTTTTTATTTCAAAAAAACAAGGTCTTTGGGGTCTTAAAGTATCTCTCCGAAGTAAAAATAATAGAGACTCGGTGTTTTCTTTGAAAATTTAAAGTTTGAAAATGAACATGAATAAAAAACAAAAACTTTTCATTTGTTTTATAATTGGCTTGATTTTTTTATTAATCATCAATATTTCCAAAGACAAAAATTTTAATGAGTTAATGCCACTTTACGTAAATTCTAATTCTCAATTTATGGAATTAGATTCTAGGAAAATTCATTTTCGAGATGAGGGAAATGGCTATCCAATTATTTTAATTCATGGCACTGGAGCATCCCTTCATACTTGGGATTCTTGGACAAAAGAGCTAGTAAAAACACACCGAGTAATTCGTCTTGATTTACCAGCATTTGGTTTATCTGGACAAGACCCTTTGAAACGTTATTCGTCTATGGATTATGTTACTTTATTAAATGATTTTGTGAACGAATTAGATATAAATGAATTTCATTTAGCTGGAAATTCATTGGGAGGATTAGTTGCTTGGTTATATGCTTCTAAGTATGATAGAAAGATTAATAAGCTTTTACTAATCAGTCCTAGTGGCTTTTCATCTGACAAAACTCCACTTGTAATTCGATTAGCTAAAACACCTTTCATAAACTCATTTCTTCGTTATTTTACGCCTAAGAGTTTCATTAAAAAAAATCTCAAAGAGGTGTATTATCATGATTCTTTAATTACTGAAGAAATTATTAATCGTTATCGCGATCTCACTTTATTTAATGGAAATAGAAGTGCATTTATAGATCGAGTAAATATCAAAAGTGAAGATTATTCTTATAAAATGTCCCTTATCCAAACACCAACACTAATCCTTTGGGGGGAAAATGATGAGTGGATTCCCATGGATAATGCTTTTAAATTTGAAGATGCTATTGAAAATTCGAGAGTTGTAATTATGCCTGAAACAGGTCATATCCCGATGGAAGAAAGGCCTCTTGAAAGTTTAAAAATTGCATTCGAGTTCATTAAACCTTAAAAGCCTTAATAAAAAGATTTTTGTTTTAGTTTAATAAAACGACACTAAAGTTCTATAGTTATATTTAATGAATTTAAAAAAATTAAATGTTTAAAAAAGGAGCCTACAAAACCTATCGTTCAGCATGATTCTCAAAAAGCTTCATGCCCTTTGGCACCAAGAATGTTATCACGGATGGGGGCGATCTAAGCGTTTTTTTGAGGGTTGGTATTACAAATTGGTCAGCGCAGATCAAGGGCAAGCGATAGCTGTTATCCCAGGAATTGCAATGGACGAAATCGGAAATAAGCAATCGTTTATTCAGGTGTTAGACGGGAAAAAAAACAAGGCATGGTATCACAGATTTCCAGCAGCTGATTTTTGTCCTGAGGTAAAAAAACACTCCTTGTATATCAACAATAACTTTTTCTCTTCAGAGAAGATGATACTTAACCTCCCAAATCTAAAAGGTGAAGTCCATTTTGATAATCAGTATAATTGGCCCTCAACTTTTTTCTCCCCTGGGATTATGGGACCTTTTTCATTTGTCCCTTTCATGGAGTGTTATCATGGTATTTTAAGTATGGACCATAACTTAAAAGGAGAATTAGTACTTAATAATCAGTCGATTTCATTTTCAAAAGGTAAAGGCTATATGGAAAAAGACTGGGGACATTCTTTCCCAGAGGCATATATTTGGATGCAAAGTAATCATTTTTCACAACCGGGTATCTCAGTAAAAGCATCCATTGCTATAATTCCTTGGTTAAAGTCATCATTTATTGGACATATAGCGGGGGTATTATTTCAAGGAAAATTACATGAATTCACAACTTATAATGGTACACAGGTAAAAAAATGTATTATTTCAGCCAGCAAAGTTGAGGTTGTTATGGAGAATCGGAAGTATAGATTAAGTCTCTTTGTGAAAAGAGATCAAGTTACAGAGTTAGCTGCTCCAATTTCAGGTTTTATGGATGCTCGAATTGAAGAAAGTATGAAGGCAGAAATAAAAGTGGAATTGTTCGATAAAAAAACAAAAACTACCATTTTATCCGATACGGGGTTTTCAGCTGGTATGGAAGTTGCAGGAAAATATCAAAAGCTTCTCAAGTATTAACTTCTTCATTCTTTCAGATAACTTATTCAAGAATATATTTTTATTTAATGAAAAATAATATGGATAAGAATTAAACTAATCAATAAGCTCCAGCCTAGTATAGAATTACTTTTTGAAGAGACATAAATTAACTTAAATATATTTTTCAATTTATTCGTATTAAATAAAATAGCTATCGTTAAGCCTGAAAAAATTACCCAAAATGCTCTTAAAAAATAATTCATTTCTGGAAAGAAAAATTGAATAAGTAAATTAAAAGGAAGGGTTAAAACAAAAGCGAATAAAATGGTTTTTTTTAATGGATTTAAAAGTAAAACTGCGCTACAAATCAAAACTACTACGCCACAATTAATGTAATACCTTAGGTTATTTAAAGTATGAGTGAAAGCCGAATCAGGATCATCAAATTTTAAATATAATAAAATCATTGACATCAACAGAGCGGTAAATAAACTAAAAATAATTGCTTTTCTTCCTGACCTTATTTTTTGATAATCTGTTGCCTCTTTATTTATATATGTTGAATATACATCAACGGACCATAATGTTGCCAGTGAATTAAACGTAGAATCAACTGTACTCATTAAAGAGGCAAATAATCCACATAGAACAATCCCTTTTAAGCCAATCGGCAAATACGTTTTAACTAAATAAGGAAAGGCCAAGTCTGGTTCTGCTAAACTATCCCCTAAGATTCCATACAATGCAATTCCAGGGATAACAATAATAATGGCCATTATATACTTTATTAAACCTCCAATCATTAATCCAGACTGAGCGTGAGAGATACTCTTAGCTGCCAATGCTCTTTGCATTACAGTTTGATTTGCACACCAATAATTTATATTCAAAAAAAATAATCCAAGCAAATGAGTCCATGGTAAAGTTGAATGATTGGCAGGAAGGTGAAGATGCATTTTATTTGGTGTTTTGATATATAATTGATCCCATCCTCCAAGTTCGTTCACAGCAATCAAACAAACAACAACACCTCCTAAAAGTAATATTGAAAACTGAATTATATCTGTTTTAACTACTGCATTTAAACCTCCTAAATAAGTATATATAGCAGAAAAAAAACCAAGTATTACTATTAAAATTGCAATTCTAATAATTCTATTTTCATGAAGAAAAGAAAGCTGCTCCCCAAAGACCATTTCTGCAGCATAAGCACCCCAAAAAAGAGCAGCTCCAAGTGTAATGGTTGAAAATAGTGCAATATTACTAAGTGAATAAAAAAGTGCAATATTATCTCCCAATTTAATTTTAATAAATTCAGTGATTGTTGTTATTCTTTCCTTCAAAAAAAGAGGGACAAATATAAATGTAGCAATCAAGATACCTTGAACTGCATTAATCTCCAAATTAGCTTGAGCCAATCCAAATAAATATGCAGAACCCATCATACCAAGAAACTGGTAACCTTGGATGTTAGTAGCAATTGTTGAAAGAGCAATTGAGTACCATTTAAGATTTCTATTACTTAAGAAATATTCCTCTGCAGTACTTTTTTTATTAACTTTTCCTCTAATAGCGACAAAGAAGATGAGAATAAAATAGAATATTACAATACCAAAATCTAACATATATTATTATATTCTAATTCCATTTCCAAGTGGGGTATTTGGTGTAGCTTTTGGAACCCTATTAAGCTTTTTTGAAAAATGAATATTATTAAATCTCGGCAAGACATATTTAGCAAATAATTCACATTCATTTTGGTGAGGATAGCCCGATAAAATAAATGATTTTATACCCAACTCCATATATCTTTTTAGCTTAGTGTAAACTTGATCAGGATCACCAACTATTGCTGCACCACAACCAGATCTTGCAAGACCAATTCCAGTCCATAAATTTGATTCTACAAAATAATCTTTGTCAGATTTTGATCTTAGTGTTGACTGCATTGATACGCCAAGAGATTTTGCATCTTGAGCTCTATTTTTTATGTCGGTCCCAAAATCTAAATCTAGGTTTGAAATTAATTTACTTGCGTATTCTCTGGCTTCTTGTTCAGTTTCTCTAACTATAACATGAACCCTTAGTCCAAATTGGACCGTTCTATTATAATTTAAAGCTTTAGCTCTCATGTTAGACATTAACTTTGTTAATTCATTTTCCGTGTCTGGCCACATCAAATACACATCACAATGTTCAGCACATAAATCTAACCCATCTGGAGAATATCCCCCAAAATATAGTAATGGTCCTCCGTTTTGCTGATATGGTTTAACGGGGGCGGAAGGAAGCTTAATATTATAGAAGTCTCCTTCAAAATCTATTTCCTCTCTATTCCAAGCTTGTTTTAAGATTTCAATAACCTCTCTTGACCTTGCGTATCGTTTTGAAGACTCAAGTTTATTTCCTGGTAAATCAGAGGATATAATATTCACTGTTAGTCTCCCTTTTAAAATATGATCTAAAGTAGCCAGAGTTCTTGCTAACATCGGAGGATGAATTTCGCCACATCGTACTGCTGCTAAAAAATTTATTTGCTTGGTTAATGGAGCCATCGCTGATACAAAAGGTAGGGTGTCTTGACCAACTTGGTAGGAAGATGGACATAAAATATTTGTGTAACCAATCTTATCTGCTGTTTTTATGATCCTAGATGTATTTTCCCAATTACTTTTAAAATTAGAGTTTCTTGATCCTAAAATATCATCGTCTCCATCACAAATCGGAGCAAACCATGAAATTTCTACATCATTCTTTTTAAGCATACTATTTTTTCAACTATTGTTTAATAATATTAGAAAATATATATTTGATAAGATTAAAAAATGTCTTCTGTTAAATTATTAAAATTAAATGACGAATTAGACTTATGTCAAAATATTAAATTTAGTTTGTGCTTTAAATAAAACGCCGCTAAAGCTAATTAGTAACGTTAGTCTTTTTTAGTATCTGTAATTCATTGTTCATCAACAGTAACTCGAAATACCTCATGGTATAATAAAACTCAAACGCCAAGGAACTATGAGGAAATTAACAAAATTATAGAGGATGTATTAGAGAATACGGATAGTCTGCTCCCTATTAAATTTGAATCTCAAGAAAAATAGCCTCCAAACATAACAAATATTGTCCCTGTTGCCCATCCGTCAAATTCATACCCCTTTTTTACGAAGTCATAACTAAGAATTATTAATCCTACTCCTAAAGTTAATACACCTTCATTTTTTTATAAATTCTTTGTATTTCATACCGTCAGAGTTTACGTCGTAAAGTGGAATATGATTGGTTTTAAAGTGAGCTTGAAAATCCTAAAAGCTTTTTCTAATGTCTACCTGGAGAAATATTTTTTGCAGAGATTAAAATAGCCCAGGGAATTGAACGCCTAAGAAATATCCCAATATTAAACCAAGAGCAAACATAATAATTCCTTTTGAAGAAAAAAACCAACCAAACTTTTCTTCCCAAGAATCCGGAATTAAATTCCCATCAGCATCTTCAGCTTTACCTGATTTTGTTAAATATCCTGCATACCAATATACACCAGCTACAAGCACAATAATAAAAATAATAGTGATAATGAATTCGTTCATAATGTGTTCTTTTTCAGTAATGTACTTATTTTTTCTAAAATAAAAAAACATAATGTAAAAACCCTCCTATTAGGAGGGTAGAAAACAAATAATAAAAACTAGGTTTAATTAAAAATAAGTTTGGTTTCAATTATAATATCATCATATATAAGTTTATCTCCTAAATTTTCGAAAAAAGTACCTGATCGAAAACGAACATCATATTTTGACCGATCAAAAACTAATTTTGCTTCCCAGTGGTCATTATTTTTAACCATATTAAATGTTATTGGATGTTCAATACCTTTAATAGTAAGCCCTCCATTTACAAGGAAAATGTTATCTGCTTTATTATTAGATTCTTTAATTTCTAAATATGCCTCAGGAAATTTCTCTATTGAAAAAAAATCATCTGACTTTAAGTGACCTTCTAGTCTCCCGCGATATTCTGCAGGCAGATCCTCGTTGGTAAGGGAAGTCATGTCAACAATAAACTTTCCTGATGAAGGCTGATTATTATTTAAAATCAAATATCCTGATTTAAACACCAAAGACCCATAGTGCTCTTTAGTTGTAATTTCTTTTCCTTTCCATTTTAATTCACTAGTTGTTGTATCCAAAGATAGTTGCTGGCCAAAACAAATTGATGAAGTTATAAGGGCTATAATTATGTGATTTATATTTTTCATTTTTTAATAATTTTAAAGGTTCGAAAAAAATATTTTTTCAGTTTTAATATTTACTTTTTCTGATAATTCCAATTGGGTGTCTGACTCCATTAGTTTTAAAATTGATTGAAGATCGACATTATAAAGTAAAACAATACAGTAATTATTGTCAATTTTAACTTTACACTCATTACATTATTTATTTGTGTGTGAGCCGTCGCAATATCCTTCAGAATTCGATGTATTTCCACATTGACATTTAGGTCTGTTTTCCATATTTCTTGTTTTTAATTTATTTTAAACAAAATTAAATAATTTAGTTTACTTTTGTAACTTGTTACTAAAAAGTAACCTTATATTTCTAGTTACATACTTGTAACTAAAATAAAAGAATATGGAAATAAAAAGTGATGAAAAAAGCTGCCCTGTTTCAAAATTTACTGAGATGCTTGGGGGTAAATGGAAGCTAATAATAATAAGTAAATTAAGAAGCAGGGGTAAAATGCGATTTGGTCAAATAGCGGCTTCTATTCCGTCAATATCAAGAAAAGTTTTAACCGATCAATTGAAAGACTTAGAAAAAAATAATTTGGTAAAAAGAAAACATTTTAAACAAATCCCCCCCAAAGTAGAATATTCACTTAGTAATAAATCAGAGAATCTTTGTTCTGTTTTTAAGTCGATTGAAGATTGGTCAAATGAAAATTACTCTTTATGAAAAAACCTTCTAATACTGACATTATAGTAAGATAGCTGTCAAAATTATTTTCGCTTTATGAGGTTTTTATTAAAACTTTACCTAAAGTTTAAAATTTAATCCATCACAGAACTAGTAAAAACTATTCGAACGATTTATTTAAAATAACCACTAAATTCTTCACTTTTAGGCAAAAAATACTGTCGAGGTTGTTATGAGTAACGAAGTTAAAATAGAAATTAATACAATCAAACTATATCTTCTTTTTTCTGTTAAACTCACAAAATACTTTTTATTAAGAATATCTTAAATAAATTGTATGACTCCTAGAATTAAAAAATATTCTCCTACAAAAGATGGTTTTAATTTAGAGCCTGAATTAAAATAAAATAAAAGTTCTCTTAATACTCCCAAAAATAAAATTATGAAACCTGCCAGACCTAAATACTTTTTAGCCCATTCTTTCATTTGAAATAATTTATATGATTAAATGTAATACTTTCCTGAGGAATTAATAATTCTTTATTTCTCTAAATAAAAAATTCTCAAGGGTTTAAAAGATTTTTTACCTTTTAATTTATTAACTTTCATAAAAAATGATTTTTCTAGAAAAATACTACCCTGTAATACTTGCTTTTTTAAGTTTTTTATACTCAATATTTTTATGGTTTTCAGGTAATCAACTTGAAGGTGTTTATGTAGGCCTTTGGCCAGTAACAATTCTAGCCTTTGCATTTGTGATCAGACAAAGAAGAAATGACGACAAAAATACTGGGTTATGAAAAATCAAATTATGTTTTTCGTTGGAGTAATAATTTTTATTGTTTATGTCTATTTTCTTTTAACAATTGTCAGAAAACAACACAAAATTCAACGCAAAGAAAATATGAATACCTATGATTCTAGCGATTTTGATGGAATTGGAGATCAAGGAAGAATCCCTAATAAAAAACCGAAAAATAGAGCGATTTAAAACTCATGGTTAACAATATTTTTAAAATAATATATCTCAGCAATAAATAATTTCAATCATTGCTAATTATCTATAAAATAAGCCTCTTTTTAGAGGCTTATTTATACTAACAAATAAATAGTATTAATTGAACTAATAATTTACCAAGTTTTTACATTCATCAAAGTCATAGACCCTAAGAAATTAGAATATTTATTGGTTGCTTTTTGAAACTTAACAAAAGTCTCTTGCTGCTGTTGTGTTTTTGGCCCCCATCCTAATGCAGCTTCGTAATCTTCATGTGTAACATAAATGTAATGTGTCTCACCATCACTACTAGTTCCATGTGAAAATTGTCCTAGTGAAAGATATCCTTCTTGAGGAAATCCTTTTATAAGATTTGAAAACGCTCCAGCAAAGCTTGAAACGTCATCTACTCTCCACTTCCATACTTGTACAACAGGAAGCGCAGCCTTGTCTAAGTTCATCCTCATTAATGTAGAGCCACCAACTGTAGAAACTACTTTTCCAAATTTTAAAATATTTGTATTGAAAGTACTATACTTGCTTCCCCCTCTAATTTTTCTTAATGCAGCTAAGCCCTTTACTGTCCCTGTAAATGTAAGATAATGGGTAGCCTCTACTCCCTCTGGTTTAAAATACACTCGGTTTAAGGAAATATTTACACCCTCTGGTTTTTCAATATTCCCGTAGAAATCATCTAGGAGATCTAAGACATAGGATCCATTTCCAGGATCAACCTGAATTCCAACTTGTTCAAAAGCAATGTTTTGAGCAATAATAAGATTTGAAGCTGCAAATAGCAGTAAGAAAATAACTTTTTTCATTTTAAATTAATTTATAATTAATAAGATATTAAATATAACCAAAATAGCAGAAATTATTTTTATTCTGATTTCTTTGGTTTTGAAAGTTAATTTTCCAATGAGCTTTTACTATAATACATAGTTCGTCTCATAATTTTACCTTCATCATTAAATCTATCTTGTGAATGAACAGGGAGAATTATTTTTTTATTATCTGCTTTTCGTATTAATCTAAATTTCCACCAAGCTTGAACAACTTTAGCTCCTCCTTCTTCATATTCTAAATAATCTGGATACCCCCACTCGTCAATTGATTCAAGGGTAAAGTTTTCAAAAAACACTTGATCACTTTGTTTAGCTTCCTCTAAGCTTAAAGACTCTCCTATAGGTTGATTTATATCTGCAATTCTTGCATTTTCAGAAAAATGTCTATACGCTTGATCGAGATCACCGAATTGGAATCCACTCATTACCTTGCGAACCGTATTTATGTTTGGATGGTTTATGAATATTTTCCCATTGGTTCTCTCATAGTTACTTTTTGATATTTCCAAGTAAAGATTACGTTCAAAATATTCTGCTATATAAAGAATTTTCTTTCCATCAGGAGAAAGTCTGAAAAGTCTATGAAGCGGAGCGTCTAATTTAACCCCAGATTGGCTGTGATAACCATTCATGCTTTCCCAAGTTTGAACCCAAAGTTGATTACCCTCTTTGTATTCCAAAGCATCAGGATAACCAGGCCCTTGTTTAATTGAAAGATGTTTTACATTAGCGCTCCAATACTTTGAGGATGCGATGATTTGATCCTTGTTAGTACCTTTAGAATCTTTGTTCAGAGATAATCCATTCTCAAGCTTAACTTTATCTGCTAAAATTTTATCTAATGTTATCGTGTCTGCAGAAATAAAAGCTTCATTAAATTGAAGGATTAGATCTATACCCGGGTGATCTTTGTAAATAGTTCCATTTTTTTCTTTTTTTTGAGCTACAATACTGGTTGTAATAAATAAAAAGAGGTAAAATACTTTTTTCATTTTAATTGATTTATGATTAATGTATTCAAATATACTCAATCTAAATAGTCTTCAAGAGGTTTTAAAATTGGATGATTTATTTATTTTCACTCCGGGCTTTTAACTGATCCTAATGTGGAACCAACATTTCCTGATGTAGCCTCACTAATTTTTCTATTGCTTTTAAAAAGTCTGGATGCTTTTCAGCAATTTTATATTATTCTGATGAATCTTGATTTAAATTTTAATGTAATAGAGGGTTTTGAGTTTCATCTAATGTCTTTAAAAAAATAAAAGTTTAGATAGGATGGCAAATTCTTAACAAGAAAACACTTACTTTTTTTATACTATCTTAATTTACGTATTTAATTTTACAACAAGTCTATTAGAAGTCATAAATAGAACAAAAAGAATGTCCTAAATTTGACCCTAAATTGAGCTATGATTAAAAATAAAGTATCCTTTCGTTGGGCATTTAAAGAATTTATTTGGCCAAGAATAAGAATTGTTTCTTTTGGCCTTTTTTTAATTTTAATAAGAAGTTTATCTGGCTTAGTTCTTCCATATGCCAGCAAAAATTTAATTGATGAGGTGATTCCATCAAAAGATATTCAAGCACTAACCTACCTCTTAATAGTAGTGTGTATCGCTCTTCTGTTTCAATCTATCAGTTCCTTTTCTTTAACTCGCTTATTGAGCGTTGAAGCGCAACATCTAATATCTATTCTTCGAGCTAACGTACAGCAAAAACTACTTAAACTACCTATAAGTTTTTTTGATAATAATAAATCTGGAGCTCTAGTTTCTCGAGTGATGACAGACGTTGAGGGAGTTCGTAATTTAGTAGGAACCGGTTTAGTGCAGCTCATCGGTGGGAGTATTACAGCAATGATTTCTCTTATTATCTTAATTAAAATCAATGGACAAATGACTTTATTTGTCCTTTTCCCTGTTCTAGTTTTTGCGGTAATTGCTCTAAAAGCCTTTGGATATATTCGTCCTATTTTTAGAGCTCGAGGAAAAATTAATGCTGAAGTAACTGGACGACTCACTGAAACTTTAAATGGTATTAGAGTAATAAAAGGCTTTAATGCAGAAGAACAAGAAAAAAAAGTTTTTGAAAAAGGGGTCGAAGAGCTTTATCAAAACGTTAAAAAGAGTCTTACCGCAACCGCATTTATGACAAGTTCGTCTACTTTTTTATTGGGTTTAGCATCTGCAGGGATAATGGGGATGGGAGGCTATTTTATAATGAATAATACTATGACTTATGGCGAATTTGTATCCTTTACCCTTTTTCTTGGATTTATGATTGCTCCTATTGTTCAGATGAGTAATATAGGCAGTCAGCTTACAGAGGCCTTTGCGGGTTTGGACCGAACCCAAGAATTGATGAGTATTCCTGAAGAAAATGATTTGGAGATACGATGCTTGAAACTCAACAAGATTGAAGGAAATGTCTCTTTTAAAAATATTTCCTTTAGCTATGATGACAAAACCGAAGTTCTCCATGCAATTTCTTTTGAGGCTCCAAAAGGAAGTGTAACTGCTTTGGTCGGTTCATCTGGCTCCGGTAAATCGACTATTGCAGGTCTTGCAACGGCTTTCTTAAACCCAAATTCAGGACAAGTATTAATCGACGGAATTGATTTGTCAAAAGTAGATCTAAAAAGTTTTAGAAGTCAATTGGGCGTTGTCCTTCAAGACGACTTTTTATATGAAGGTACTATCCGAGAAAATATTCTTTTCCCTCGTCCAGAAGCTACTGAAAAAGAACTTTTAGAAGCCGTGAAGGGTGCTTATGTAAATGAATTTACAGATCGCTTTGAAGATGGTTTAAATACATTAATTGGAGAAAGAGGAGTCAAACTCTCTGGGGGTCAACGTCAGCGAATTTCTATTGCGCGTGCTTTATTAGCCAAACCCAAAATAGTAATTTTAGACGAAGCTACTTCCAATTTAGATACCCAAAGTGAAGCTTTTATTCAAAAAAGTTTGGCTGTTTTAATGAAAGATCGGACGACTTTTGTCATTGCACATCGCTTGAGCACTATTCAAAAGGCAGATCAAATTCTTGTTATTGAGGATGGTAATATAGTGGAGCGAGGAAAACACGAGGAACTAATAAAGGTGAAAGGGCGCTATTTTGAATTATATACCTATCAAACAAGAATGTAATAGTAAAAGTTATTTGCGAAGAATACTTTGTTATTTAATTTCTAGAATTATGCTAAGACAATTATTAAACTCAAATTTATCGTTCACTTTTTTACCTAATAATATTTTTCCTATTGGGCTTTGTGCAGAAATACAATAATATTTTTTTGAGTTAATCTTACAAAAATTAGAGGCTATAGAAATATAATAATTTGCATTATCCGTTAAAACTACAGAGCCTAAACCAACGCTATTTGTACTTAAGTGATTTTTAAGAGCATTTAGTTTTTGCCAGCTTTTATCAACCATTGCCATTTGATTTCCAAGCTTTTCTCTTTCCAAATGAATCATTGCTCTCCCCGTTTCATGCTTGTCTCCAGCGGTGCTTTTATCTTCAGAGGTTAAGGCCAATTGTAGCGTCTTTTTTTGTTCCTCTAAAAGAGAGCGTTTTGATTCAAGATATTTTTTGCAATGGGCATAAAGTAATTCTTTAATCATACGATTGTTATTTGGATGACTTACATCGTTTACATTTGATTTCAATCCCATCAATTTCTATTTTATTTTTGGAATAGTCATCAATACTTTTAAACTCCTTACAGCTTATACATTGCACCTCAACCAATACTCCTTGAGGATTGAATTTTCTTCTACTCAAATACAAGGGTGTTTTCTTGCTGTAGGCTTTGATTTTATTTTTATCTTCTTCGTTCATTATGCTCTTTAAAATTAGGTTTTAATCAATCGTCTTTGGTTTGACTATAAGCCATCCAAATAAAAAGAAATTGAAAGGGTAGGCGAGTTACAGCTATAGTTTGTGAAGTTCCAAAAGTCTCTTGTGCAATAGGACTTATTGCTAGATAAATATTAGCAGGAAAAACAGCAATCAATAATAAAATTAATCCATATGCAGCATGCTTTCTATATTTTGTTATTAGACCAATTCCAAAAAGAATTTCAAATAAACCGCTAATGTAAACCAATGCCAAAGGCCAAGGTAGTCCAGAAGGAATAATTGCCAAGAAAGGGGAGGGATTAGTAAAATGCATAATCCCTATTAACGGAAATGTAATTGTCATAACATATCGTATAGCTTTTTTTAAGTTCATGCATTTTGAGTTTTATCCTAAGTTAACTATAGGTAATACTTTTTCTGCAATTATGCGTATAGTGCTTTTCAGTTGTTCATGTGTTAAATTAGCATTATCCAATTGAAATGTAAGCCGACTAATGCCCCCCAAGGTGGAGCTATGCGCTAAAATTTTTTCTGCCACTTCTTCTGGTTCACCGACTAATAGGGCTCCCGTTTTACCGTTTTGGGAAGCAAAGCGATCAAGGGTTACGGG
>CAJJAB010000024.1 GCA_905181895.1 Flavobacteria bacterium MS024-2A | reverse complement strand
AAAAATATATTTAAGAATACATCTTTTCAATATAGTTACTATATTTTTCTTTGACGACTTTTCTTTTTAATTTCATGGTAGGAGTTAAGTGTCCTCCTTCAATTGTCCATTCCTCAGGTACAAGCTTAAATTTTTTGATTTGCTCCCAAGAGCCAAAATTTTTATTATGTCCCTCAATATCATTTTGAATAGCTTGAATAAGGGTAGATTCTTTAAATGATTCTTCCAAAGAATTTGTTTTAATACCCTTAGATTCTAACCACTGTTTTACATATTCAATGTTTGGCTGTATCAAAGCCGTAGGCATTTTTCTGTTTTCACCCACGACCATTATTTGTTCTATAAATAAAGATTGTTTCATTTGATTTTCGATTACTTGTGGAGCAATATATTTACCACCAGAAGTTTTGAACATTTCTTTTTTACGGTCGGTAATTTTTAAAAATCCCTCTGAATCAACTTCTCCTATATCCCCTGTATGGAAAAAATTCTCAGTCATTACCTCAGCTGTTTTTTTTGGGTCTTTGTAGTATCCCAACATTACATTTGGACCTTTGCAAAGTATTTCACCATCATCAGCAATTTTGACAGTTACTCCATCAATTATTTGACCAACACTTCCTATTTTAAAATTATTATTTCTCATGTCATTTACAGAAATAACAGGTGAAGTTTCAGTTAAACCATAACCCTCTACTAAAGTCATTCCCGCAGCTGTAAACACTCTAGCAAGTCTCGGTTGTAAAGCAGCACTACCCGAAGCAATCAATTCTAAATTTCCGCCTAGGGCTTCTTTCCATTTTGAAAGAATCAGCTTTCTAGCAATTTTAAGTTTAAACTCATACCAAACTCCGTTTTGTCCATATGGTTCATATTCTAAACCAACATTTACCGCCCAGTAAAATAATTTCTGTTTGATTCCATTAAGTTCACCACCTCTAGCATATATTTTATCATATACTTTTTCAAGTAAACGAGGAACGGCCGTCATGACGTTGGGTTTTATTTCGCGTAAATTATCAGCTATTAATTCTATTGATTCTGCGAAATATACTGACACACTATTATACATGTATATATAGAGAATAACGCGTTCAAAAATATGACAAATAGGTAGAAAGCTCAAAGCGGACGCATCCCCTATAGTCAATGGAAGTCGAGTTGAACTTGAGAGTACATTTGAGACCACATTATCATGACTTAACATAACTCCTTTGGGAGTCCCAGTAGTCCCTGAGGTATAAATTATTGTAGCTAAGTCAGTAGGTAGGACAGCTACTTTTCTTTTTCGAACTGCTTCATCATTTTCAGTATTATCGCCTATTTCTAATAATTCTTTCCAGTTCGCACAACCTTCTATAGAATTAAAACTGTAGATTTTCTTTAATGATTTGACCTTATCTTTTATTGCAAGGACTTTATCATAGACCTCTTGATCCGACACAAAGCAATATTGACTTTCTGAATGATTCAAAATGTACTCATAATCTTCGGAGGTAATGGTTGGATATAGGGGAACATTTACCGCACCGATAGCCAGAAGTCCAATGTCTATTAAGTTCCATTCTGTTCGATTTGTAGATGAAATCATCGCAATCTTATCCTGCGGCTTTATTCCTAAGCTAAGTAACGCACGACTTATTTGGTGCGATTGATTACAAAACTGTTGCGTATTTAGTGATTCCCAAACTCCATTATACTTTGTGGTAAAAGCTTTTTCGAGAGGTGCTTTTTTATTTTGATATTCAATAAAATCAAATAATCTAGTTGGTGTCATAATCTTATTTTAACTGCAAAATAAGAAATATTTTCAAGCAATCACTTTATTTTATTGATCTTCAAGCCATTGAAAAGCATTTTCAAATGCCATAAGCCACGGACTAGTTTTATCTTTTCTACCTTCTGGATAAAAGCCCCAGTTCCAAGGGAATGTCGAGCGTTCCAAATGTGGCATCATAACTAAATGTCTTCCATCTTGTGAACAGAGCATTGCCGCATTGAAATCTGAGCCATTTGGATTTCCAGGATAGTCTTCAAAATGATAGGTTGCGGGTATTTGATATGCATCTTTTTCTTTTGGAAAATAAAATTTTCCTTCCCCATGGGCAGCCCATATTCCTAGGCGACTTCCTTCTAGACCTTTCAGCATTATTGAAGAAGAATCATGAATATCTACCGCGGTAAAATGACATTCAAATTTTCCAGAGGTGTTCTGGAGCATTTTTGGCTTCTCTTTATGTTCAGGAGTCAATAAGCCTAGGCTCACAAAAAGTTGACATCCGTTACAAACCCCAATCGATAGAGTATCTTTTCTAGCAAAAAAGGTGTCTAAACTTTTCTTTGCTTTTTCGTTGTATAAAAAAGAACCCGCCCAGCCTTTGGCAGAACCTAAAACATCAGAGTTAGAAAATCCTCCAACAGCAGCAATTAATTGAATATCCTCTAGAGTTTCTCGTCCACTAATCAGATCGGTCATGTGCACATCAATAACCTCAAAACCAGCAAGATGAAGCGCATAGGCCATTTCTCTCTCTGAGTTACTTCCTTGTTCTCTAATTACAGCCGCTTTTATTTTCTTGTTAGAAATACTATTTATTGGAAACCCAGTAAAAGTTTTAGGAAAACGATAAGCTAATGCCTGATTTTTATAATTTTTAAAACGTTCTTGAGATAAACCGTTTAAAGTTTGATTGCCATCTAATGAAGAAGAAGTAGAATACCAAACATCTCTCAATCTACTTATGTTAAAAGTGTGATGATCTTCACGATAGTTTAGAGTGATAATTTTATTTTTATTGATTGAGCCTATTTTGACACAATTGATTCCATCTGATTCTAGAACTTTATGTAAATCGTGAGAGGACTGTAAAATTATTCCTGAATTTTCACTGAATAAAAGAGTTGTTAAATCCCTTGCCTTAAGTTTTGATAAATCTAAATTCATTCCACCCCAATCAGTTGGAAAGCACATTTCTAATAAAGTTGTAATTAATCCTCCTGAGGAAATATCGTGGCCCGCACTGATTTGATTATCATTTATAAGTTTTTGAATAGAATTGAATGCTTTTTTGAAATAGTTAGCATCTGCAATAGTTGATGTTTCTTTTCCAATTTTGTTTTCAATTTGTGCAAAAGCTGAACCACCAAGAGATAATTCAGATTTAGATAAATCTATGTAATACAAATTACCTCCATTCTTCTTCAGATCTGGGGTAACTACTTTTGTTATATCAGAACATGAAGCTCCTGCAGAAATGATTACAGTTCCTGGGGCGGTAACTTTTCCGTTATCGTATTCTTGTTTCATGGAAAGAGAGTCTTTTCCTGTTGGAATATTGATGCCTAAAGCAATAGCGAAATCAGAGCAGGACTCTACTGCATTATAAAGGCGAGCATCCTCACCAGGATTGTTACAAGCCCACATCCAGTTGGCAGATAAACTGACAGACTTTAAGCCTTCAGATAAAGGTGCCCATATTATATTGGTTAAGCTTTCTGCTATAGCAAGAATACTGCCCTTTGCAGGGTCAATTAATGCAGCTACGGGTGCATGTCCAATGGAAGTTGCAATTCCCTTTTCCCCTTTGTAGTCCAAAGCAACTACCCCACAATTACTTAAAGGTAATTGAAGTTCACCTACAGTTTGCTGTTGGGCTACTCTACCGCTTACACAGCGATCAACTTTATTGGTAAGCCAATCTTTACAAGCTACAGCTTCAAGTAAAAGTACTTTTTCTAAATAATCATGAAGTTTAGCTGGGTCGTAGGTAACATCCTTAAATTTTACTTTCAAAGAGGTATCATTCATAATTGTTTTTGGGGTACTACCAAACAAAGCGTCCAGATTAAGATCGATGGGCTTGGTTTTATTTTTTTCATCAATAAAAATAAACATATGATCTTCTGTAACTTTCCCAACAATATATATGGGAGAACGTTCTCGTGCCGCAATTCTTTCTAATAAAGCTTGATCTTTTGGATTAATGATGAGTCCCATTCGTTCTTGAGATTCATTTCCAATAATTTCTTTTGAAGATAGGGTAGGGTCTCCCAATGGAAGTTTATTAATGTATATAGTTCCTCCAGTTTCTTCAACCAATTCCGATAAACAATTTAAATGTCCACCCGCACCATGATCATGAATAGAAACAATAGGGTTTTTTCCAGTTTCTACCAGTGCCCGTATGGTATTAGCCACACGTTTTTGCATTTCTGGATTTGAACGTTGCACTGCATTTAGTTCAATAGTATTATCAAAAGTACCTGTATTTACAGATGAAACAGCAGCACCTCCCATACCAATACGATAATTGTCTCCACCCAATATCACGATCAAATCCCCTCTGGAAGGCTTCGCTTTTAATGCTTGATCAGCAATCCCCATTCCCACTCCTCCTGCTAACATGATGACTTTATCATATCCCCATTTTTGTCCGTTTTCTTGATGTTCGAAAGTTAAAACTGAGCCTGCAATTAAAGGCTGCCCAAATTTATTTCCAAAATCAGAAGCTCCATTAGAGGCTTTAATCAATATGTCAAGTGGAGTCTGGTATCGCCAGGGGCGCTCTGGTAATGCTTTTTCCCAAGACCTATCCTCTGAAACACGGGAGTATGGAGTCATGTATACAGCAGTTCCAGCAAGTGGTATAGAACCTTTTCCTCCTGCCAATCGATCCCTAATTTCACCTCCAGACCCGGTTGCCGCACCATTAAATGGCTCAACTGTAGTTGGAAAATTATGTGTTTCCGCTTTAAGTGAAATAATACTATTTACCTCTTTAGAATAATAATTACTGGGAATATCGGG
>CAJJAB010000023.1 GCA_905181895.1 Flavobacteria bacterium MS024-2A | reverse complement strand
TAATGAGCTAAAAACAGGAACTTTTAATTGAACGCCAAATAAGGAGGCTCCAAACCATTTTTGATTAACATTTGTAAAAGTGAATGACTCACTGTTTCCAGTATAATTTCCATTTAAAAAAGCTGATATCCTAGGAAGGTTTTTTGAACGTTCGTATCTGTATAATAAGTTCTCAGATAGTAAATTATTTTCAGCGATTTTAACATCAATATTATTCTCTATTTTGAAATCCACATCAGTTAATTGGAATAAGTCAGGTGTTGTCAGAACCTCAAGGTTATCAGATAAAAACAAAGGCGATACTGTAGGAAAACCTAAAATAAGTTTCAACATGTTAAGTGTTGTTCGCTCCATATTTTGAGCATAACGTAATTGAGTTTCAATACTAGATAAAGTCAATCTTAACTGCTCTACACTCTCTTCTTCTTCAAAGCCATTTCGAAACAATTGAGTTAATTCGTCTAAATTGATTGTTAAGTTATCTCTATTTTTTTCTAGAAAAGTGAGGTTGGCTCGAATCAGTAAAACGGAAAAATAGGAGTTAATTATATTTTTACGAATTTCAATTACCGTTTTCTCTAAAATATTTTTCGAAGCATTAAGAAAAACTCTAGTGGCTTCTATTCCAACAATATAAGAACCATCAAAAATCAATTGATTTAATGTTATTCCAGCTGACATGGTTTGAGGAGTTCCAAACTGAACTTCGGCAAAATCGCCCTCATTACCACCAAAAAATTGAGCTGGTATTAAAGAAGTAGGTAATTCAATGAAGTTTTGGTAATCAGCTCTAGCGCTTATTTGAGGTAATCCTGTCGCTATGGTTTTCCATTTTTCTTTATATGCTTTTTGGACTTCTAAGTTTGCATTAATAATATTTCGGTTGTTTTCAAGGCCAAATTCAATAGCCTCTTTTAAGGTAACTGTTTCAGGAAAGTCCTGAGCATGGAGGATACTTAAACTGAAAAATAGGAGCTGAAAAAGCTTTATTTTTTTAATCATAAATTAATTTCTTTTTTATAAAACTCTAACTTTTTAATCCCTTCAATAGTGCATATTGCACGAAGGTGGTATTCTGAAAAATTTAGAAGTAAATCTTCAATTTTATAGGTTTCGATTGGAAATAAATGGATGTCTTTAATGCCACGTATTCCATTAAAGAAAATTCTAACTACAAAATCTACATTTATATCATTTCTAAATAGTCCAGTTTCAATGCCCTTATTAATACTGTTCGAAAACAGCCCGCTTAATGCATTAAATTCTTTTTTTCTAATTTTTGAATACAATAAAGGATAATGTTTTTGAAGTTGGTATTGTGGAGAATTTTTTTCACCTGACAAATGACTTAAGGCTTCTTTTTTTATTTGATATAGCTCAATGATGGGATCTTTAGATTGTTTTGATATGACATTAATATTTTTTATTATTTCGTCAAAATGATTTAAAACGCTTTGCTCAACTAACTCATCTTTTGTTGGAAAGTGAACGTAAATTGTTTTTTTTGATACCCCCATATGTTTGGCAATGTCGTCCATGGTAACGCTTTTAAAGCCATATTGTAAAAAAAGCTGAATCGACTGACTCACAATTTCTTTTTTCATTGCCCTATTTTTTTTGCAAATATAAGAACGGAAACTTTAAAAACAAATAAAGTTTCTAAAGTTTTTAATGCTAAATATTATTTATAAAAGGCCTATTTTTACAAAAAAAAAGTGATGTTATTCAAATATCAAAATCTTTTTACCAACTACCTCGAACAAAATCAACAAAAAGAGGAGCCGATAGGACTTTATTTACCCATAACCTATATTTTGAGTTTGGGGGGGAAACGTTTACGTCCCTTATTAACTTTAATAGCTACTGAAGCATTTGGAGGTGACGTTAAAAATTCGTTAGCTGCAGCTTTATCTGTTGAGTTTTTTCACAACTTCACCTTGATGCATGACGATATAATGGATGCTGCACCCTTGCGAAGAGGTAGACCAACAGTTCATCATAAATGGAATAACAATACTGGAATTCTCTCAGGGGATGCGATGTTGATTCAAGCATATCAGTGCATAGAGATTTACGGGGACCCCTTATTTGGAAAATTAAATAAGCAACTAAGTAAAACCGCATTAGAAGTTTGTGAGGGGCAACAATATGATATGGACTTTGAAGTTCAAAATGACGTTACAATTTCTGCTTATCTAGAAATGATTAGACTTAAGACAGCAGTTTTAGTTGGATATTCTTTAAAAATAGGATCATGGATTGGGAATGCCACCGATCAAGAGGCTGACCTAATATATGAATTTGGTGTTTTATTAGGAATGGCATTTCAAATCCAAGATGATTATTTAGATGCTTTTGGTGATCCAAAAGATTTTGGGAAACAAGTTGGAGGTGATATTATTGAAAATAAAAAGACAATACTTTATCATGAAGTGATGAAAAGTGGAAATACCAAAGAAAAAGAGGCGCTTATTCAATGGTATAATACCATTGAAAAAACCAATCAAAAAGTAATAGCTGTAAAAGGTATATTTAAAAGTAGCGGTGCATCAATTGCCACTAAAAAACTAGTTGCTTCTTATACGGAAGATGCCTTTAAAAAACTCGAAACCATAACTATTTCAAAAAAAGGAAAAAACCTGTTAATTGAGTTTGGTCAGAATTTAATGAATAGAAAACTCTAAAACAACCTTCTGATTAAGGCCATTAAAAACCAACTAATTTGACGTAAAGAAAAAGAAGATGCAATTCTTAGTTCTTCAACAAAGCTTGTTTTTTCATCTAGAAAACGAAAAATTGTTAAAGGAGTATTTTTTTCAAACATACGTTCAAATAGTTTACTGCCCTTGCTGTTGTATTTGAAAAGCACATCTAAAAAAAGAAGGTCATAAAACCAAAACCTATTTTTTATGTTAAAATGATTTAATGGCTTTCCTGTTTTTAAAAAAGAAACAACTTTTGAGACATTACGAGTTGTGTTCATAAAGGTAAAGCCCGTGCTGGCTTTAGTCCAACCACCTGCAGTACCAATATTTAATTGAGAGGATGTATTCAGTTGATCAAACGGAAAGCTACTCATAGGAATATTACCCTGTTCTTTTTCTTTAATCTCATACTCTTTGATTCCCATATCTTTTAAATAGGATTTAATGCCCTGTTCATATTCCTTTTTTTCCAAAAGATCTGGTGAAAAAAGGGTGTATTCCACAAGTGCATTTTTTGAGTCAAGTGGTAAAACATACAAAAAACGGGTTTCTTTTTTTTGCTCAATATTAAAATCCATAAATAAGATTTTATTGGAATCAAATTGGTCAGACTTTGTTTTGATAAACCACCCGATAAAATGTTGTTTTAATACAGGATATTTTTTTTGATTATTAAGATTACGTATATCAAATATACTATTAAACACATTTTTTGAGCTAAAAGAACCTTTGCTGGTTATTATTTTAGATGTAATACCTTCAGTCTTTAGCGATGTTATTTCAGCAGATAAATACTGAATATTTTTTTGGTTTTCAGTTTTTTTATGGCAGGCTTTATAAAAGCCTTTTGAACGCAGCATTTTGTATTGATACGGAGCTAATTTAAAGTCCAATGAAACTGAAGGTGATAAGAAAGTGGCAGCATCCCATTTTTTTTCTAACATCTCCTCAAAAGCTCCTTCTTTAGTTTCCCAAAAAGACCATGTTCTGTCATTTGTATTTTTTAATTCCTTTTCAATTAAAAGAATGTTTTTTTTTGAAAAAAAAGGATCCTCACTCAAGGCATAAA
>CAJJAB010000022.1 GCA_905181895.1 Flavobacteria bacterium MS024-2A | reverse complement strand
CTATTTCAGGTGAAATAAAAATTAATGGAAAAGGAGAAGAAGTCGACTGGGGAAAATCAAAATGGTCTGCAAATTTTTGGATGTGGAGACCAACAGATAGTCTTCAGGCCATTAAACAGACTCAATTTAAAATGCTTAGGGATGATCAAAACCTTTATATTCTAATTGAAGTAAATACTGATGGCGGGAACTACACGACCCCAAACCTAAAGCGGGACTTTGAGTGGTATGGATCTGATTCTATAACTTTACTATTTGACACATTCAATGATGCAACCAATGCCTTTTCTTTTTCTACAAATCCCCTTGGAATTAAAGCAGACGGTTTAATTTCAGGAGGAAATCAAAACTATCGAACAGATAGAAACTCTGCTTGGGACACAAAATGGACTGTAGATACTTTAATTGAAGAAGGAAAGTATACAGCTGAAATAAAAATTCCTTTTAGCGCTTTCTTTTATGATAATAAACAAACTTCGTGGCGTTTTAATCTTTATAGAAGAAACTATCAAGGTAATGAGACCAGCGTTTGGATAAAAACACCTCAAAATCAAGTTATTGGAAATCTCGGATTTATGGGAAAAATGATTTTTGAAAAACCACTTGATAAAGCACGAAATCCTATTTCTATAATTCCTTATACTAGCATAGCCAAATTCAAGGATTTTGAAGAATCCAAACAGGAAACAAAATTTTCTTTTGGTGGGGATGTTAAAATACCTATTGGGAATGCTTTAAATTTAGATCTTACTTTAAATCCTGATTTTTCTCAAGTTGAAGTTGATGATCAAGTAGTCAATCTAACTCGATTTGCAATTTCGCTTCCAGAAAAAAGACAATTTTTTACTCAAAACGATGACTTGTTTAAAGATTTTGGAGCCGTTAATGATGTTACTCCTTTCTTTTCCAGACGAATTGGTGTAGCAAGAGATATAAATGGAAAAACTATAGAAAATAAAATTATTGCAGGCGCCAGACTTAGTGGAAAATTAAATTCTAATCTTAGATTAGGATTTCTGAACGTTTTGACTGATGCTGATATTGCAAATGAAATTCCTTCAAATTTAAATACAGTTTTTACATTACGTCAAAAGGTATTTAATCGGTCAAATATTAGCTTCTTTTTTATTGATCGAAGAACAACCGAGGATTATGATTTTATTTCTGAAGAAGAAGAAAGAAATGGCGTTACTGGTGTTGAATACAATTTGGTGTCAGCGGATAGCAAATGGAATGGGCGTGCCTTTTTTCACAAATCCTATACCAAAGGATTGGAAGATGATGATATAATTTCTGGGGTTAAATTGCAAAAAAATACTTTGCGCCATTCGCTAGGCATGGAGGTAATTCATGGAGGTGAAGACTTTCGATCTGATCTTGGTTTTTTTAGGCGAACTGGATTTTTAAAAGTCTCTCCAGAATATACTTATCGTATTTATCCAAAAAATCCAAACGTAAATAGTTATGAAATAAGCGAACGTACTTTTTTTGTGTACAATCCTAAATTGAACTATTTACTTACAGACCGATGGTTCATTACATCAATACGAAAGCGCTATTTAAATAGTTCAAGTTTAGACTTGAAAATTAATAATCGTTATGAGTTTTTAGTCGACGGATTTGATCCTACCCGAAGTAGCGACGGAATCAATCTACCTTCTAACTCAAGTTATAGATTTACTGAAGTAGAGTTAGGGTATCGTTCAGATAGAAGAAAAAAATTTAATTTTGAATCAAAAATTTCATATGGCTCTTTTTATAACGGAACCAAATTTTCCATAGAAAATCAATTGAATTGGCGAAAGCAACCTATATTTAACACAAGTTTGCTTGTTAATTTTGATACAATAAAACTCCCTGAGCCATACAGCTCAAAAAATATTTGGTTAATCAGTCCAAAACTTGATTTCACTTTCACCAAAACACTTTCTTGGACAACCTTTGTGCAATACAATTCTCAGGGAGAAAATTTAGGTATAAACTCAAGAATGCAATGGCGTTTTGCGCCGCTTTCCGACTTATTTATTGTTTATAATGATAATTACATCAGTACTGACAATTTTTCGCCAAGATATCGTAGTTTTAACCTCAAACTGACTTATTGGTTAAATCTATGATCATGACAAAGAAATACACCTTTTTTTACTTATTTCCATTACTTTTAATTTTTATCCTAGCCTGTCAACCTGAAAAAGAGAAAGCTACTGGAGACACTATGATTGTTACTGGGAAGATTGAAGGGCTGAGAAAAGGAACTTTATATTTACAAAAAATAGAAGATACCCTTTTAGTAAATGTAGATTCGACTCTAGTAAAAGGAAGCCCTAATTTTGAATTCAAAACTCTAATTAACACACCAGAAGTTTTTTATCTCTATCTCGATAAAGAAGATGGTAATCCTCTAAATGACCGTATCTTATTTTTTGGAGAAAAAGGGAATATTGAAATTAACACACTGCTCAAAACCTTTGAAAGTAGTGCTGTAATTAAAGGATCAAAAAATCAAGAATTACTTCAAGAGCACATTGCTATTAAAAGAAGGTTCAATGATCAGAATCTTGATCTTATTCAAAAATATTATCAGGCGCAAAGTGATGGGAAAATGAAGAAAGCTGACTCAATACAGCAAAATCTGAAGAATTTACAACGAAGACGATATCTTTTCACAATAAACTTTGCTGCCCAACACACAGATCAAAACATTGCGCCCTATTTAGCATTAACAGAAGTTTATGATGCTAACTTTTCTTTACTCGATTCAATAGCAATTAAAATGACTCCTGAGGTACGTAAGTCAAAATATGGTAAAGAATTCATAAAATACCTTAAGGAAAGACGCGAAAAGTAATAAAGTTAAAGTTTAGCAAATTTTTTAAGTAGTGCTGTAATTGCTTTGCCTTTTATCTCTTGAATTTTCTTAAACTGAGCTTTAACTCCTTCTCCTGAAACTGCATTTACCTGTTGAATTAAATCGTCAAAAGTAATTATGGCCTCGTCGATAAGCTTCTCACTTTTAGTTAAATCTGAACTGGGATTTGAAAGTTCCCATAAATAGATGTCTTCAATCAAATCACCAATATCATTATTGATGTTTTTTTTAAGTTGTTTGATACTCGGCATTATATAGTTTTAAAAAATTATTTTATTAATATAAAAACATTTTGACAGATTTCAAAATAATTAATTGCTAAGTAAACTATTTTTATAATGGCTTAGCCTGAAAAATTGACAAAGTTTCTAGGAGTTTCATATAAAGTTACAGACAATGTATGAGATTTGTCTAAATGAGGTTTTAATTTATTGTAAATAACTACAGCAATATTCTCAGCCGATGGAATCAAATCAAAAAAATCAGCAACTTGTTCATTCAAATTTTTATGATCTAACAAATCTTCTACTTCTGCTTTAATTAAATCTTTCAATACTTTCATGTCCATTACATAGCCTGTATTTGGATCAATTGCGCCAGTAACATGAACAATCAATTCATAATTATGTCCATGATAGTGTGGATTGGCACATTTACCATAAATGGCTTCATTTTGTTGGTCTGTCCAATCTTTTCTATACAACCGATGTGCTGCATTAAAGTGGGCTTTTCTACTTACGGTAACTTGCATAATTAGGCTTTAATATGTTTGTAAAATCGATCAAAAATAATCTTAAACCAAACAGTATAATTCTCTGGTTTGGTTTTTTTTTCTTCAGCAACTTGTTCTAGATCCATCCATTTCCAGCTAGCTACTTCTTCTTCATTTATTTCTGGAACTGCATCGTAATATCCCAAGAGGATATGATCCAACTCATGTTCAGTAAGTCCATTGTCAAAAGGCGCTTTATAAATAAAGCTAAATAATTCTTCCAAAGGAGTTTCAAAACCCATTTCTTCTTGCAATCTTCTTGCCCCAGCCTCTAAGTTAGTCTCCCCCAATCGTTGATGGCTACAGCAAGTATTGGTCCAAAGTCCTGGGGAATGATACTTGTGTAAAGCGCGTTGTTGCAACATTAATTGTCCTTCTTTATTAATAATAAAAACAGAAAAAGCACGATGCAAAGCAGCTTTTTCATGTGCTTCCATCTTAGGCATTGTGCCTATGGGATTATCGCTTGTATCAACCAAGATAACTTCTTCTTTCATAGCTTTCAAAATTACCTAATATTTTTGCAAAAACCTACTCACATTCTCTTCGCTTGGGGGCTTTATTTGTAATACTTTTGTTACAAATTGTGTGCATGGGATTTATAGAAGAAATTAAAAGACGTCGGACCTTTGGGATTATCTCCCACCCCGATGCTGGAAAAACAACTTTGACTGAAAAGCTTCTCCTCTTCGGGGGTGCCATTCAAGAAGCCGGAGCGGTCAAATCCAATAAAATTAAGAAGGGAGCAACGAGTGACTTTATGGAAATTGAACGGCAACGTGGAATTTCTGTAGCCACTTCCGTTTTAGCTTTTTTATATAAAGAAAAAAAAATAAATATTCTTGACACTCCTGGACACAGGGATTTTGCTGAGGATACTTTCAGAACGCTTACCGCTGTGGACAGTGTTATTTTGGTGATAGATGTAGCTAAAGGGGTTGAGGAACAAACCGAAAAACTTGTGGAAGTTTGTCGTATGCGAAAAATTCCAATTATTGTTTTTATCAATAAATTAGACAGAGAAGGAAAGGATGCTTTTGATTTGATGGATGAGGTAGAACAAAAGTTGGGCTTGCATGTCACTCCCTTATCAATTCCAATCGGAATGGGTTATGACTTTAAGGGAATCTATAATATTTGGGAAAAAAATATTCAATTATTTCAAGATGAGAGTAAACAAACTATAGGTAAAAAAAAGACGTTTGAATCTCTACATGATCCTGAATTAGAGGAAGAAATTGGAATAAAACATCTAAATGATTTAAAAGAAGAATTGGAATTAATAGAAGGAGTCTACCCCCCTTTTGAACAAAAAGAATATCTACAGGGAAACCTTCAGCCCGTCTTATTTGGTTCTGCATTAAATAATTTTGGGGTTGAGGAATTACTCAATTGTTTTATAGAAATTGCTCCAAAGCCTTTGGCAAAGGAATCAGATACTCGTTTAGTTGAGCCAGATGATGAAAAATTCTCTGGTTTTGTTTTTAAAATTCATGCCAATATGGATCCCAATCACAGGGATCGCTTAGCATTTATAAAGATTGTGTCGGGTACTTTTGAGCGCAATAAACCATACCATCATGTGCGTCTGGATAAGAAATTAAAGTTCTCTTCACCTAATGCGTTTTTTGCTGAGAAAAAACAAATTGTAGACATCTCCTATCCAGGAGATATTGTGGGCTTACACGACACTGGAAATTTTAAAATCGGAGATACACTAACCGCAGGGGAGATTCTTCAATTCAAAGGCATTCCTAGCTTTTCCCCGGAACATTTCCGTTTTATTAATAACAATGATCCCCTAAAGGCAAAACAACTTGCAAAAGGAATTGATCAATTAATGGACGAAGGAGTGGCTCAGTTGTTTAACCTAAATCTAAATGGTAGAAAAGTAATTGGAACTGTGGGTGCACTTCAATTTGAAGTAATTCAATATCGCTTGTTACACGAATACGGTGCGCAATGTAGCTTTGAAAATCTAAACGTTCACAAAGCCTGTTGGGTAGATGCTGAAACAGATAGCGCAGATTTTAAAGAATTTCAACGTATCAAACAGAAATTTTTGGCCAAAGACAAAAGTGGAAAATTAGTCTTTCTTGCTGACTCTGCTTTTTCGCTCCAAATGACGCAGGAGAAATATAGAGAAATAAAATTTCACTATACCTCAGAATTTTGAGTTATTATCATAAATAAAAATTCTGCAATTAAAATTGCAGAATTTTTATTTATGCCTCTCCGGTAGGGCCAAAATTGAGGGGTATCGGTGGAGGTTCGTTCGTGGTAATTGTTCCGTTTGCAATTTCATAACGTTTTATATTATCACCCAAGGCTTTATGAAAACGTTTGATATGATCTGGAGTTAAAATGACCCGAGACTTAACTCTTGCCTTGGGTGCCCCGGGCATTACAGTTACAAAATCAACAATAAACTCTGCTGAGGAATGATTAATAATTGCTAAATTAGAATAAACACCATCAGAGATACTTTCATCAATAGAAA
>CAJJAB010000021.1 GCA_905181895.1 Flavobacteria bacterium MS024-2A | reverse complement strand
TTTTGGATGGTCTACTTCCGATATTTGTTTTGGCATAAAAAGGTAGAGTTGACATGCGCTCTAGATATGGAATAAACATGGGATGAGCTTTGAAGTTCTGATATGCCTCATAACTATATTCAGCGATACTCTCCATTGTTTTACGATCAGTAGCCACTAAATTATTTTTACCTGGATTTAAAATGTGACTAGCAATCCCTGAACTCAAAAGCTGCTCTAAATTGTATTGACAAGAATCAAGTGTCCCAAAGTTAGAGCTGATTGTCTGTCCTTGGATGGTAAGCTGAATGTCATCACTCTGAATAGTGTCTCCCATGGAAGCGTAAAACTCATGAGTATTCCCTCCTCCTCTTGCGGGTGGACCTCCTCTACCATCAAAAAAAGCAACAGAAATTCCATATTTTGTAGCTAATCCGCTTAGAGCTTCTTTTGCTTTGTAAATACTCCAATTTGCCATGAAGTACCCCCCGTCTTTTGTTCCATCAGAAAAGCCTAACATTACCGTCTGTTTATTTTTTCTACTTTCTAAATGTGCTCTATATCTGGAATTATTGAACAAACCTTTCATCACTGCTTCAGCTGACTCTAAATCCGAGATAGTCTCAAATAAAGGAATAAAATCAACTTTTGGATTTTCCCAGTCACTAAGACGACACATCGCAAAAAGCTGCAAGATATTTTCTAAAGTTTGGCAATTGCTAATAATATAGCGATTAGATCCACGTTCTCCATTAACCTTTTGTATCATTTGCATTGCACGAATACTCTCTAAGGTTTGCTGTGTTATCTCATCATTATAAATTATAGGTGAAATATCTCCTTTCATTATGGATAGCGCATCTAACCTTTTATCTGTGCTTAATTCAATATAATTATCAGGAAGTCCTGTTGTGTGCGATTGAATATCAGGATGAGAAACTATTTCAGTAAAAACTCTGTGATGTACTCTTGAATCTTGACGAATATCTAGACTAGCAAAGTGGAGTCCAAATAATTTCATTTTATGAATCATGTTCTTAACTTCTTCTTGATATAAACCACTGTGGTCTTTTAAAAGAATCGATAAAACTGCGTTCATTTCATTCAATAGAATGTCTAATGAAAATTCGATGTTGCGTTCTGGATAGAATAATTCATTAAAAACTAATTGCTCAAGATTTGAAACACGATGCTCTACTCCTGGAAATGTGATTTTTCTTTTTAATTTCCTAAGGTCACGATAATAATTTCTTAGAATGGAAAACTGCAAACGTTTTGCTGTTTTAAGTGTTATAGCAGAAGTTACAAATGGGTTTCCATCTCGATCTCCGCCTGGCCAAAAGCCAAAGTCAAAAATTGAATTGTCAAGTTGGTTAGAGTCAATGATGTGTTCAGCGATATAATCATATATAGTACTAGCGGAATGATAAAATACATTCTCTAGAAACCAGATTAAACTAACCGCCTCATCAAAGGGGCTTGGTTTTTCCTTTTTATAAAAAGGAGTTTTCCCTAATTGAACTAATAATTTTGTAATGCTATCAAGGTCATCTTTAGCTATTGCACTTGAAAGTTCATTGATGATTACAAGAACGTTGTCTGGATAAAATTGGGTAGGATGTGCAGTTAATACAATACGAACATTAAAGCGCTTAATGTATTCAGAAAGGCTTTCAGAAAGTTGCTTATTTGTGGCTTCTTCTTTAATATTTCGCAATGTTCCTCTGCCATGCATGTTATTTACATATGAAAAACTTGCATCTTCAATAGCATCAAAGAGAACGACTTGACGTTCGATGTATTGAATGAAGTTAAATAGCAAGTCTTTTTGTTGTTTTCCATCAAAATCAGGTATAAATCGTTTAAAAAAAGAATTAACAATATCATTTGGATTATGACCTTGTTCATATCCCGCTTTACATGCATCTGTGAAAAGCGGAAGAAACAATGAAGTTTCTTTGATGTTTTTAAAAGGAAGTTTTAGAAAGAGGCTATTGTATATTTGAAATTTGGAAAGTGTTTTTTCGTTAAATCTTTCGATTTTAGGTTTTCGAGCCATCAAGATTTTATTTTATAATTCGGTAAAAATATGGTGCATTAAACGTTTTTTATCATTGATACTCTCCTCCATTGATATCATGGTTTCTGTTCTGGAAACACCAACAACGTCATCTATCATAAAAATTATATCCTTAGCATGATGAGTATCTCTTGCTCTAAGCTTGCAAAAAACATTAAACTTTCCAGTAGTTATATGAGCAACTGTAATAAAAGGTATTTCATTTAATGCTTTCAAAACTCCATTAATTGTATTTGTTTTTTCTAAAAAAACACCAACATAAGCTATGAATGAATATCCTAGCTTAACATAATCTATGTTTAATGAAGACCCTTTAATGATACCCGTCTCTTCCATTTTTCTTACACGAACATGAACTGTACCTGCTGATATTAGTAATCGCTTTGAAATATCTGTGAAAGGAATTCGCGTATTGTCAATTAAAATGTCAAGTATTTGATGATCAATTTCATCTAATGCAACTTTACTCATGAATTATATTTTTAACAAATATAACTAGTTTTAATTATATTTACTGAGGAATTTTCATTTAAATTGTTTTTTATTAGTGAATAGTTCATCAAAATAGATTAAAAAAGCAATTATATTTAAATCAAGGAAGTTAAATTAGAAATCTTAATCATTTTTCGTTTATTAAAATGAAGAGGACTATCAATCAAGCCCTTTGAAAGTTTAATTTTTTTATGAGACTTTAAAGGTATTTTAGATGCGAAAGCCACCATAACAGGAATAAATATAACATTATCTCCTTTGAGTTTTTCTTGATATTGAATTGCTAATTCTTGCTCGAAATAATTCTTACCATTATGGATTACAGTTACACCAGAAATAATAAGGTCAATAAAATCTTTAGCATTTTCCGGTATATTAAAATATTCTTCAATAGAATGGTTACAATCATTTGTTATTAAAGTCTTTAAAAAAGTCTTGAGGCATGTCAACAGATGCTTTCGCGTTATCTCTCGCTGATAATCTCCAGAGACGTGTCCGGCTTCAAAAAGTATTGTAGGAGAGCCTAATTGAGTAAATTTATCTCCAACGCAATTGGGGTTAAATGAATCGTCATAGCGCCCTATTTGATTTGGAAGTACCTTTTCTAGCGTCTTTTTTAAAGCAACTATTAATTGCATTGCCTTTTTTCTTGGAGGCGTTACAGTACGCTCAATGTTAGCAGAGGGTGCCAAGAAGGATAGACTGGCTGTTTCTCCCTTTTTACCAGCAGAAAAAATCGTTCTTTGGCCATGAAGGTTTAAACAGTAATCCGGTTTTATTGTATGATATAAATTATTCAACGCTTTACTTTCTGGTTGTGAAAGATTAATTGCATCCCTGTTAAGATCAACATTATTAGCATTTAAGCGAGTGTATGTTTCAGCTCCATCTGGGTTGAGTTGCAATATGATACTTAAAGCGAAAGCTTCTTGTAGTGATTTTTGAGAGGAATTTAGAAACCAAGGAATAAAATCAAGGAGAGCTCTTGTTGTTGTGCTCTCATTTCCATGCATCTGAGACCAAATCAAAATTTTCGTTACCCCTTTTCCTATTGACAAAAGATGAATAGGTAAATCATTTACAGATTGACCAATTACGCTCTTTACAACAGTTTCTGGTAAAGCATCTAAAAAAGGGATTAAAGCGCCAGGAGGCAAGTAACGTTTATTAGTCATAATTTAATAAAATACAAATGTAAACATCTGTATGTTTACAAATGTTTTATACAAATGTAACGGCTATTAAAGTTCTTACAAACTTTAGGTCCTTACTTGTGATACAAATGTATCTATAAAATTATTTAAATATTTAAATTATTTAAAATCAATTATTTACGTGTTATATCTAAAGTATTAGTTTTAGATAATATGGGCTTGATTTATTTAATTTACTATTGTATCTTTGATTTTAATTAAATATTATTCACAATGTTAAACACAGAAAGCTTCTTAGATCGACTACAAAATTTAATGGATAACAACCAACTTAATGCAACCGCTTTTGCTCAAAAAATAGGTGTTCAACGTTCTTCTGTTTCTCATATTTTATCAAAACGGAATAAGCCTAGTTTAGAGTTTATGTTAAAGGTTCACGAACATTTTGATGAAGTTAATTTAGATTGGTTGATTTTAGGAAATAAAAAAAGTTCTCCCCCTCCACTTAGTGCTGAAGTTCCAAAAGAATTAACATCTGACTTATTTAAAGTTAAAAGCAAGAAGGAGGTATTATCAGAAAAACAACCCAAAAACGAAGACTTAGAAACTGAAGAGGTGTTTCAAATAATTCAACTGTATAAGAATGGAAGTTTTCGTAGTTATATTCCTAAATCTTAGTAATTTTATTCCCAATGAAAAATTACCTAATTATATTTTGTTTTCTTCTAGCTTCTTGTTATTCGGTTGAACGAAACTGTATCCCTTTTCACGAAGGTACGTTTGAATTTTCTCAAATTATTAATGGAAAATTAACACGATCTGTTTTTGAACGAACTCCTGATTATGAAATCGAGCGGTTTGAAGGAGTTGTAGACACAGCAAGTCTTCGTTGGGTAAACGATTGTGAGTGTATTTTAACCAAGCTAAATCCAACAACTAATCAAGATAAACGTCCAATTCAAATTAAAATCTTAAGTACTACAGATCAGTCTTATACGTTTGAAT
>CAJJAB010000020.1 GCA_905181895.1 Flavobacteria bacterium MS024-2A | reverse complement strand
TCATCAATAGAATTATCTACAACTTCATAAACCAAATGATGTAGGCCACGAACGCCTATATCACCAATATACATTGAAGGTCGCATGCGAACATGTTCCATCCCTTCAAGCGCTTGAATGCTATCTTCCGAATATTGTTTGTTTTGATTTTCTTCACTCATATGTGTATGTTTTGGGACTATTTAATGCCTAATTTCAAATATAACTATTCAGCTACTCAAAACCGATCTAAACCCCCGTAAATAGTAACGAAGTTATCAACATGTATGTGTTATAAAAAAAGAGAATTCTTGACTTAAAAATAAGGTTTAAGTACTATTCTTCGTAACCTTTTTCGTGAATTTTAGCAACAGCTCTTCCACTTGGATCATTTTGATCTTTAAAGGCTGTGTCCCAAGCTAATGCAACTGGTGTGCTGCAAGCAACAGAAGGTACCGAAGGAACGCTCAGAGCAGCAGCATCACTAGGGAAATGGGATTCAAATATAGTGCGATAATAAAACTCTTCTTTATTTTGTGGAGTTTGAACGGAGAAGCGATAATGTGCGTTTAACATTTGTTCGTCAGTAACTTCTCTTTCCACTAACTCTTTTAGTGTGTCAATCCAACTATAGCCTACGCCATCGGAAAATTGTTCTTTTTGACGCCATGTAACACTTGCTGGTAAATATTCTTCAAATGCTTTACGTAGCACCCATTTTTCCATTCGCTCTTCTGTAATCATTTTATCCTTAGGATTTATTCGCATAGCGACCTCAATGAACTCTTTATCTAAAAAAGGAACGCGACCTTCTATTCCCCATGCGGCTAAAGATTTATTGGCTCTCAAACAATCGTATTGATGCAATTTATCGAGCTTCCGAACAGTTTCTTCGTGGAACTCCTTTGCGTTAGGGGCTTTATGAAAGTATAAATACCCTCCAAATAATTCATCTGCACCTTCTCCAGACAATACCATTTTAATGCCTAACGACTTTATGGTTCTCGCCATAAGGAACATAGGGGTTGATGCTCTAATTGTTGTAATGTCATAAGTTTCCAAATGATAAATAACTTCTCTTATTGCATCCAAACCTTCTTGGATAGTAAATTTTATTTCGTGGTGAACAGTACCAATATGTTTAGCTACTTTTTGCGCAGCAGCTAAATCTGGCGAACCCTCCAGTCCTACTGAAAAAGAATGCAATTGTGGCCACCAAGCCGCTTGCTTATCATCCGATTCTACTCGTTTTGCAGCAAACTTCTTTGCTAATGCAGAAGTAATTGAAGAATCTAATCCTCCAGAAAGCAAAACACCGTAAGGCACATCACTCATTAACTGACGATGAACTGCATCTGAAAGGGCATCATGAAGATCTTCGATTGATGTTGAATTATCTTTTACAGCATCATAAGTAGTCCATTCTGGTTTGTACCATTTAGTGGGTACATTATCTTTACTATGAAAATAATGTCCTGGAGGAAATAATTCAATTTTAGAACACACACCTTCTAGGGCCTTTAATTCTGATGCAACAAAAAAAGTTCCATTTAAATCCCATCCCATATATAATGGAATAATTCCCATATGATCTCTTGCAATAAAATACTCATCATTTTCTTCGTCATAAATTGCAAAAGCAAATATTCCATTTAATTTATCTAAAAAACCTTTACCCTCCTTTTCATAAAGCGCTAAAATAACCTCACAATCAGATTGAGTCTTAAATGAATAACTTGACTCATAAGGCTTTCTTAATTGACGGTGATTGTATATTTCACCATTGGCAGCGAGGATTAATTTCCCAGAAGGACTCACCAAAGGTTGTTTTCCTGATGTAGGGTCAACAATAGCTAATCGTTCATGAGCCAAAACAGCTTTCTCACAATCGTAAATTCCACTCCAATCGGGACCCCGATGACGAAGTTGTTTAGACATCTCTAAAACCTGAGGACGAATTTCAGCAACTTGCTGTTTTAACTCAAAAGCACATACAATTCCACACATAATTATAAATTTGAATCAAAAGTAGTTCTATCTGTAAAATATATCTACTGTAAATATACTTTTGATTAAAAAAATAAATTAAAAAGTGCAAAATTAAATAAAATACTTAGTGTGTAGGTCGAAATAAGTAAGGTTAGTTAAATATATTAAGTTGATTAATGAATTCGATTACTATAAACCACATTGCCATCTAAAATAGTTGCAACAATTCTAGTTTTTAAAATTCGCTTTTCACTAACTCTCATAATATCTCTATCTGTCATTATAAAGTCAGCATTTTTACCAACTTCAATAGACCCCTTCTCATCATCTTCAAAACTAGCATATGCTCCCCAAATGGTCATTCCCCGCAAAGCCTCATCGCGAGATAGCTTATTCTCTGAAAGATAACCACCTTCAGGAAATTGCTCACTATCTTTTCTTGCTACAGCAGCGTAAAATGTCATAATTGGACTTACTTCCTCCACAGGAAAATCAGTCCCAAGAGCAATTCTTCCTGACTGATTCAACAATGCTTTATATGCATAAGAACCTAACAATCGGTCTGAACCCAAACGATCCTCAGCCCAATACATATCACTAGTGGCATGTGTTGGCTGAACTGATGGGATGGTTTTTCTATTAAAAAGCTTAATATCAGCAGTATCAATAACTTGGGAATGCTCTACGCGCCACCTTGGATCATCTGAAAAAACAAGTGCTTTTTTATAGGCTTCAAGGACTGCTTTGTTGGCGTCGTCTCCTATAGCATGAGTATTCATCTGAAAAGGTGTTGCTGCTAAAATATAAGCTAACTTTTGTAAGGAATCCTTGGAGGTAATAAACTTGCCATGATGTGTTTTTAAATCAGAATAAGCATTTTTTAATGCTGCACCCCTTGAGCCTAGGGCTCCATCTGCATAGACTTTAAATGATCTTACGTTTAACTTATTAGTTTTAATTGGCCCTGCCTCCAAGAAATAATCCATGTTTTCTTTAGTGTTGGAAATCATGGCGTTTATCCTAACATTAAGCAATCCTTTTTTCTGTAGGCTATCAATTAAAAAAATATCATCCTTATCCATTCCTGCAATAGTAACTGAAGTAAGTCCATTAGCAAAAACAATTTCTGAAGCGTCCTGAAGAGCCTTTATCTTATTCTTTTTTGTGGGCTTTGGCAGGATATTTTCTATCAATCTTACAGGCGCATCAATAAGAACTCCAGTTAACTTTCCATTTTCTTTAATTATAGAACCTCCCTCAACTTTAGTGTCAATTGTAATTCCAGCAAGATCAAGCGCTTTCTGATTAACCAATAATGCATGACCATCGATTCGGCGAAGGGCAACGGGTATGTTAGGAAACAAATTATCTAAACGTTCTTTATTAGGCAATTCTTTAACTTCCCAATCGTTCTGATCCCATCCTCTTCCAACAATGACATTTATCTGCTTTTCATCAAAAGTATCTTGTAAAAGAATTATGATTTCTTCAAAACTTTTTGTTCCCCTTAAATCTATCTGCTGTAAACTTAATCCCATTTCTAAAAAATGAGAATGAGAGTCTATCAAACCTGGATAAACAGGTAGCTTCTGAAGGTTCAAAACCCTTCTAGCATTATATTTCTGAAGCAATTCATCATCACCAACCGCGATGAACTTTCCTTTATCTATAACAAATGAAGAAGCAACAGTTCCATTATTATCCATAGTGTAAACAGTTGCATTATGTACCAATAAATCAACTTTCTGCTGACAAGAGGTAAAGGAAAAAAAGAAAAATAATGAGAAAAGAATTGATAATTTTATTTTCATTTTAAAATCTAATATTGGTAAAAATTTTTTCATAAAATATGTTAGCAAATGTAATGAAAATCAATTATTGAAACCAAATTAAAATATTAATACTGAAAATCAAATTTATACGTTACTCCAGCTAAAATAAGGGAAGAAGGCTCTTTAAAATAAGACCATCGTCCATGAACACCCTCAGAGTTTAATTTTAATTTTATAAAAACATCAAATTGCTCAGATATTTTATAAGTAATATGGGAGCTAGTGCTGATAAATAATGGAATATTTTCTTCTTCAAATCGTACATTTTCTGGAAGTTGATTTAGAAATATTGGTCGATATGACGCAGTTCGGTCACCAAGAAGGCTTCCTTGAAAAGTTAACGTTAAATTCTCCTTCCACTTTAATTGCCCTTCCCAATTCATCTCTAAAGAAGGTGTGTTCCAAAGAATTTGCGGACTCATACTATCAAAATAACGATACTGAGTTCCAAAACGGATAAAGTTATTTTTAGCCAAATCAATTCTTAAGGATGCTTTAAAACCATATAAATTTGTATTGGTATACTTATTCCCAAATGCGTTTGAAAGTCGATAAGGATCATTATTATTCGTAAAGTCATAGGGTAAGCGTTCGAAAAGCATAAAATTTTCCACTTGATCAAATACAAAACCAAAATTAAAATTTAAAACTGAAGACAAACTAGAACGTACTCCTAAAGTTATATTATACTTACTAAAAGTAGGTTTTAGTAAAGTGGTAGGAGCAAGATATGGGTTGATAGAAGAAAGGGATTGATAGCTATTCAATTTTACTCCACCCTGAGCAATAAAATAAGGGACTATAGTTAATCCTTTTTTCTGATAAGAAAAATCAATCTCAGGATAATATAGTAAATCGTTTGTAAAGCCATCCATTCTAGAAGAATAGGCAATTCCTGCCCCAACTTTCATTTTAAAATCAGTAAAAGTACTCTGCCAATGCAATCCAATTGAAGCAACTCCCATAGATTCCTCTTGTATTTCTCTTCCAAAATAAGCCTCTTGAAAGACTGTGTTTAATCCCTTTAAAGAAGTTGTTGCCGTAATCTTTCCATTGCCTAATTCAAATTCAAAATCAGCTTTTAAAGCAAGTTGCTGTTCTGAGGTGTTAAAATTATCAGAAGTCAAATTTACCTGAAATTCAATCCCCCTTACAACAAAATCATACCAATTCCAGTCGGTTCTAATTTTGAATGCATTTCGCCTAATTGATGGATCAATAGTGAGAATCAATAAATTATCCCAATCTCTTTCATACAATCCAAAATAATTATTTTTTGAATTGGTAAATTCCAATAGCGTATTAGCATTGTAATCATTATTTCTCAAATTGTGATGAATCCCTAAGCGACTGAATTGCTGATTACTTGTTAGTATCGTATTAGGCAAGTTTCCACCAAAACCATCACGATACATTTTAACTCCAAAACGCTGAGTACGATCCAACTCAATGATGCTTGACACATCCATTAAAAGTTGACTTTTAACACCAAATCCAAAACTAAAAAGAGTATTGTGCGGAGTACTCGAATTGCGACGTTGCAACTTCAAGGGGGTTGCTTTGTTGGGTACAAAAGTAGAAACAACAGGGATAGATTTTATTTTAAATTCTAGGACTTTATACTTAGTCAACAAACTGTCTGGTGACATTGGGCTTGAAATTATTTTAAAAGCATCAGACAAACTAGGAGTATATGATTTTATAACTAATACTTCTTGAGTACCGATAGACTCGCTCCCTGTTTTCTGAGCTTTTATTGACAAAGAAATTAAGTAGAAAATTAAAACAAAAGTAACCCTAGTTTTCATCTTCTTTTTGTCTAATTGATCTATTCTCTTCTGCTGCCGAAGTCCTGTATACTTTAAGCAAACCCAGAGCTTCATTCGTAATTTCTGGATAAATTTTAAAATTTTCGCTAACAGACTCCAAAACAAAAATTGCCTGAAATGAATCTTCAAGTGCGTAATAGTTTTTTGCTAAAAGTAATAATGCCTTTGCGTTCCATATTCCAGATTGTCCTCGACCCCCAGCAATTTTTTCTATAATAGTAATTGAAGTTTTATACTTTTTTTTATTTAGAAGATATTCCGCCTTGTAAAATAGTGCTTCTGCTGCATATTCCTTTTGGGACACCTGTTCCAATTGTTCATAAGCCTTTGAGGCCATCAAACTGTCTTTTAATACTAATGCTGAACGGGCCTTAAGCAATGTGGCATCCCACTCTAAACTTGTGCCTAAATTTTCGATTTCCAAAACCGAATTTGACGCTTCTAATGTCTTCTCAAATTCGTTTTTAGCATAATAAGCCTGCATTAAGTTTAATTTAGCAAAACGTTTATTCTCCTCAAACGAAGCTATTTGATCTAATTTTTCTAGATAATCTATTGCATCAGAAAGACGCTCTTCTTTTTTGAGTAAAGTGACAATACGAACCAAAGATTTTTCTGTGAAACTGGAAATCTGTTGATCAACAATAAATTTATAAAAAGGAAAGGCTTTAATAAAGCTTTCTTTTTCAAAATAAATCTCGGCTAAGTAAAATTGTGCTGGATTTCCAAATGTACCTTTAGGATATATTTCTATATACTCTTTTAATAATCTTTCCGCAGTATTCGTATTTCCATCTAAAAATTGTTTTTCAGCAGAAGTAAAAGCGGTTGTTTCAAGCTCAATGTCTGTAAATGTATTTAACCTTTTTTCTTTTACCCATTTTGTAAAAGCATTAACTTCCGACTGATCAACAGCAATTTCTCTCAAAGTTCGAACAGCCTGTTGAGCTACAGGATCTAATCTATACTTAATTACCAAATCCTCCAATACTCCTTTCGCTTCTCCATATTGTTCTTTGTTATACAATATCAACCCCTTATTTAAGATTGCTCTGGGGATATAGGGACTATTCTTGTATTTACTCAAAAGAAGATCATATGAAGCTAATGACTGATCGGAATTTCCCTCTCGACTATAAGAAGATGCCAATTCAAAAATAGAATCGTCCAATAAAGGGTCTCTCGAATATGTCTGAACGAGCGCTATTAAGGTTTCAATTTTTTTTGAATTACGGTCAACAAAACCATAGCTCATTGCTTTTTGAAACATGGCATATGAGCCTCTTTGCGGATTTAAAGCAATGGCAGTATTATAATATTCTAAAGCTGGCCAATATTGCTTTAATGCAAATTGACAATCACCCATTCTTAAAAAAGTATCCCGCTGAAATGATCTATTAAAACTGTCATTAACTAAATTAAACTCTGAAAAATACTGCAAAGCATGGGTGTATTCCCTTAACTTAAAATAAATGTAACCCATGTCATAAGACAACCTCGCGTTATCTTTGATATTTACTCTTTCAGGATGCTTTTTAAACTTTTTAAAAATATCCAATGAATTATTAAATCGACTTCTCTCATACTCAGACCTTCCGAGCCAATATAAACCGAAGGCACCTAATATTTTATTTTCTTTAATCTTAATTGCCTTTTGAAAGAACTCACTACTTTGAGAGTACAATCCAATCTTAAAGTCCTCTACTGCCTTAAGTATTAAAACACGCTGAAGAGTTTCATTATTTTTATATCCACTTTTGTCTTCTAAAATTTGAAGAGCAGCTGCATAATTTCCCGATTTAGTGTATGAATTAATTAATAATTCACCTATTAGCTCTGCTTGTTCATTTTTCGGGAAAGTCTCAAGAAACTCCAATAAAACTTTGGGAGACTCCTCATAAGGATTTCCAATATCATAACTCAATTTAGCGTAATTCAGGGAGGCATCTTCTTTAATTACAGAATCAAAATTCATTTTAGAGGCACTTTTAAATGCATTCTGAGCTGCAGACTTTTGATTTGTTTTCAAATAACAATCTGCTAAATAATAATAAGCGTTTTGAGCTAAAGCATTTTTATTTTCAATAATTTTATTAAACTGTCCAATCGCCTTTTCATAATTTTGCTGCATATAATGGGCATAGCCTAATTGATAGAAATCAATATTCTCCCAGGTTCCTTTTTTACCATTGTATGTTTCCAAATATAGAATCGCATCTTTATAAGCTTCTAAATTAAAATAGCTCTCCCCAATAATTTTTGAGATCTCAGAAATCTGATCTTTAGATGCTTTTGATAAAAAAAGCTTACCAAATTCAATCGCTTGTTCAAATCGCCCTAGTCTAAAATTCATATCAGCTTGAAAGTAAGAGAGGTTCTCTTTTTGACTAGGATTTGAAATATTACTAAACTGCGCTTCTGCTTCATTAAAATCCTCCAATTGGTATGCTATATGACCTAAATAATAGTGCGCATCTGATTCAAAGGTTTTGTTGTTTTTAACTTTTTCCAAATATGACTTAGCTTGTTTGAATCGTTTTGCAGAAAACAAGGTATAGCCTTTATTAAAGTTGTATTCAGGGATATCTAATTTAGGGACTTGATTTTCCGAAACGCGAATAAACCATTTTAATGCATAGCGATATTTTTCATTATTGAAATAATAATTTGCAACATCAAAATCAATACTTGAAGTTTCATTGGAATTGGGGTAATCTGTTTTAAATTGCTCAAGCATTTTATCTGTTCCCACATAATTCATTCTAAGGGCGTTAGAAAGAGTATTAAACTCAATGCGCTGCTTTAGTTCATTCGATGCATAAGCATCATTCATAAAAAGATTGGTTTGCCAAGAAGTGGGGAAATAACCCAATCCAAAATAATGAATGGCATTTTCTGGAACTATTTTTGAATCATATAGTTGTCCCATCAAAAAAGAGGGGATCAAGAAAACGGAAATCCATTTCATTATATAGATTTTCAATAAATTTAATTTCAAAACAAATGTAGCTGATTCATCTTTCCTTATTAACGTCAAACCCAATTGAAAAAGTATATTTTATCAACAAAATATTTAAGAATAAATCAAAAAACATACCTTTAACACAAAACTACTTTTACTATGCAAAATGTCATTGTCAATCTTGACAAAGCGACTATCGTCAATGAAAAAAATGTTATTTTTTCTGATATTAACTTTAATGTTGATGCAGGTGAATTTATTTTTCTTATTGGTAAAACCGGAAGTGGGAAAAGCAGTTTGTTAAAAGTACTTTATGGTGATCTAAATCTGTCTTCAGGCCAAGGCTCAATTGTTGGTTACAATCTTACCCAATTAAAGGATAAGCAAATTCCATTACTCAGAAGAAAGCTAGGAGTTGTATTTCAAGACTTTAAGCTACTCCCGGATCGAACTGTATTTGACAATTTAACTTTTGTTCTAAAAGCTACTGGATGGACGGAAAAAAATAAAATAAAAGTTAGAGTAGAAGAGGTTTTACAGCTTGTAAATATTCCTTCAAATACAAAAAAATTTCCTTTTGAATTATCGGGAGGTGAGCAACAGAGGGTTGCAATCGCTAGAGCTTTACTCAATTATCCGAAACTAATTATTGCAGATGAACCTACAGGGAATCTTGATCCAGAGACCAGTCAAGAAATCATGCAACTTTTTCGAAAACTCCATGGTGAAGGTATGAGCGTAATTATGGCTACCCATGATTATAATATGATATTGAAATTTCCTGGTAAGATATTTCAATGCGATAATGGAAAGCTTAATGAAGTTATTGCTAAAAAATAATTTTAACTTTTTTGTCTCTTTCTGTCGTTTTCATTAAGAAACACTTTCCGCAAACGAAGAGAATTAGGGGTTACTTCCACATACTCATCTTTTTGAATGTATTCTAAAGCTTCCTCAAGAGAAAACTTAATAGGAGGGGCCAATTTCACTTTATCATCAGTACCAGAAGCTCTAACATTGGAAAGTTTTTTAGTTTTTGTAATATTTACAACCAAATCGTCTTGACGGCTATTTTCACCAATCACTTGACCGGCATAAATTCCTTCATTAGGAGCAACAAAGAATTTTCCTCTCCCTTGGAGCTTATCTAAAGAATAAGGAATCGAAGAACCTTTTTCCATTGAAATTAAGGAACCGTTTATACGCCCTGGTATTACTCCTTTATATGGACTGAATTCAACAAAACGGTGATTCATAATAGCCTCACCAGCTGTGGCAGTAAGCATTTGATTTCGTAAACCGATAATACCTCTGGAGGGGATCACAAACTCACATACCATTCTTGACCCTTTTGGATTCATGCTGACCATCTCACCCTTTCTGAGGGTAACCATCTCAATTGCTTTACCTGAAACTTCTTCGGGCAAGTCAATTGTCAATTCTTCCATGGGCTCCATCTTTTGTCCATTAATTTCTTTAATAATAACTTGTGGTTGCCCAATTTGTAATTCGTAGCCCTCACGCCTCATGGTTTCGATTAAGACTGATAAGTGCAAAACACCACGCCCAAAGACAATAAATTTATCTGAACTATCAGTAGTGTCTAATCGCATAGCTAAGTTTTTCTCTAGCTCTTTTTCTAAACGATCGCGAATATGTCTAGAGGTAACAAATTTACCTTCTTGTCCAAAAAACGGAGAATCATTGATTGTAAAGAGCATACTCATAGTTGGCTCATCAATAGCAATAGTTGGTAATGCTTCTGGAGCATCGATATCGGCAATTGTATCTCCAATGTCAAATCCCTCTAAACCAATTACAGCACATAAATCTCCTGCCTCAACACTTTCCACTTTTTTACGCCCTAAACCGTCGAACAAATGAAGTTCTTTTATTTTTGAAGTAATCTGTTTATTGTCTCGTTTCATTAAATTGACACGCATTCCGCTCTCTAATTTACCTCGTTGTAAACGTCCAATTGCAATTCTTCCAGTAAACGATGAAAAGTCCAATGATGTTATGAGCATCTGGGTATTGCCTTTTTTGATTACTGGGCTTGGAACATGTTCTAAGACCATATCTAAAAGAGGTTCAACAGAATCCGTTTGAACTTTCCAATCCATACCCATCCAATTATTCTTTGCAGAACCATAGACAGTAGGAAAGTCTAATTGCCACTCCTCTGCACCCAATTCAAACATTAAATCAAAAACAGATTCATGAACTAATTCTGGGGTACAATTTTCTTTATCAACCTTGTTAATTACAACAATCGGCTTTAAATTTAAGTCAATTGCTTTTTTAAGAACAAAACGTGTTTGGGGCATAGGTCCCTCAAAAGCGTCTACTAAAAGTAAGACACCGTCAGCCATATTTAAAACACGTTCAACTTCACCACCAAAATCAGCGTGACCAGGTGTATCAATTATGTTAATCTTAACGTTCTTATAAAGAACAGAAACATTTTTAGAAAGGATGGTTATTCCACGTTCTCGTTCTAAATCATTATTGTCCAAGATAAGGTCTCCTGTATTTTCGTTGCTACGAAATAGATTACAATGGTGAAGGATTTTATCTACTAATGTTGTCTTTCCGTGGTCAACATGGGCAATAATTGCAATATTTTTGATAGCTGTCATAGCATTTTTTAAGCGTTTGCAAATATATTATTAATTATCACTAGAGTGACAGAACCTTAGGATAATTAATCGACTGTTTGATAAATTGATTAATAATTTCAAAAGGTTTGAATCAATCTTTGTAAATTTGTAACTTAATTAGTTCATTGAAAATTCATGGGGTCGTTTGGTTTTGACATCAAGACGCATGAAAAGGTAAGCAAGTCGAGCGCTGAATTACAGCTCGTAAATCTCATTTTTCACAATTTCAAATGGCGAGAATAACTACGCTCTAGCTGCATAATTAACAGAATTATAGTATGTTAATGCCATGTCCTGACTAGGTCGGGAAGCTGGATGTCTCTGAATAGCCCTTGTTGACGGCGATTTATATTGAGGCACCATAAAAGTCAACATCGAAACACAAAAGCATTGGTTGTGTTTTTCAATAAAGATGATAAGGTTGGTTTGGGCAGATTTCGGTCAGGACTAATTCGAAAATTAATCGAAATATAAACTTGTAGAAAGCTTTTGAATCGCTTGTTTGGACGCGGGTTCGACTCCCGCCGACTCCACAAATTAATACCCTAATATATTTATAATGAACATATTAGGGTTTTTTATTACAGGTATTTGTACGATTATTGTACGGTCAGATGTT
>CAJJAB010000019.1 GCA_905181895.1 Flavobacteria bacterium MS024-2A | reverse complement strand
AAATCAATATTAAAAAAATAATAGAAAACCTGCCTAAAGATCATTGGGAAGTTATTTTTTTAGTCGTGATATCCCTGCGGTTAGTTAGGACAAGTTCCCCAGATGGGTTTGTTAGCATTTGTAAGTGCAGAAGATGTTCCAAAATCAGATGGTTCAGCTGCTATATTGGTAACACACCAGTTTGTTAAATCGTGATTAAATGTTGAAGCTCCACTAAACATATTGCCCATATCATTAACATTCGAAGTATTCCAAATACCTATGTCTTGATTGAATGTTGTTGCTTGTTCAAACATATAATCCATATCAGTAATATTTGAAGTATCCCAATCTCCAATATCTTGATTGAATACTGTAGCTTTTCGAAACATACTATCCATATTAGTAACACCAGAAGTATCCCAGCTGCCAATGTCTTGATTGAACGCAACTGCTCGAAGAAACATAGCAAACATATTTGTCACACTAGAGGTATTCCAACTGCCTATCTCTTGATTGAATACTGTTGCTAAATAAAACATAAGATTCATATCAGTCACACTCGAGGTATTCCAACTTCCAATATCCTGATTGAAAGCAGCTGCTTGATTAAACATACTTCTCATATTAGTCACACTAGAAGTATTCCAGCTTCCTATGTCTTGATTGAATGTAGCTGCTTGAGCAAACATATTATCCATGACAGTCACATTAAAAGTATCCCAATTGCTAATATTACTGTTACCATCATTATTGAAGGAAGTCGCATTATCAAACATACCCTTCATATCAGTAACTGCTGCAGTGTTCCAAGAACCAATATCCGAATTAAAGGAAGTTTTGTCTTTAAATAACTCCCTCATATCAGTAACAAATGTTGTGCATAGGTTAACATTCCCATTTGCAATTTCAGTTCTAATTGTTGTGTCATTCACTACAGTATACTCTATGCCATTGAAAACTTCTGTAAGCCCAATGGCTGCATCAGGACATTTACACGTGTCGTTTTCAAAATAAATAATAGTTATAACCACTTCATTTTCAATAAATAAAGCTTCAATGGTTTGATTGGAGTCCATAGTAACCTCTAAAGAGCTAGTAGTTGTTCCGTCAGACCATTGTGAAAAAACAAAACCAGGTTCTGGGGTAGCATTAATAGTGAACGTTTCTCCTGGAGAATAACTGCCTCCAGAGGAATCTACTGAACCTCCTTCATTAGAGGAAATAGTGAGGGTATATTTTATGATTTCCTCAAAAATTATTGAATCGTGATTAAAACAACCATTAAATAACAATAATGCTAATAGGGGTAATGATCTGTTCATCAGTAAATAATGCTAATTCCCGTTAATAAACCGCCGTGCTTGATGGTATATCCCAGTTCTGGTACGATTCCAAATTTGCGATATATCTTTATAGGATAGGTAATTGATAAAGAAAAATCTATCTCACTAAAATTATTTATTAGTAATTGAGACGCATTAAAAATACTTTCAGGATTTGAATAATCATATCCATCCGCAACTTGAGCCGCTGTATAGTTATTGTTTGTAAAAGACTCTTTTGGGCCACTTCTGTATCCAACCCCTAGCTTTACATTTATATTACTATAATCGATGATGTTGTATCCAAGGGTAAACCAATAGGCTCTTGTAAGTGAAGAATAGCTACCATTAAATCCTCTGGGTTTCCATACTGCTCCATTATCAATCTTTTCTAAATATAGAAACTCGTCTGATAACTGGAACCCTATTATGAACCTGTTGTAATAAACGTCAACTATAAAATGATAGGCACCATCATTGTATATTCCACCTACTTCTGGTCCTAAATAGGGTTTGGGATATTTAGTTTGACCCTGGAAAAGTAATCCTACAGAAACACCTTTAAGACCTTCTGATGAATTACTGCGACTATTCCATTCTTGAGAAAAGGAGAAAATCGGAAGAAGTATTAAAATATATATTACTCTTTTCATTTAGACTCTAGATATACTTTTCGATAAGTTTTTTTGTTGCCATAATACCTTCATGAGAAGACAAGTATTCTGATGGACCACTTCCGTACATTTTCATTAATGACCCCTCATATTCAATGGCTATATATCCTTCAAAAGAAGAAGCTTTAATAAGCTTTATCATTCTTTCAAAATCTGTATTTATCTCCTCTCCATTACTGTCAAAAACACTAGATTTCGCACTAATTCCTCTTGCAAAGGGAAGCATCTCTTCAACTCCTTTGTATTTATCATATTGGTTGATACAGTCAGACCCAAAAAAATTCCCTTCTTTTGATGGTGCTTTTTCCATGCAAAAATTAAGTGTCCCAAAATCAGGTAAGGTCCCTAAATTTGGATGATTTACACTTTCCATTAAATCTACTAACCATAATGCATCAGAGGTGTATCCTCCGTGATTTTCAATAACAATCGACATATCAAGTGTGCTACTATATTCTAGGAGCTCACTTAAACTATCCTCACTGATTTTTTTCGCTTCTAATGCGCTCATTTCCTTAGACCAAAGATTAAGCCGAATTGAATTACACCCAATAGATTTAGCAACATCAATCCATTCTTTATGTTCCTCTATGGCTTTATTTCTCCTTTTTTGATCTAAATCACAAATATTTCTGGATTCACGTGTTTCTAAATCAAATAAATCAACCAACATAATGGTATTAACAAGGCCATAGTCTGATGTTCTTTTATTTATTTCTTTTATGAATTTAGAGTCTCGTTTATTTTTAATTAAAGGTATATTCCAATACTCAGCAGCTTCAATATTAAAGTCCTCTCTAACTAATCTGGGGAACTCTAAAATTGACATTTTACCATTCATTAAGGTCCCTGCAAAAGAAAAACATTGTAGAGAGAGCTTGATGTTTTTATTTAAAGATCGTGGGTTAGACCAAAGGCTCTGGCTTATTAAGGGTATTGCCAACGAAGCCGCTAATGAAGTTTGTATAAATTTTCGCCTATCTTGATTCATATTAATTGATTTATTTTTTATAAAAAGTAATATACAAATAAGTGATTTAACTTAATTAAGCCAATAACTCTTTATCGATTAAATATAGCTCTGATTGATTAAGGAAAGACCTTTATTGATCTAAATAAAAAACCCTCCACTTGGGAGGGTTAATTAATATTAATTTGAGGTGTATATGAGTACCAGTTCTGATGGATTTCCCATTTCCCTGTATTCATTTGCCGAATCTCTCATTTTTCTTGAAATAAAATCTTGCTTTTGCTCGAACGGTTTTTGATTTTCGACCCCTATATTCCAAACTAAATGAGTTGGCTTTTTGTAAGCATCTTCATTTCTATCAACAATTTTGGTCATAGCCCACCATCTAAAATTACCTTTCATGATTTCGTTCACAAACATAGGTTTCCAAACTTCAGATTCATATTCTTCATAATCATCATTTAACTGAGACATTGTAGAAAAATCCATCTTGTCACCTACTTTAAGATCACCTCCTACAAGAGGAGTAGCGTCAACTAATTCTAATCTGTAATTTCGAACTTGCTTCTTGACATCTTTTTGAAGAATCTTATTGATTTTGGAGGAAGACATCTTACCCTTCAAGCCCATTTTCATTTCAGCGACTGCTTGATTGTAATTAAAATTACTCATGGTTTTATCATACTGGGCTTTAGATGAAAAATTATTGAAAATGACATAATCTGCAGCATTTTCATTGTCGTTTTCTTTTGCTGTTCTTTTCCAAACAGACCAATCTATTTTATCTCCTCTTTTAATTGCTTGTTGATGAAAAACTTTCCAAACTTTTTCAATGTCATTATAACTTGCGTCCATTCCATCATTCAATACTACAAAATCAGCGCTTACGTATTGAGCTGAAATCAAAAGTGGTAGTATAAATAGTAATAAAAATATTTTTTTCATTTTACTTTGGTTTATGATTAATAATAGCTAAAAATATAAAAAATATTACATCACAACAAATTCCATGAGTTCCTTAATATGATATTCCATCCCTGTTATTAAAAAACGCCACTAAATTTAATTTTATACTTTTCATCACCCTGCACCGCCGTCGCCACCTGCTCCACCTGCATCACCACCAGCTCCACCTGCATCAGCTCCACCTGCGTCACCCATAATCATATGACCTGAATCACTTGATGGAAAATTATTTATGTTAATTTGAAATTCATCTAAAATAAAGGCAGATGTCAAATCTTTTGCATTCAATTTGTGTGGAAGTTTTGATTCGGTTAGTTTACCATTATCGATATTAAGATGATAAACTGTCTTTGATGAAAAAATATAAAATTTACCATTTAATAAAAACGTTTTTGGTGTTGACCATGTAAAAGGAGATTTTAAACTAAACTTTTCAAGACCACTATTAATATCAATTGCTGTAAATTTGTTTACGCTATTTTTAAAGATTAATGTATCATCAATTATGTAAATTGAATAAAATATTTTTTTTAAATCCCAAAGTTTTTTTCCAGAATTAAAGTCAATTAAACTTGTGGAATTTGAAATCCCCCAGTTATTTTTTTTAGTTACAAAGACATAATCATCTACTCTTGAAATACCCGTAATATTTTTATCAAAATCTACTTCCCAATCAATTGAATCATTGGGACCATTATACTTAAAAAGACTCTTTTTTTTAGTGAATAAAACTGAATTAGATTTCATTTGAATTGATTTATGGTTATCTCTCACAATTTAATAAAACTTATTAAACCCTAACAATGCGGTCTCCACAATAAGTTTTATTATCTTTGTTGCAATTAATCGTAAAAATAACTTAAAATGAATAATGGAACAGTAAAATTTTTTAACCAAAACAAAGGCTTTGGTTTTATAACTCCTGACTCAGGGGAAAAAGATGTTTTTGTACATGTTAACAACTTACAGGACGATATCACTGAAGGTGATAAAGTTTCTTATGATACAGAATCTACAGATAAAGGGCTAAGTGCTTTAAACGTAAAAAGAGCGTAATTTTACATTTTAGCTTTTATAAAAAACCCCTCCCAATAGGAGGGTTTTTCATTTAAATCAAATAGAAATGATCTTTATTATATGATCTGTGGTCTCACAGACAGCACAAATATTTCTTTTTACATACTAGATTTAGCTTTTACTAGAACAGCAGTATGAATCAATGTAGTTGCTATTTTTCCTTCTTTACTGAATAACTCTCCTTTAATTGATGCTATTTTTTTTCCTGTTTTAATCACCTCAGCTGTGGCAATTACTTTACCGGCAAATAATGGTCTATGGTGAATACTATGAAGATTTGTAGAACTTGGATAATAATTCCCTTGAGATTCATAAATTATAAGTAAGCTGGTTACATCATCTAACATAGAATTCATTTGACCACCTTGAACAGTTTGATTTGGATTTAGAGTCGTTGATGTGAATTCAGCCTCCAATTTGAGAAATCCTTTTTTATATTCGAGAAACTTAAACTTAAAAAGTTTTCCTGTTCCTCCAAATTCTTTATGAAAATTTAAATATTTTTCAAAATCAACAATTGCTTTTTCCAATTTAAACTAATTAGTAATTAATAATTTTCAATATACAAATAAGCCCATAAATGAATGAAGAGACTAAACAGATGATATAAAAAAAACCCTCCTATTTGGAGGGGTTTTTATAAAAATTTCAATAGGTTAAAGACACTTCATCTTCTTATCGGAGTAGAGATTTATTCTAATAATCCCAATTGTGATAAAAATAAATGATTGTCAAAAAAGTCTTGCTCTTTTAATACTTTTCCATCTTTCATTAAAACTAGTGTAGTTCCATTAAAATCTACTTTCTTATTTGTAGCTGGAATTCCAAACATTTCACCGTCGTGTGTTCCCTTAAAATTCCAATGTTTAACTATTTTATCTCCTTGCCCAAAAATATCTACAAAAGTAAATTCAGCATCAGAAAATCCTTTTAAATAATTATTATAATAATCTCTAAATGCATCAATCCCCGTAATGTCTCCAGAGGGTGTAACAACTGTTGCTTGCTCATCGAAACTATCAGTATTTATAGCTCCGCTATCTCTAGTCTCAAAAAACAGATTCCAAGCAGTCATATAGGTATTAATATCTTTCTCAATTTGTGCATTTGCTATTTCTAAAGACTCGCACTTTTCGTTTTGGGCTTGATTACAACCAATAAACATTATAGTTGTAATTATTATTAGAATTATTTTTTTCATTTTGAATTGATTTATAATTAACAATCAAAGATAATAATTGATAAAGACGATGTGCCAATAAAAAAATATTCTTTCGAAGGAGATTATTTGTTGTCAGTAAATAATTTAATTTTTTACCTTTAAAATTAAAACTTAATCAAATTTTATGCGCCATCATTTAATCCTAAGACATTTTATTGTTTTTATTACATTACTATTTTCGAATTTATTTTATTCTCAGTCAAATAATACGTTTAATCCAATTGATGTTTTTAGTCTAGAATATGTTTCTAATCCTAAAATTTCGCCAGACGGCAAAAAGGTTCTTTATGTAAGAAACTTTAAAGATATAATGACAGATAAAAATTATTCGAATATTTGGATTATTGATTACGATGGAACAAATAATACCCCTCTTACAACTGGAAATCAAAATGATTTTGATCCTACTTGGTCTAACTCTGGAGATAAGTTTACATACAAATCGAATTCTGATAATAGTGTTCAGCTATACCTGTATGTACTCAATCAAAAATCAAATCAAAAGCTTACTAATCTACAAAAGTCAATTGGCCCTTTAAGTTGGTCTGAAGATGATACATATTTAGCTTTTACCTCTTTCGTAGAGAAGCCTTCAAGTAGTTTAATCAAAATGCCTTTAAAGCCTGAAGGAGCAAAATGGAATAAACCCGCTATAGAAATTGATGAGATAAAATATAGAAGTGACGGAAGAGGATATTTAACTCAAGGCTTTTCACAAATTTTTATTCTTCCAGTTGAAGGAGGTACGCCAAGACAAATCTCGTTCCTTAATAATAATGCAGCATCTCCAAAATGGTTGACAAAAAATAAAATTATTTTTTCAGCTAACTTACATGAAGACTCTGATTTAGAACCAAGAAACTCTGAAGTATATCTTTTGGATATAATTTCAGAAGAAATTAAGCCTCTGACTTTTCGTTTAGGCCCTGATTATAATCCTGTTATATCCCCTGACAAGAGTGAAATCGCCTATCTAGGATTTGACGAAAAATATCTGGGGTATCAGCAAAACAATCTTTACATAATGTCCAATGATGGAAGAAATATTAGAAATATTTCTGAAAATTTCAATAGGAATATTAGTAATATAAATTGGTCTGAAGATGGAAAAGGTCTTTATTTTCAATATGATGATAAAGGGATGACTAAGCTTGCTTATATTTCAACTTCAGGAAAAGTAAAAGATATAGTAAGTCAACTGGGAGGGTTATCACTGGGAAGACCATATAGTGGTGGGACATACAGTATTTCTAAAAATGACAAATATGCATATACTTTTGGAAATGTATATAATCCATCTGATTTAGCTGTAGGATATAACTCGAGCTTTAAGAGACTGACACAGTTAAATAAGGATTTATTTGATCATAAAAAACTTGGGAATGTTGAAGAGGTTTGGTTTAAGTCGTCTTTTGATGATAGGCAAATTCAAGGATGGCTTGTTAAGCCACCAAATTTTGACCCCTCAAAAAAGTATCCCTTAATATTAGAGATTCACGGGGGCCCTTTCTCCAATTATGGATTTAGATTTTCGGCAGAAATTCAATTATTTGCAAGTAAAGGCTATATGATTCTTTATACTAATCCAAGGGGAAGCACGAGTTACGGTAATGAATTCGCAAATTTAATTCATCACAATTATCCAAATCAAGATTATGATGACTTAATGTCTGGAGTAGATCATGTTTTAAAAAGACCGTATGTCGATAAAGAAAATCTGTTTGTTACTGGTGGAAGTGGTGGTGGTGTTTTAACGGCATGGATTATTGGTAAAACAAATAGATTTAAAGCTGCTGTGGTTGCAAAACCAGTTATTAACTGGTATAGTTTTGTTTTGTATGCAGATAACATAAATACCTATTATAAGTATTGGTTCCCTGGCCTTCCTTGGGATAACTTGGAGCATTATATGAAAAGATCCCCGATCTCATATGTTGGAAATGTTAAGACTCCCACAATGCTCTTAACTGGGGAGCAAGATTTTAGAACTCCAATGGCTGAAAGTGAACAGTTTTATGCTGGGTTAAAACTTAATAAAGTAGAGTCAATGTTGGTTCGTATTCCAGGAGCCAGTCATGGTATTGCAGCTAGACCAAGTAATTTAATTACTAAAGTCAATGCAATAATTGCTTGGTTTGAAAAGTATAAAAATTAAAGCTTTCAACAATTGCTTCAGTGATTGTCAGCAGTCTAATAAAGGCTGAATCTTAATGTCAATTAAAATTAAGTAAATTCGTTAACACTCATTAAATTTAAAAATCCGCATTAATGAAAAAATTATTAATCTCAATTGGAGCAGTTATCATAGTCATTTCAGGAATCTTAATTGGTAATACGTTGACTTTAAATTCAAAACAGGTAGCGTCAGATCCATTAAAAGCAATTTCGCTTCCAAATGACATATTCCAAAATCTTTCAAGTTCCATTCAGTTCCCAACCATTTCGTATAGCGAAGAAGCTATTCCTGACTCCACAGCTTTTTTGGGTTTCCACAGGTTTCTCTTAGAAACTTTTCCGCTAACGCACTCAAAATTAACCCTTGAAAAAATTAATGATTACAGCCTACTTTATACTTGGCAGGGATCAGACTTATCAAAAAAGCCAATTATTCTAATGTCGCATCAGGATGTGGTGCCAGTTGATCAGCCTACTATTGGTGATTGGGAAGCAGGTCCTTTTGAAGGAAAAATAACTACAACAGATGTTATTGGTCGAGGTACTCTAGACGATAAGAGCACATTAATTGGGCTTTTAGAAGCTGTAGAAAAATTACTTGAAGAATCGTATGAACCATCACGTACAATTTTCCTTGCCTTTGGCCATGACGAAGAGGTTGGTGGGTCTAATGGAGCATCTGCCATTGCTTCAAATTTAAAAGCAAAAGGTGTTCATGCGGCAATGACAATTGATGAAGGAGGTTATATTGCAAAAAATTTAGTGCCAGGAATTAAAAGTCCTGTGGCCATAGTTAATCTTGCCGAAAAAGGTTTTGCATCCTTTCGCCTAATAGTAAAAACTAGTGGAGGACATAGTTCGGCTCCACCTCTCGAAAATACTATAGGAATGTTAGCACAAGCTATTGTTGATCTTGAAAATAATCAACGTCCATATAAGCTAGTAAAACCAATTAATTACCAGCTTGAATATATGGGGGCAGAGCTTCCCTTTTTAAAAAAAGTGGCTTTTGCAAACCCTTGGCTTTTTAAAAAACCAATTCTTGAAGCATTAAATGCGCACACTACTACTGCCGCAACAATAATTTCTGGTGGTGTAAAAAACAATGTGATCCCTACAATTGCTGAAGCAACAATAAACTTTAGAATTCTTCCAGGAGAAACTATTGAATCCGTAAAGCAACACATTACAAATACTATCTCTAACAAAATTAATGTTGAAACAGTTGGTTTTTTAACTAATCCTTCCCCTGTTTCTAGTGTTGATTCTGAGAATTTTAAAATTTTAGAAAAAACAATACGTGATCTGTTTCCAAATAGTATTGTTGTCCCAGGATTAGTTGGTGGTGGTACTGATGCTCGTTATTTTTATGAAATTTCAGATGATGTATATCGCTTTTATCCCACACGAATCGGACCTAACAGCATGAAACGTTTCCATGGAATTGACGAAAAAATAAGCAAAGATAATTACAAAGAAATTATTGAGTTTTCTTACCACTTTATCAAGAGAGTTAATCAGGAATTATAACTTAGTTGAACAATGTGTCTTTAACTAACTCATAGAATTGCTCTCTGTCAATAAAAGGATTTGATTAAAAAAGTAATCTTTTCGCCATTTCAGTAAAGAGTGTTGCTTATAGTAATATGGGGTTTACAGATTTTACTAAATTCAAATATTGAACTATATAAAGACTAATATGATAAAAAAACTAATCTTCTTTTTTGTGATAATTGGTTGTGCAAAATCAAATGAATATAATGAGCAAGTAAATAAAGTTGAACAAGATATTTCTCCTCAAAGCTGGAATGATTTTATAGAAAATCGTCAAGGAAATATTCCACTTATGATTATATCTGTTCATGGGGGAAGTTTAGATCCTGATTGGATTAAAACAAGAACTTGTGATGAAGCGACGATAGTTAAAGACAGCTATACAAAGGAAGTTGCATTAAAAATTGAATCTCAATTAAAAATAAACGGTTACAATCCTTACATTGTTTTAAATGATTTACACAGAAAAAAATTAGATTTAAATAGATCTTTAAATAGATCTAATTGTGGTGATTCAACAACCAAGCCTTATTGGAATCTATTTCACGAGCAAGTAAATCGTTACAGAACAGAAATTCAAAATAAATTTGGAAGTGGACTCGTAATTGATATTCATGGTCAGTCTCACGAAGAACAGAGAATTGAGCTAGGCTATTTATTATCTTCTTCAGAATTAAAGATGGATAATTCAATCATTAATAGTTCCAGTTTTAAAAATGAATCCTCTGTTAGAAGTCTTTTAAATAAAAATTCTAGTGAATTAAAATTAACTGATTTATTGTCAGGCGAATCTTCTATTGGTAGTCTTTTAAGCCAAAAAGGGTATGCGTCAGTTCCGTCAAAAGAAGTTATAGCCCCTAAAGAAGGAGAGCTTTATTTCTCTGGAGGATATAACACTGCTACTTATGGTTCAAGAGATAGTGGATCTATTGATGCAATTCAGATTGAATTAAATATGAATGGAGTTAGAAATACAGAAGAAAACAGATCAGTGTTTTCTAAGAGCTTTGCAGAAGTCATTATTTCATATTTAAAAACTTACTATAAAAGTGATCTTTAATGAAATTAATCGCCTTTATTTATAAATATGAATAATTCTCAAATCTCCCTTTTTACACTTTCCTTTTTATTTGCTTTTCTTATAATAAATGTTAACTGTTCCTCTATTGATGAAGATGATACTAAAATTATCACAGAAACTAATGTTGTTAATCA
>CAJJAB010000018.1 GCA_905181895.1 Flavobacteria bacterium MS024-2A | reverse complement strand
ACGAAATCAAAATGTTTAGTTTGCCCTTGAATTACACTTCCAATTACAATAACAGCATCGGGATTATAAGATTTTGCTTTTTTAGCGCCATAGATTAACTCAAAACTACCAGGCACCTCCCAAATTTTAATATTTTTCTGTTGAACCTTGTGTTTTAATAATGTATTTAATGCACCCTTTTGAAGTTCAGAAGTAATTGTATTATTCCATTGAGAAACAACAAGATGTAAAGTAAATGAAGTTCCATCTGGAACAGCTTCATAATTATAAGCAGAAAGGTTGCTTAAACTTGTTGCCATTTATTGCAATAAAGTTTCTAGTCTTCCAATTTGAACCTTAACTTGTTTGGCCTCCTCAGATTTAGGAAATTCCTTTTCAATACGCTTTAAAAAAGCTAATGCTTGAGAAGTCTTTTTTACTTCTACACCTAATATAGCTGCTTTATAAAGATATTTAGGTGTGCTGAACATATTGTTGTTAATTTTAGAAGCAGTTACATAATAGTCAAATGCATCTTCTTTTTGACCTAACTGTAAAAAAGCATCACCAATAGCGCCTTTGGAAAGAGCACTCAATAAAACATCTTCTGCAGAAAATTGATCTAAAAAAACAATTGCATTTTCATAATCTTTCAAATTTAAATAGGCCATCCCTGCGCTGTAAGTTGCAAGTTTTGCAGCTGAGGTTCCTTTATAATTTTCAATAATATCCAAAAAACCGTACTTTCCCTCACCTCCTTTAAGGGCTCTAGAATATAGAGAATCTGAGTCAACACTATTAACCGCTAACTCAAAATAATACTGCGCTTGATTTAATTCACTAACCGCTTCACGCTGTTTAGGCTCAGTAACGAAATTATTATACCCTAGGTAACTCAAAACACTAACTGCAATAACACTGATAATGGTTAGAATGACATTTTGGTATTTCACTACCCATTCTTCTGTCTTTGAAGCTGAACTGTCTAAAGCGTCAAATACTTCAGCTGTTGTACTTTCAATAGCAATTTCATTTTCTTTTGAAGAAGAAACAGATTTTATTGCACCCCGTTTTTTGTATGTTGCCATGATAAAATAAATTAAGCATTCAAAATTAGTCTTTTTATTCTAATTCAAAAAGTACTTCAGTAGCTTCTAACTTATTATTTTTGTAAATATGTATTTAAAACAAATTACACTAACCAATTATAAGAATATAAACTCAAAAACTTTTGATTTTAATCCAAAGATTAATTGTTTCATAGGAAATAATGGTGTTGGAAAGACAAATATCTTGGATGCTATCTATCACTTAGCTTTTGGAAAAAGCTATTTTAACCCCATTTCAATTCAAAACATACATTTTGGGACTGACTTTTTTGCCCTAGAAGGACGCTATGAAATCAATAAAAAAGAAGAGAAAATTATTTGTAGTGTAAAAAAAGGTCAAAAAAAGACCCTAAAACGCAATGGCAAAGCCTATGATCGTATTGCTGATCATATTGGATTAATTCCAACGGTAATTATTTCTCCTGCAGATCGAGATCTTATTTCCGAAGGAAGCAGCACAAGAAGAAAATTTATTGATGCTGTAATTGGGCAAACTGATTCTGAATTTCTTAGAAACTTAATCGAATACAATAAGATTCTTTCACAACGAAACGCTCTGTTAAAGTTTTTTGCTCTCAATCAAAGTTTTGATGCAGACACTTTGGAGATTTATAATGAGCAATTAACTTTAAGGAGTCAGCCAATCTATGAAAGACGTAAAACGTTTATGGAACATTTTATTCCTATTTTTAAAGAGCGATATAATTTGATTAGTTATAATCAAGAGCAAGTTAATTTGTCATATGATAGCCAGCTTCAAAATATTTCACACAAAATACTCTTAGAAGAAAACCTATCAAAAGATCGGATGATCCAACATACCTCTTGTGGAATTCATAAAGATGATATTCATTTACTCAAAGACGAGCAACATATTAAAAAATTTGGTAGTCAAGGACAGCAAAAAACTTTTTTAGTTGCCCTAAAATTAGCTCAATTTGAATTTTTAAAAGAAAAAACGGGAGTTGCTCCCATTCTGTTATTAGATGATGCATTTGACAAATTGGATCAACACCGGGTATCACAAATTGTTTCTTTGGTAGATCAAAATGATTTTGGCCAAATCTTCATAACAGATACTCATGAGGATAGAACAATGCAAGCACTATCAAACACGAAATCTGGCTATGAATTATTTAAACTTTAAACTTTTATCTCAATTAACAATTGGATTTTTATTTTTCATCCTACTAAGCTGTAAAAACTCACAAAGCATTAATATTGAACAGCTTAAAGGATACTGGGAAATTGACTTCATCTCCCAACAAAGGGAAACTTTTAAATCAATTTCTTCAGCTCCATTGTATGACCATTATGCTTTAGAAGAAATGTCAGGTTATTATAAAAAAGTAGCCCCTTCGATTACTGGAACCTTCGAAACTTCAGATTATATGACAGAATTTAAAATAAAAAAAACAGATGCTGGTGTGTTTTTAAATTTTAAAACACCCTGGGACGAATGGAGGAAAAAAATTTTACAACTCGACAGTCAAAAGCTTATCTTAGAGCACGAAAAAAGAACTTTTCATTACAAACGCCCCATATTAATTAATTTCAACCCATGAGTAATCCAAAAAACAAGTTTGATCCTATGCCAATCAAAAGTGTTCTCAGGGATATAGTAAATCAAAAATCACTAAAAAAAGGAGTACAAAATGTTCGTATTTGCAATGCATGGGGAGAAGTTGTCGGCGAAAATATCATGAAGTACACCGACCAAGTTCGGTTTTCTTACAGTATTTTATATGTAAGTATTCATTCAGCTCCACTCAAAATGGAACTAAACTATACTCTTGAAACCTTAACACAAAGATTGAATGAACATATTGGCTCTGAGGTAATTCGAAAAATAGTTTTAACCTAAAAACGTTCGCGAATAGCAAAATGAAATGTGGCCTCTATAGCTGCATTTTCGTTACTATCGGAACCATGAACAGCATTTTCTCCCATAGAAGTTGCATACAATTTGCGTATTGTTCCATCTGCAGCTTCATCGGGATTAGTAGTCCCTATTAATGTTCTGAAATCACTTACTGCATTATCTTTTTCCAGTATTGCAGCGACAATTGGACCACGAGTCATAAAAGCAACAAGTTCACCAAAAAATGGACGATCATTGTGTACTGCATAAAAATACTCTGCATCATCACGAGTAAGTTGTGTTAATTTCAATGCCTTAATTTTAAAGCCATGAGAAGTTACTTTTTCTAAAATATTTCCGATATGGCCGTTTTCAACACCATCCGGCTTAATCATCATTAAAGTTGTATTTGCCATTTTTTTTATTTGCTTCAAAAGTACTGAATGTATTTAAATTCCGCTTTGTCAGAAGTATTAAAGATATTCTGAATTTAAAAAATACTTAATGATGATGTATTGATTTGACGAAAATAGTATCTTCGTTGGGTATGAAAAAAGACTTTATTATTGAACTCAAAAAAAAGCTTGAAACTCCTCAAAAAGTAGTAATTCTCCCTCACAAAAATCCCGATGGAGATGCCTTAGGAAGCACTTTAGCATTAATGCATTTTTTAATTAAAAATAATCACCAAGCAGATGTTGTCTCTCCCAATGAATACCCTGCTTTTTTAAACTGGCTTCCGGGTCAAGAAAAAGTTTTAAAATACAACAGAAGCCCAAAAGATGTTAGAAATAAAATTGAATCTGCTACATTAATTTTCACTTTAGACTTTAATAGCTTAAGTAGGGTTGGTGATTTAGAACCATTAATCCAAAAATCTAAGGCTGAGAAAATCATGATAGATCATCATGAAAGTCCAAATGATTATGCCGTATTAATGTATTCAGATGTTAGCATGAGTTCAACTTGTGAGATGGTTTATAACGTTATTGAATCTTTGGATTCAAAAGCCTTTAATTCAGAAATCGCCAACTGCCTTTATACAGGAATCATGACAGATACAGGCTCGTTTCGTTATCCTGCGACTACTCCAGCAACCCATAAAGCAATTGCACATTTGATAAAAACAGGGGCCTCCAGTACTGAAATTCATCAAAAAATTTATGATAGCTCCTCTTTTAGTAGACTTAAACTACTTGGAATTACTCTGTCTAATTTGAAGCAAATACAAAACCTGCCAATTGTTTTTATGACACTTACGCAAGGTGAACTAAATAGTTGCGATTACAAAAAAGGGGACACCGAGGGTTTCGTAAATTATGGTTTGAGCCTTGAGAATATTGTTTTTTCTTGTATCATGATTGAAAATGAAAGTGAAGGAATCATTAAAATGTCTTTTAGATCTCAGGGTGAGTTTTCTGTTAATAATTTTGCACGATTCTATTTCAATGGAGGTGGTCATCACAATGCAGCAGGGGGAATGTCAACAGATTCAATTGAAGCAACCATTATACGTTTTGAAAAAGCAGTTCAAGAAGTCGCCGATAATTTTTAAGTTTTGAAAAAAGAAATCTCCATTCTCCTTTTGTTATCGCTGGTTTCATGCACTAAAATTGAACCCAGAAGACCCCTAAATCAAAAAAAGGATGCATTTATGTTTAGCTCTGCTCAACGCAATAAAAATTTAATTAAAAAAGAAGAGCAATTACTGAAAGAAGCGGCCTCCAAAGATAGCCTTCATAAATTCAAAATATCAAAGTCTGGTTTTTTATATGCATATATAAAAAGTAATTCTCAAGCTAGCTACCTTCCAATAAAAGGAGAAATTGTACGTTTTAATTATCAAATTGAAGATCTTGATCAAAATGTGATTTATAGTTTTGAAGAAGTTGGATCCGTCGAATATGCAATTGATCAAGATGATTTATTACCAGCATTAAGAGAAGGTTTACGATTACTTCGCCCCAGGGATGTTGTGGTATTTCTTTTTCCTTCCTACATTTGCTATGGCTATCAAGGTGATGGAGATAAAATAGGAATAAATCAGCCTTTGCGATTTATAATTGAGCGTTTACCTTATAACTAACCAATATAATTTAACATAGAATGAAAAAAATATTTGCCCCCATCTTAACTATTCTAATTTTTATAGGATGTAAAACTCAACACCCTAATTTAGATTCTGGTCTTTACGCTGATATCAAAACTAATAAAGGTTCAATGGTGATAAAATTAGCTTATGAAAAAGCGCCTATTACTGTTGCTAACTTTGTCTCTTTAAGTGAAGGGAGTAATACTTATGTTTCAGAAGAGTTTAAATCTAAAAAATTCTACAATGGCTTGAAATTCCATAGGGTAATTGCTGAATTTATGATTCAAGGAGGTGATCCAACTGGAACTGGATCTGGAAGTCCGGGATATCGTTTTGATGATGAGTTTTCTGATTTAACCCACAAAGGACCTGGAATTCTTTCTATGGCAAATTCAGGACCTGCAACCAATGGAAGTCAGTTTTTTATTACTCACAAGGCTACGCCCTGGCTAGATGGAAAACATACTGTTTTTGGAGAATTAATTAATGGACAAGAAGTATTAGATAGTGTTGCTCAAAATGATATTATTGAAGAAATTATAATTATCAGAAAAGGAATAGATGCAAAGAAATTTGATGCTTCAGAAATCTTTAATTCTTATTTTTCAAAAAAAGATGAAATCGCTAAAGAAAAAGAAGCGAAACAAGAAGCTATCAAACAAGAAAACTTTTCTAGATTTGATAAACAAAGAAAAAAAACAACTACCAATAAATCGGGTTTAAAATATATTATAACGTCAAAAGGTAAGGGTGTGGCCGTTAGCTCTTCCAAAAA
>CAJJAB010000017.1 GCA_905181895.1 Flavobacteria bacterium MS024-2A | reverse complement strand
ATTGCCTTAATTAAATTGGGGAGTTTGCGTTTTTCACATAAAAAGCACAATTCGGGCCTAAGTTAAAGAGAGCATCGATTATACTTAAATTGGAAATAAATCCAGATTTATATTGAAATACTTGTGTGTAAGGTTCTTGTATTATTAAAGATTTTTTTTTAGCCTGAATTAGAACATCTAACCTTATATCAACTTCTTTGTTGAAGGACACCTTTTGAAATGAAAAAGGGAGTTCTAAAAGAGACATAATCATTTTAATTAATTCAAGATTAAAGTCGAAAAGAGAAACTATATTTATATCAAAAAAAACAGCAAAATCTTTCTCATAGTATTCAAAGAAGGGTGAGGATCTGTAGGCTGAACAAATTGATTTCCAATGTTCTTTTTGCCAACTTGTTTCATTACTTATTTCAACTTCTTTCTCTAATTGAAAAGGTTTTTTTTTATGAAGTGTAGGAATGATTAGATTCAATTCTCCATTTGCACCGTATATTACCGCTCGGTTTCTTGAGGTTTGCTTTTGATAGTGAGTGTCAGTTACAAAATTACATTTCTTTTGCCTGGTTAGATATGCAAAATAAGCAACATTAGGTAAGTATGCTGGACAAATTACAGCACTCATAATTAGACTTTAGATTTTCTTTTTCTAAAAAAAACATATCCTTGCCAAAGGACTATGAAGATCATGAAATACGGGAAGTATGAAAGTCGCTCACCTGGACCATCTACCGTGGTGAAAACACGATCCCATCGAATACTCCAATTTTTGATTCCATCATTGATACCTTTGATACTAAACCAAATAAATACCGGCTTACCTACAATGTGATCGTCGGGAACAAAACCCCAAAAACGACTGTCTTCTGACTTATGACGATTGTCCCCCATCATCCAGTAATAATCTTTTTTAAAAGTATATTGATTAGCTACTTTTCCATTGATTTTAATCTCTGTAGGTGTAAATTCAAGTTGATTTCTTTCATATTCTTGAATAATTTTCTTGTAAAGCGGAACATTAGCCCGGTTTAATGCAACAGTCATACCCTTTTTTGGTATCAATAAAGGACCAAAATTATCTTCATTCCAGTCATATGGAATTTTATTAGGAAAAAAGCTCTCGTTTGGCACTTTAACTGAGTTAATTTGCTGCTTTATACTATCTATCCATGTTGTTTTTTTAAGTATTGCAGCTTCTTTAATAGTTAGCGTGAGTTGTTTATTGATTTCAAGTATTTCACTTACTCTAAGTCCAAGTTTTCCAATTAACTTAGTTGGCAATCCCTTTGATTTAGTAATTACAGAAAAATCATCAACCGTATTACCTCTTCTTCCAATGATGTATGGTATGAGTTGTTGAAAGCTATTTTCGGTTATATTTTGAATTTTATAGGTCCGGTTAAAATCTTCAAAACCTTCAGCTAATAATCTTCTGGAAGAAACTCCTTTTTGAGCGTATGCATTGAAAGTGTATTGCACTTCAGCGCGTCCTGGAAGAATGTTTTTAACTCCGTTTGTATGAACAAATCCATCAATAATCTCTAATGTATCACCCGGAATACCCAAGCAACGTTTTACGTAATTAGATTTTTTATCTATGGGTTTATCTACTCGTTTTTCTCTTACAAAAAATTGACGAACGGTATCTGCAGGCCAGCTAAAAACTACAATGTCATTTCGCTTAATTTTTTGTAAAGCTGGAAGTCTAAAATAAGGAAGTTGTGGCTTTTTTAAATAGGACTTTATTTTTAATATTGGAATTGTATCGTGAACCATTGGTAAAGAAACAGCCGTCATGGGTGCTCTTGCTCCATAATGAAATTTACTTACAAATAGAAAATCACCAATCAAAAGGGATTTCTCAAGAGAGCCTGTAGGAATGATATAGGGTTGAATTAAATAATTATGAACTATTGTTGCGGCGACAATTGCAAACAAAATAGAGCTTACGGTCTCACCGAGGCCTGTCTTATGTTTTAGATTTCTGTCGGCTATGTGTTTTGGTTTTTTACTATAATTAATTGTGTATATGTAAAGCCCAAAAGTTAAGAGAACTAAAAATTTATCTTTAACTGAATTCTTGCCAAAACTTTTAAGGGTTTCTATCCAGATTACACCGAAAAGAATCAAATTTATGGTAGGTATAAAAAGTAACACTACCCACCAGGACGGTCGTTTGATAATCCTCATTAAAATAACAGCATTATATATTGGGACTAAGGCTTGCCATGATTTATATCCTGCGACTTTATAAAGCTTCCATGTTCCAAAAAAGTGTATTACTTGAATAAGTAGTACAAAAAGAATCCATTGGATTTGTGTCATTTTTTATTTTTATTAAAGATAAGCGTATCTAATATATACACCTTGGAATTAAGAAATATTTAGAACATCCTGCATACTAAAAACCCCTTTTTTATTTAAAATCCATTCAGCAGCAATTACAGCTCCCAATGCAAACCCGTCTCGGCTAAAAGCTTCATGTTTCAAACTGATTTTATCGACTTGTGAGTTGTAGGTTATCGAATGTGTACCCGGAACTTCTGCTTCTCTCAAAGATTTGATATTAAGTTTATCATCTGACTGACCATTTAATTTCCATGAAGTGAAATGACCTGTTTCAAGAAATGATTCAG
>CAJJAB010000016.1 GCA_905181895.1 Flavobacteria bacterium MS024-2A | reverse complement strand
ACATAAACAAAGCCTTATTGATTTTGGAACAGGGAGTGGCTGTATTTCAATAGCCCTGGCAAAAGAGCAATCTAATTTTGAGATTAAAGCCATAGATCTTGTTGATGAAGTGTTAGAAATTGCTATTCAAAATGCAGATAATAATAAAGTATCAATTACTTTCATAAAACAGGATATTTTAAAATTAGATAATTTCGATGTAAAAGCTAATGTGGTAGTCTCTAATCCACCCTATATCACTCCGAGTGAAAAAACTAAGATGAAATCTAATATTTTGAACTATGAGCCTCATTTAGCATTATTTGTACCTGAAAATGATCCTCTTATTTTTTATCGCTCAATTCTTGAGTATGCATTAGTTCACCTATTTTCCGGAGGATTTATTTATTTTGAAATTAATCCTCGTTTTTTGTCAGAGATGAAAAGTCTTATTTTGTCGTTTAATATTTACTCTTTTGAAAAGCGGGAAGATATTTTCGGGAAAGTTCGAATGTTACGTGTTCAAAAAAAGTAATATGGAAGAAATCGAAAATCAAATTAAAGCATTACGCCAAAAATTACATGATCATAATCACCAGTATTATACTCTTGATAGTCCAACTATTTCTGATTACGAGTTTGATCAATTATTAAAAAACTTACAATATTTAGAGGAAAAACATCCAACTTATTATGATTCTAATTCACCAACTCAGCGAGTAGGTGGCGGGATTACAAAATCTTTTCAAACAGTTCCTCACAAATATCCAATGTATTCTTTGTCAAACACGTATTCTAAGGATGAGTTAATTCAGTGGGAGGAACGTCTTAAAAAAATTCTTGGAGAGGACGTTCAGATTGAATATAGCTGCGAATTGAAATTTGATGGGGCTTCGATTAGTTTAACCTATGAGAATGGGAATTTAATACAAGCTGTAACTAGAGGTGATGGGGTGCAAGGAGATAATATTATTACCAATGTAAAAACAATCAAAACCATCCCACTGAAACTTAAAAATGATTTTCCAGCATTTTTTGAAATCAGAGGTGAAATACTTTTGCCTTGGAAAGGGTTCAATGAAATTAACCAGAAAAGAGCAGCGTTAGGAGAACCTCTATATCGAAACCCCAGAAACACTGCTTCTGGAAGTTTAAAACTTCAAGATAGCCAACTGGTAGCAGCCAGACCACTTAGTTGTTTTTTATATTCTTTGGCAGGAGAAAGCTTACCGGTGAGCTCACAATTTGAGGCCTTACAAAAAGCAAGAATGTGGGGTTTTAAAGTTCCAGAATCTGCCGAACTGGTTAACTCCATTGATGATGTTTTTGATTATATAACCTCTTGGGAAGTCAAACGAAAATCACTTCCTTATGAAATTGACGGTATTGTTATTAAAGTTAATAGTTTCTTTCAGCAAGAAGAATTAGGATTTACAGCTAAAGCACCGCGATGGGCAATGGCTTATAAATATAAAGCTGAACAAGCCTTCACACGTCTGAATGGATTGCAATATCAAGTAGGTAGGACAGGAGCAATTACTCCAGTGGCAGAATTAGAACCAGTTTTGATTTCTGGAACTAAGGTAAAAAGAGCTTCTTTGCATAATGCTGATCAAATTAAAAAATTAGACATAAGAATTGGAGATACAGTTTGTGTAGAAAAAGGGGGAGAAATAATTCCCAAAATCACTGGAGTAGATGAGAAAAAGCGTGGTGCCTTTGAAGATCGAGTTGTATTTATTGAAAATTGTCCCAAGTGTTTTACTCCTTTGAAAAGAGAAGAAGGGGAGGCACAGCATTATTGTATAAATGAATTAGGTTGTCCTCCTCAAAAAATTGGAAAAATTCTCCATTTTATTGGACGTAAAGCCATGGATATTGAAGGCTTAGGAGGTGAGACCGTAAGCCTTCTTCACAAAGAAGGATTGTTAAATAGTATTTCCGATCTGTATCGCTTGAGTCCTGAACAGATTTTACCTATCGAACGAATGGCTCAAAAGTCAGTAGCTAATTTACTTGAAGGAATTGAAAAATCAAAAGCAAAACCTTTTGCTAAAGTTCTGTTTGGTCTAGGAATTCGATTTGTTGGAGAGACTGTTGCAAAGAAGTTAGCGAAAGAATTTAAATCTATAGAAAGTTTAGCGGGAGTAAGCTTTGAGTCATTAATTAAAACAGAAGAAATAGGGAATCGTATTGCTCAAAGTGTAGTAGATTATTTTGCATCTGAACAAAATAAAGAACAAATTCAAGCTTTGAAAGATTTTGGACTTCAAATGGAGGTAATAAAGACAAAACAAGACTTACACCATGCTTTTGTGGAGAAAAAATTTGTAGTTTCGGGAGTTTTTGAAAATTTCTCAAGAGAGGAGTTGAAAGCTGAAATAGAGTATTTTGGAGGTAAAATTACCAGTTCCATTTCAGCAAAAACAGATTATCTAGTTGCAGGTGAAGGGATGGGCCCATCAAAAAAAGAAAAAGCCGAAAAGCTTGGTGTGACTATTTTAGATGAGAAATCTTACAATACCATTAGGCAAAAACCTTTTTGATTGTTACACCTATAACATTTTTCTAAAAAAAAACATAAAACATTTAATTTTTATGCGTCATCTAATTGTTTATTTAATATTGCATGTACATTATGGTTAAATTTTTATCTGATTTTGTTATTGGTTATAAACTAAAAAAGAAGTTAAAGTCTTTAGCTTTTGTTTCAAAAGAGAATTTAAATCAGTTTAAAACAATGGCTGTTTTGATT
>CAJJAB010000015.1 GCA_905181895.1 Flavobacteria bacterium MS024-2A | reverse complement strand
ATGGCCGGTCATTGTACTGAAATAAAAACATTTATAAACGAAGATAATTCAATTACTGTTGAGGATAATGGTAGAGGAATTCCAGTTGGAATACATAAAAAAGAAGGAGTTTCAGCGCTAGAAGTTGTAATGACTAAGATTGGTGCAGGTGGAAAATTTGATAAAGATTCTTATAAGGTTTCTGGTGGATTACATGGGGTAGGAGTATCTGTAGTTAATGCATTATCCGACCATTTAACTGCTAAAGTTTTTAGAGATGGTAAGATATGGATTCAAGAGTATGAAAAAGGCAAGGCACTATACCCAGTAAAAACTGATGGAAACTCAGATAAAACAGGGACTGAAGTTACCTTTAAGCCAGATAAATCCATTTTTAAAGAAATATTGGATTATAGTTATGAAACTTTATCCAATAGGTTACGAGAATTATCTTTTTTAAACAAGGGGTTAACTCTTTCAGTTACTGATAAAAGAAAAAAAGTTGAAGGGGAGTTTGTTTCTGAAGTTTTTAAATCGAAAGAAGGTTTAAAAGAATTTATTCGTTTTTTGGATGAAAATAGAGAGCCTCTCACATCGGATGTAATTTCAATGGAAGGAGAAAAAAATAATATTCCTGTTGAAGTAGCAATGATATACAATACTTCTTATTCTGAAAATTTACATTCTTATGTCAATAACATAAACACTCATGAAGGAGGTACTCATTTAGCAGGTTTTAGAAGAGGTCTTACGTCTACTCTAAAAAAATATGCAGATTCGTCAGGAATGTTAGATAAGTTGAAGTTTGAGATAGCAGGAGATGATTTTAGAGAGGGGCTTACCGCAATAGTTTCAGTTAAAGTTGCTGAACCACAATTTGAAGGACAGACTAAAACTAAATTAGGAAACAGAGAGGTTAATTCTGCAGTTTCTCAAGCTGTTTCTGAAATGCTTGAAAATTACTTGGAGGAAAATCCTAATGATGCTAAAATTATTGTTGATAAAGTTATTTTAGCCGCCCAAGCTAGACATGCCGCTAGAAAGGCTAGAGAAATGGTTCAAAGAAAGACTGTGATGAGTGGTGGAGGTTTGCCTGGAAAATTGTCTGATTGTTCGGAGCAAAACCCTGAACTATGTGAAGTGTTTTTAGTTGAGGGTGATTCTGCAGGTGGAACCGCCAAACAGGGAAGAGATAGAAATTTTCAAGCTATTTTACCTCTTAGAGGAAAGATTTTAAATGTAGAAAAAGCGATGCAACATAGGGTTTTTGAAAATCAGGAAATCATTAATATTTATACTGCATTAGGTGTAACTATCGGAACCGAAGAGGACAGTAAAGCTCTAAATTTAGAAAAACTTAGATACCATAAAGTGGTTATAATGTGTGATGCTGATGTTGATGGAAGTCACATTGCTACCTTGATTTTGACCTTTTTCTTCAGGTATATGAAAGAATTAATAGTCAATGGAAACATATATATAGCAACTCCACCTCTTTATCTTGTAAAAAGAGGAGCGAAAAAACAATATGCATGGAATGATGAAGAACGAGATAATTTTTTAGAAGATTTTGGACAAGGTGCAACTATCCAAAGATACAAAGGACTTGGAGAAATGAATGCTATTCAGTTGTGGGAAACAACCATGAATCCTGAGTTTAGAACTTTTAGAAAAGTAACGATAACAAACGCAGTAGAAGCAGATCGTGTTTTTACTATGCTGATGGGTGATGAGGTCCCGCCAAGAAGAGAATTTATCGAGAAAAATGCAACTTATGCAAACATTGATGTTTAATATAAATCAATAGACAAATGAAGGTAACAATAGTAGGAGCTGGGAACGTTGGTTCAACTTGCGCAGATGTAATAGCATCTCAATCCATAGCAAGTGAAGTAGTTCTCCTTGATATAAAAGATGGTTTTGCTGAGGGTAAAGCATTGGATATGATGCAAACTGCAACAACATTAGGTTTTGGAACTAAAATTACTGGAACCACTGGAGATTATTCACTTACTGCTAATAGCGATGTAGTAGTTATTACATCTGGAATTCCAAGAAAGCCTGGTATGACTAGAGAAGAATTAATTGGTATAAATGCTGGAATAGTCAAGGATGTTTCGCAAAACGCATTGAAGTACTCAAGCAATGCAATTATTGTTGTAGTTTCAAATCCAATGGATACTATGACTTATCTAACATTGAATTCTACAGGTTTAACTAAAAATAGAGTTATTGGAATGGGAGGCGCTTTAGACAGTTCACGGTTCAAGACTTATTTATCTTTAGCATTAGGTAGACCTGCTAATGATATTCACGGTATGGTTATTGGTGGTCATGGAGACACAACAATGATTCCACTGACAAGATTAGCTAGTTATAATGGAATACCTATTTTAAATTTAATTTCTAATGAAAAGCTTCAAAAAGTAGCTCAAGATACAATGGTTGGTGGTGCTACTTTAACTAAATTATTAGGTACTTCAGCTTGGTATGCACCAGGTGCTTCAGTAGCTTATTTGGTTAATTCTATACTTAACGATCAAAAAAGAATTATTCCTTGTTCAGTTTTTCTGGACGGAGAATATAACCAGGACGATATATGCATTGGTGTTCCTTGTATAATTGGTAAAAATGGTTGTGAAAAAATTATTAATCTAGATTTAAATGATCAAGAAATGATGAAATTTAGTCAAAGTGCTGAAGCTGTTAGAAGAATGAACTTGGCATTAAAAGAAAATTAATTTATAAAGTCACTTATCTTAACCTGTATTATTAATTGCTTTATCTTTTAGGAAATCATATATTTGCTGGTTTTAAAAAACAAATTTTCTTAAATTTAATTTTATGCAAAATAATGGACTCATAAAGTTTTTTGCTTTTTGTTTTGGCTTAGTAAGCTTATATCAAATTTCATTTACTTTTATAAGCTCTGGGGTTGAGAACAACGCCCAGGAATATTCGATTAATTCTGTTTCTGAAAATGAAGCCAACTTTATAGATAAAAGACAAGAGAAATATGTTAATTATTTGGATTCAATTGCTGACCAAAAAATTCTAGGTTTTACATCTTACAAAGATGCAAAATCAAAAGAGTTAAATAAAGGTTTAGATTTAAAGGGTGGAATAAATGTTATTTTACAAGTATCTGTAAAGGATATATTATTAGGATTAGCAGAAAATTCTAAAGATCCAGTTTTTAATAACGCATTAAATGCTGCTGATGAACTGCAAAAGGATTCAAACGATACTTATTTAGAGTCTTTTTTTATATCATTTGACAAAAACAAGGGAAATTCTAGTTTAGCATCTCCCGATATTTTTGCTAATAGATCGCTGAGTGATGTAGTTAATTTTGAAATGACCGATGATGAAGTTAAGCCAATTATTAAACAAAAAATTGATGAATCAATTGTTTCAGCATTTGAAGTTTTAAGAAAAAGGATTGATAAATTTGGAGTTACTCAACCTAATATTCAAAGACTTGGCAATTCAGGAAGGATATTAGTTGAACTTCCTGGCGCAAAGGATGTAGCAAGAGTAAAAAACTTATTACAAAGTACAGCTCAATTAGAGTTTTGGGTTACTGAAAAAAATGATTCATTCTTAAATTTTCTGTCTGAAGCAAATAATGTTTTAAAAGAAATTTTAACTGATGAAGATGAAAAAAATATTGAAAATGAAACTTCAAAAATAGATGATTTATTAGCTGATGTTGAAGCAAACGATTCAATAAAATCGTCTGATAAAAACCCTCTTTTTGATTTCATAGTTGGGACAGGTTTTCAAGGTGGACCAGTTATAGCACAATTTTATGTAAAAGATCAAAAAAAGATTGAACAATACTTGTCTTTACCAGAAGTTAGACAGTTGCTTTCTTCTGAAAAAAGGTTTACTAAGTTTTTATTTGGAAAACCTGATGCGAATTCCAAAATAGTTGATTTATATGCAATACAATCAAATAGAGATGATCAGCCCCCTCTAAGCGGAAGTGTGGTGGTAGACGCAAGTCAAAGTTATGATCAAGTTGGATCTCCCTCTGTATCAATGCAGATGAATGGAAAAGGTGCTAGGAAGTGGGAAGAAATGACAGGTAACGCCTACAAAAATAAAAGTAATATTGCTATCGTATTAGATGAAATAGTTTATTCTGCACCTGGTGTGTCAAAAGGAGCTATTTCTGGCGGAAGATCTGAAATTTCAGGTCAATTTACTTTAAACGAAGCTATCGATTTAGCGAATGTCTTAAGGGCAGGAAAATTACCAGCATCTGCTGAAATAATTCAATCAGAAATTGTAGGTCCTTCACTTGGACAAGAGTCAATTAAAAGAGGAGTGAATTCGTTTGCAATTGCACTATTTTTAGTTCTTTTATGGATGACATTTTATTACGGAAGAGCCGGTATTTATGCTGATGCAGCATTGATTTTAAATATTGTGTTAATATTTGGAATTTTAGCAGGATTAGGAGCTGTTCTTACTTTGCCTGGAATAGCTGGAATAGTATTAACTATTGGAATGTCTGTTGATGCTAATGTTTTAATATTTGAAAGAATAAGAGAGGAACTGATAAAAGGTAAAGGTCAAAAGCAAGCTGTGAATGATGGTTTTAGTAATGCTTTATCTTCAATTCTGGATGCAAATATAACTACAGGTTTAACAGCCCTTATATTATTTATTTTCGGTTCAGGTCCAATTAAAGGTTTTGCCACAACTCTTTTAATCGGTATTGCTACCTCTTTATTTACAGCAATATTTATTACGAGAATGTTAGTTGATGCAAGAATTTCGAAAGGGAAAAGTTTAGATTTTTCTACTAAAACAACCAAAAATTTATTTAAAAATTTAACTATAACTTTTTTAGAGAAAAGAAAAATTGCTTATATGTTTTCTTTTTCTTTATTAACAATAGGTGTTTTTTCACTTTTTACTAATGGTTTAAATCAGGGTGTAGATTTTGTTGGGGGAAGATCCTACACAGTTAGATTCGAAAATAATGTTAATCAAAGTCAAATCCAATCGGATCTTGTTGCTGTTTTTGGAAGTGCTGAAGCAAAAACTTTTGGATCAGAAAACCAATTGAAGATTACTACAAACTATAAAGTAAATGTTGAAGGTTCTGAGTTAGATTCAGAAATACAGCAAATGCTTTTTTCTGCACTAAAAAATCATCTTCCTGATAATTTAAATTATGATGACTTTGTAAACGGTTCCGATGAAAAACAAGTTGGTATTATGTCATCCATTAAGGTAGGTCCAACTATTGCTGATGATATCAAAAGAAATTCATTTTTT
>CAJJAB010000014.1 GCA_905181895.1 Flavobacteria bacterium MS024-2A | reverse complement strand
AATATAATCTTTTTGTTTTTTAATTTCTTGATTAACTTTTTCTATATTTTCATAATATGAATAATAAGCACAAGAAATAGGGGCACTAAAGCTTGAATCTTCTTTAAGCATAAAAAATCCGTTTTCTAAAAAGTCAAATTCGCTCATCAACCAAACGGCTTTGTTATAATCATAATTATTGCCATATTTAGCATGGTTTATCACTTCACTTAGATTAAATAGTCCACCAAAAATCAAATTTAGATCATAGCCTTTAGGAAGGTAGAGTTTTGTGACATTTCGACATCCTAATCCAAAATATTGAAGAATATCTTTACCTAATCCCTTTAATTCTTCTTCTAACTCAGTTCCATCTAAAACGGCAATTCCATTTCTATTCTTTCTGATAATATTGGGAAAGCTAGAAAAATAGTGATCAAAATAACGCCCAGCGTTATTAGATCCTGTAGCAATGACCGCATCAAAATTTTCTAATTTTTTATCTGTAAAAATAAACTTTTTATAACCTGCTTCAACTTCCAAAAATGAAGTCATATAAGGTAAAAGAAACAAATCTTTAGAAGCACATTTCACGAGAGCATTGTGCCCACTTAACCATACACAGATTAAATCATGAAATCCCACCATTGGAATGTTCCCTGCAAGGATTAATGCAATAGTTTTTGACTGTAATGATTCGGAAAAAGAGTAGGGTTTAAGCCATTGTGTAATATTATCTTCAGAAAGAGCGGTTCCCCAACTTAAGAATGTTTCCTCTATTGATTTCTTTGTAAACCAACTATTATTGAAAATGGCTAGTTGCACTTGTTTTTGTAAAGCGATATATACCTCACCCTTAAAATCAAAATTTAACAAATGAACACCTAATTTTATAAGGGCGTCAGCGCGTTTTGAGTTTATTTTCATTTACTTGTTTAGGAACTTTTAAGGTCTTATTTTTGTACAAATGTAAGGAACAATTTATTATGGCTATAATCATTACAGATGAGTGCATTAATTGTGGTGCTTGTGAACCTGAGTGTCCAAACACTGCTATTTATGAAGGAGCTGAGGATTGGAGATACCAAGATGGTACTTCCTTAAAAGGTGATGTCGTTTTAACCAATGGAAATGAGGTTAATGCTGCTATATTTCAAGAGCCTGTTTCTAATGAATATTACTATATAGTTCCTGACAAATGCACTGAATGTAAAGGGTTTCATGATGAGCCCCAATGTGCTGCAGTTTGTCCGGTAGACTGTTGTGTGCCTGATGACAATCATGTTGAGTCAGAAGAAATTTTATTAGGGAAACAACGCTTTATGCACCCAGAAGACTAAGAGTGATTGGGCTTTTAAAATTTACTAATTCAATATTGTTTTTTTTTAACATTTGCTTACATGCTTCACTGTTAAAATAGGCAGAATCATCAGCACGCCATAAAGCTCCAAAATTGGGATGATCAATTGTAATTTGATTCATTTCATCACTTTCTAAAGCTGGATGAATTATTAGAATTGAAAGACCATCAGTTAAATTATCCAAGGTTTTATTATAAAAAGCAATGTTACCCTCGTTTTTAAATTGTTCCATTGAGACCATAAATAGTGATTCAAAACATTTTTTGTCAGGCAGATTGAATTGGGCTGGAGATTCTCCTGTATAGGATATTAGTTTTTTACTGAGTATAATTGGGACTCTGTATTTTTCTCCTAATTCTTGATATAAATCCAGCAAATCCTGACGTAATCCAAGTGTGTACATATGGGAGTCTAAATGACTCGGTTTTACACCTAAGGAAAGAGCAAATTCAATTTGATTAATTAATTCTAATCGAACTTCTTTTAAAACTGCATGATCACGAATATGTTGACGTTTGGGCAAGAAATAACCGTTTTTATCAACCAAAGAAGGAATTCGATTAACTGGAGTGATAGGTCGAAAGGGATAGTTTTTCCATTCTCCGGTCAAGGTGAGATGTATGCCAAAATCCAATTTCGGGTTTTTAATAGCAAATTTTGCCATTTCAAAAAACCAAGGACATGGCACCATGAGACTTGTAGAATTTATACTACCATAAAGCATTCCTTGCTGGGTTGCTTTATTTTCAGACCAAGACAACCCAGAGTCATCGGCATGGATCATTAAGTATTTTTTTGTTATTATTTAAAAATTAATTAAAAAATTACGTCATAATTTAGGAAAGAAAATGTGAAAGCCAAAAGAAAGTTTATTTTTGCCAAAAATATATTTCATGAAAGCAGGAATTGTGGGCCTACCCAATGTTGGAAAATCAACCCTTTTTAATTGTTTGTCTAATGCAAAAGCACAAAGTGCAAATTTCCCTTTTTGTACCATTGAGCCAAATATAGGGATAGTAAATGTACCTGATTCACGTCTTGAAAAGCTCGAAAGCCTGGTTAAGCCAGAGCGCGTTTTACCAGCCACAGTAGAGATTGTTGATATTGCCGGACTGGTAAAAGGGGCAAGTAAAGGAGAAGGATTAGGAAATCAATTTTTAGCCAATATAAGAGAAACGGATGCTATTCTTCATGTTTTACGCTGTTTTGATAATGACAATATTGTTCATGTTGACACTTCAGTTGATCCAGTTCGAGATAAAGAAACTATCGATATTGAGTTACAGTTAAAGGATTTAGAAACAGTTGAGAAAAAATTAGAAAAGGTAAATCGTGCTGCACGAACTGGTAATAAAGAAGCTATAAAGGAGAAGACAATTTTAGATTTTTTAAAAAATGAATTAGAGGCTTCAAAAAATGTTCGGAGTATTAAAATGAAAGATGAGGATAGAAAGGTGTTCATAAAACCCCTTCAGTTAATTACAGACAAGCCTGTACTTTATATTTGTAATGTAGATGAAAGTTCGGCCAAATCAGGGAATGCATACGTAGATCTTGTAAAAGAATTAGTTAAGGATGAACATGCTGGGTTGTTGATTCTTGCAGTAAATATAGAGGCTGATATAAATGAATTGGAAACTTTTGATGAGCGTCAACTTTTCCTTGAAGATTTAGGTTTGGAAGAGGCTGGAGCTGCAAAATTGATTAGAAACGCCTATGCATTGCTAAACCAACAAACTTACTTTACAGCTGGAAAAAAAGAAGTTCGTGCTTGGACTTTTCCCATTGGAGCATCAGCTCCACAAGCAGCAGGTGTAATTCATACCGATTTTGAAAAAGGTTTTATTCGCGCTGAGGTAATAAGCTATGGTGACTACGAGAGTTTTGGATCAGAAGCAAAGGTTAAGGAAGCTGGTAAAATGCGTGTGGAAGGGAAAGATTATATTGTTAAGGACGGGGATGTAATGCACTTTAGGTTTAATGTATAAATGGTACCCTTAATTAATAATGAATAAGAAGCTACTTAAATATATAATTTTAGTCTCAGCCTTTATGTCCATAACTGCTTTTTATTTGGTTATAAAGCCTTATTTCACCTTTTTAAACCGCTGACATCGTCAATAGTTATATTTCTAGCATTTATGCAAAGATTTGAGCGTAATAGCATCTATTCAAACCCAATTCGTATTGGATTATTCTTTTATTTTATTGGAGATATTTTCTCGCTTAATCATGTTTTTTTTATTTTGATTAGTTTCATTTTTAATAGATCACATACTTTTTTTAATGGGATTTATTAAAGAAATTGGCCGGCGTTCTTCTTCTTTTTCTTCTGTGGCTTGTTTATCCTAATCTAGATAACCTTCTTTTTACAGTTATATTTTCATGACAATTATTATTTTAATGAGTTTGTAATGGATTACATTGAGTATAAATCCAGACAAAAAAATTTAAAACGAATTGAATTTGTAGTTTTTCAATTCCTTTTATCAGATTGGTTAATTGAATTAGATAAGTTTTATATTTCATTTATTTTTTTAGGCATATTAGTTCTCCTAACTTATTGGATAGGATTGTTCTTTAATACCTGATTCAACAAACCATCAGGAGAAAAATTTAAATTCAATTCATTCTTAAGGAGCTATTGCATGGAATAAGCCTATTTTTGCCCCTTATTAAAAAAAATCCTTTGAAACCTATTCAACTTATAGATCGAACCAATGGCGGGAGTATTAAAAATGATCTTTTATCTGGAATTACTGTATCCTTAGCACTTGTGCCAGAAGCCGTAGCCTTTGCCTTTGTGGCTGGAATATCCCCAATTGTTGGTCTTTATGGAGCATTCATGATGGGATTAGTTACCGCTATTTTCGGTGGTCGCCCTGGAATGATTTCGGGAGCTACAGGTGCTATGGCAGTTGTTATGGTTAGTTTAGTTAGTCAAGGAAATAATCTTGGCGGAATTGATACTGCAGGCTTGCAATATCTTTTTATAACTTTACTATTGGCCGGAACAATTCAAGTTTTCGCTGGAGTTTTAAAGCTTGGAAAATTTGTACGTATGATTCCACATTCAGTTATGATGGGCTTTGTAAATGGTTTGGCTATTGTCATTTTTATTTCACAATTAGGTATGTTCAAAAAGAATGGTGAATGGTTATCAGGAAGTTCACTTTTGATTATGTTAGGTTTGGTGGTTATAACCATGTTAATCATGGTATTATTACCTCTAGTAACTAAAAAAGTACCAGCAGCATTAACTGGTATTGTTATCGTCTCACTTGTTGTTATTTTAGGAGATTTAGAAACAGAGACCGTAAAATCATTTATTGTTGCCAATGGGGGAGAGGGAATTAAAGCAGGTTTACCTAGCTTTCAAATTCCAATTGTTTCGTTCTCACTTGAAACTTTATTTTTTATAGCACCCTATGCTTTTATTTTAGCTGCTATTGGACTGATTGAATCGCTAATGACACTCAACCTTATTGACGAACTCACAGACACTCATGGAAGCGGTAATAGAGAATGTATTGCGCAAGGAGCAGGAAATATTCTCAATGGTTTTTTTGGTGGAATGGGAGGATGTGCTATGATTGGTCAGAGTATTATTAACATTAAGTCTGGAGGAAGAGGACGTCTTTCTGGAATTACGGCAGCTTTAGCCCTATTATTCTTTATTTTATTTGGTTCTAATTATATAGAACAAGTTCCCATTGCAGCTCTTGTTGGAGTAATGTTTATGGTTGTTTTGGGTACATTTGCATGGAGTACTTTTAAAGTCTGGAATAAGGTTCCAAACACCGATATGATTGTGATTATTTTAGTCACCATAATTACTGTATTTTTTGATTTAGCAATTGCAGTTTTATCCGGAGTAATTATTTCTTCATTGGTCTTTGCTTGGGAGAATGCAAAACGGATCCGTGCTAGAAAATATATTGATAACCATGGAGTTAAGCATTACGAAATATACGGCCCCTTGTTTTTTGGTTGTATTGAACTTTTCAATAGTAAATTCGATATAAAAAACGATCCAGATGAAGTTGTTATTGATTTTAAAGATTCTCGTATCGTAGATCAATCGGCTATTGAATGCATTAATAAATTGACTGAGCGTTATCTCAAAAGCGGAAAAAACATTCACCTAAGACACCTTTCCTCAGATTGTGTTAAACTTATAAAACGCGCAGATAAAATTTATGAAGTTAACGTACTTGAAGATCCTGATTATTTTGTAGCTATTGATAATTTTAGACAAGAACAGAATCTTTTATCTAAAAATTAAATTTCTATACTGCTTTTGAAATAGAATCATAAATTACCACACGTTCCCATAAATGGGATGCCTCCTCAATAAAAAGCAAGTGTGTTGGATCTGTTTGGTATGTATTATGATTTTCCAAGTCTGGAAAAATCATCATATAAAAATAATCAAAAGAATTATCAACGACAGCACGCTCTTCAGAAGCTGCAGGTATTCCTAAATGGTATGAAATTGCTTGTAAATTTGTGTTTATCATTTTTTTTATTGCAACTTCAAATTTAGTAATATCTTCCTTTTTATTTGGATTTTTAAGCCAAAAATAGACGCTATGAATAAATGGACCTGTTGTGTTTTCTATTAAATTATTTCTCATTTTTTATTTAATATAATTTCAATAATGTTTAAATATATAAAAAACATTACCTCTCTTTTCGATTAGCAAATATAAAGACAGTAAAATAACTTTTTAACAATAATAAAAATAAAATTGTTGATTTCTTAGTCAATAAAGGAATCAGCCTTCACATATCAATAGTTATCTTAGCTTTCTATTCAATGGAAAATCAAACTGCTTATACCGAAGAAAATATCCGCTCCCTAGACTGGAAAGAACACATCCGTATGCGTCCGGGAATGTACATTGGAAAATTAGGAGATGGCTCTTCTCCAGATGATGGTATCTATATATTATTAAAAGAAGTTCTAGATAACTGTGTAGATGAATTTGTCATGGGGGCAGGTAAGACGATTGAGATAACAATCAAAGAGAATCAAGTTACTGTTCGAGACTATGGTAGGGGCATTCCATTAGGAAAAGTAGTAGATGTAGTTTCTAAAATGAATACCGGCGGGAAATATGATTCAAGAGCCTTCAAGAAGTCAGTAGGGCTTAACGGTGTTGGTACAAAAGCTGTTAATGCACTTTCTTCCTCTTTTGTGGTTCAATCAAACCGGGAAAAACAATCCAAGACAGCTTCTTTTGAATTGGGTAATTTAAGCCTAGATCTTCCAGCTGAAACAAGCTCAAGGAGAAGAGGAACTAAGGTTATTTTTGTTCCCGATGTTGCCATCTTTAAAAATTATAAATATCGTTTAGAGTATGTAGAGCGCATGATTAAATATTATGTATATCTAAATCCAGGATTAACTATTGAACTAAATGGAGAGAAGTTTATTTCAGAAAACGGACTCCTAGATTTATTATCCGATCAGACAAATGAAAATGATCTTTCATATTCTATTATTCATTTAAAAGGAGAGGACATAGAGATTGCATTAACCCACAGTAAAACCCAATATAGTGAAGAGTATCATTCCTTTGTTAATGGACAACACACCACCCAGGGAGGAACACATCAAGCCGCTTTTAGAGAAGGATTAGTAAAAACTGTTAGGGATCATTTTGGAAAAAATTATGAGGCTTCTGATATTAGAAAGTCAATTATATCTGCGATTAGCATCAAAGTGATGGAACCCATTTTTGAATCACAGACCAAAACAAAATTGGGGTCTACAGAGATGGGAGAGAAAATGCCCTCTGTACGTAGTTATATTATAGATTTTTTAAGTACTCATTTAGATAATTTCTTACACAAAAACACTAATGTAGCTGATGCTATACAGCGCAAAATAATCCAGGCAGAACGTGAGCGTAAAGATTTATCAGGTATACGAAAGCTAGCTCGTGAGCGAGCAAAGAAAGCCAACTTGCATAACAAAAAATTAAGAGACTGTAGAGTCCATTTACCTGATCTGAAAAAAGATCGCCGACTGGATTCCACCTTGTTTATTACTGAGGGAGATTCTGCAAGTGGTTCCATTACAAAATCACGAGATGTAAATACTCAAGCGGTTTTTAGCCTTAGAGGTAAGCCCTTGAATAGTTATGGGATGTCTAAAAAAATTGTTTATGAAAATGAAGAATTTAATTTATTACAGGCAGCACTAAACATTGAAGATAGCCTTGAAAGTTTGCGCTATAATAATATTGTCATCGCGACTGATGCCGATGTAGATGGGATGCATATTCGATTATTATTAATCACATTTTTCCTTCAATTTTTTCCTGAATTAATAAAAGAAGGACATTTATATATTCTTCAAACTCCTCTTTTTAGAGTTCGGGATAAAAAACAAACCTTTTATTGCTATAGTGAACAAGAGCGAAGGAGTGCTGTTGCTAAATTAAGTGGAAAACCTGAAATCACACGTTTCAAAGGTTTAGGTGAGATTTCTCCTGATGAATTTAAGTTTTTTATTGGCGAGGATATTCGTTTGGATCCCGTAATGATGGATAGAAGTATTACAACAGAGCAATTACTGGAGTTTTATATGGGGAAAAATACTCCTGACCGCCAGAAATTCATCATAGAAAATCTTAAAGTAGAAATGAATTTTGTGGAAGATCAGTAGATTTGCCCTAATTTTTTTATTTATAAAAATAATCGTAGCAGAAATTACTTCTCAACTAAAATTTGTTAATTTCTTCAAGACTAATTCGTATCAATTCATCTGTTGATATATTATTTTAGCATTTATTATGGATAAAATCATTGATCAAACTTTTCCTGAAGATGCCTCCAACGATTCGCTTGTAAAAGTTACTGGTATGTACAAAGATTGGTTTTTAGATTACGCCTCCTATGTAATTCTTGAACGTGCTGTTCCTGCTATAGAAGATGGGTTAAAACCTGTGCAAAGGCGGATCCTTCATTCTATGAAGGACTTAGATGATGGCCGCTACAATAAAGTTGCTAATATTGTGGGACATACCATGCAATACCATCCTCATGGGGATGCTAGCATTGCTGATGCCATGGTTCAAGTAGGACAAAAAGAATTACTCATTGACATGCAAGGTAATTGGGGAAATATTCTCACCGGAGATAGCGCGGCCGCCTCCCGATATATCGAGGCTAGGTTATCTAAATTCGCCCTTGAAGTTGTTTTTAGTCCAAAAGTTACCGAATGGCAGCTCTCTTATGATGGAAGAAAAAACGAACCTATTCATTTGCCCGTAAAATTCCCATTATTATTAGTACAAGGTGCTGAGGGAATTGCAGTGGGGCTTTCAACCAAAATACTTCCACACAATTTTAATGAACTATTACAAGCTAGTATCCAACATTTAAAAGGTAAAAAAATAAATATCTACCCTGATTTTCAGACAGGGGGTATTATTGATGTTCAGAATTATAATGACGGACTAAGAGGAGGAAAGATTCGTGTTAGAGCAAAAATTGCTCAACAAGATAAAAACACTTTAGTGATTAATGAAATCCCTTTCAGCACTAATACATCAAGCCTAATTGATAGTGTTTTGAAAGCAAATGAAAAAGGAAAAATTAAAATTAAGAAAATTGAAGATAATACCTCTTCAGAAGTTGAAATTTTAGTGCATCTACCCCCTGATATTTCTCCAGACAAAACAATTGATGCGCTTTATGCTTTTACCGCATGTGAAACTTCTATTTCACCACTAGGATGTTTAATTATAGATAATAAGCCTCATTTTATGGGGGTTACTGAAATGTTGAAAATATCAACTGATCATACTGTTCAATTACTAAAACTTGAGCTTGATGTTCAATTATTAGATCATGAAAATCAATGGCATTATGCCTCTTTGGAGCGTATTTTTATAGAAAATAAAATCTATCGTGATATTGAAGAAGCGTCCACTTGGGAAGAAGTACTTACTTTTATTAATTTAGGATTAAAACCTCATATTGGGAATTTAAAACGCGCCATTATAGAGGAGGATATCGTTCGGCTTACCGAAATACGTATTAAAAGAATATCAAAGTTTGACCTAGATAAGGCACAGCAAAAAATTCAAGTGTTAGAAGCTGACATCGCTGAAGTAAAAAATAATTTAGCACATCTTATTGATTATGCGATTCGATACTTTACTCATCTTAAAAAAACCTATGGTGGGGACAAGGAACGAAAATCTGAGATTCGCATTTTTGATGATGTTGACGCTAAAAAGGTAGTGGTTA
>CAJJAB010000013.1 GCA_905181895.1 Flavobacteria bacterium MS024-2A | reverse complement strand
CATTAACATTGCGCCTTTTTCAAATACAATTAATTTTCCCCCTTCTGAAACCCATTTCTGGAGACGTTCTGCATCTGATATACTTAGTGTTTTTTGACTGGGTAATACAATTAAATCTAAATCATCCAAATTACTATGGTCAGCTACAACAAAATCACGATGCAGCTGCAATAGCATTTTTACAATTCCATAATCAGAATTTGGAATAAGACTCAACCAAACACCTAAATTAGAAATAGGTTTCCCCCCAGGACCATAGTCCTCTATCTTTTCAACATAAGTGTAGGCCTCTCCAATATTACGATAGGTTTCCATATCCATTAAACCTTCAGGATGCAATTGATCACCAAAATTGCATGAAGCTCCAAATGAAATCATTGTAGCGGCCTCAAATTTTATTGCATCAGCATGTTTAAATCCTCCAAATTCCCCCCAAGCTTTATGAAATTTTCCACTCATAGCAACAACGGGTGTGTTTTTTCCTAAATGAAATTTAGCTTCAAGGGGCAATTTATCATAACCTCCCCATGTTGTTGGTAAATCTTCCAGTTCTGCATGTGTATTCATTTTATAAAGCGCCTCTTGGAAAATTGGTTTTTTGGTAATATGAGTTGCCTGATTAAAAAATACTGTCGCTTCTGGGTGATAGGAATTTACAAGAGTCCTCAATTCTTTCATGTGTAATTTAAGTGCCAAGGCATAACTTTTCTCAACAGCATCGGTATCAGTTAAGTCAATTCCTTGAGCTAACATGCGAACTTTAGAATAGTCTGTAAAACTAGCGTGTTTGATATGATAAATATCAAACCAAAAACCATCTAAATTTTCATAGCGCTCACATATTTCTTCAACATTCTTTAAAATATAAGCGTGATAAGGTCCTCCTGGAGTCGGATCTAAACTCTCCCAACTGTAGTGTGGACGTTTATCTTCAGGTTTATTTTTATAATCTATATTAATTGACAGGGGCTCTCCATTTGGATCTTTCATTACCCATTCTGGATGTTGTTCTGCATCTAGAACACTCCACCCTATGGTAAAATAAAAAGGAGCTTTCACACCGATTTCATGACAGGCTTCAAGTTGAGCGCCCAAAAGATCAAAATCTAAATTAGGATGCATAGTGCCAATTTTTGTTGGGTAATAACTGTAACCATGATGTCCTTTGCTAAAGATATTTACCTGATTAATTTTACCCTCAATTAAGGCAGACTGAAATTGCTTTTTATCAAATTCTGAACCGATATTTGGAATTTGCTCAGAAGTATGAAAATCCAAATGGACTTGTCTTGTAGGAAGTATTTCATCTAAATTTCGCTGTTGTTGCCCTATAATTGAAAATGTTGTGAAAAGAAAACAGCAATAAATATAATAGTCTAGTCTCATAAGTTTAAATTTATTCTATAGATCAGAAAAGCCCCTAAGCTCGCGATCTTTTTCAGCAAGCTTTCGCAGCCTTTTTATAGTGGAAGGGCTCACCTTTTTTATCCATGATGGAATGGGATCTACATTCCAATCATCGTTGGACAATATCACTTGATCATTTAATTTTGTTAATTTTTGTTGTAATTCATTTTGTAGTTCAATTTTTTTGGCTTTGAACGATTTAACCCCATAAAGGTTTTTCATCTCCCAGGGATCAGAGGGAAGGTGGAAAAGCTGGCCTGTTTTTAAATCATTAACAAGATATTCAATCAATTTAAATTCTCCTTTTCGGATTGCACGTTGGCTGTTTTTATAGGCAAATACTAAACTCGTTCTTTCTGTTTTTTTAGTTTTGTTAAAAGAATCAACCAAACTAATCCCCTCAAGCGAATTTGGTTTTTCAGTCCCAGTTAAATCACAAATAGTTGGAAAAAGATCAATAGAATAAATCATTTGGCTATCGGTCATCCCAACTGGAATTGATGGCCCTTGAATAATCATGGGAACCTTAATACTATGCTCATATAAATTTTGTTTTCCCATAAGACCATGCTGTCCTACCGCAAGTCCATTATCAGAAGTAAATACAATAATAGTATTATCACGAAGCCCTTTTTCATCAAGAGTCTTAATAATATTTCCAATTTGTTCATCCATGTGAGTTATCATTGCATAATAAGCCACAATGTTGGCTTTAATTTCGTCTCGAGACCTAGGATAACCTGCTAACCATTCATCTCTAATATCAAGTTCTCCATTGTCAAAAGGATGCATTGTAGCAAAATTTTTTGGAACATCAATTTCAATCGTATCGTATAACTTTAAGTATTCTTGAGGCATATTTCTGGGGTCGTGAGGGGCAGTAAAGGAAACCTGAAGAAAAAATGGGTTTGAATCATCATAATCCCGAATAAACTTTTCAGCAGCCACAGCAAATAATTCAGAAGAGTGAGTGGAATCAATTTTAATCTCAGAAAGTTGGTTTTTATAATTTAATTCTTTTGTTGGAACTTGATAATGGTCGCTCATTCCACCAAAAAATATCTTAGAGCCCTGATCAAATCCCTTGAGGAAAGCTTTTTCACCATTGTGCCATTTGCCAGTATGAAAAGTTGTGTAATCATTCATTGAAAGTGCCTCGGCAATTAAAATGTCTGGCATATCGAGTTGATCCCCTGAATAGGGATTGATTTCAAAAAGTGTTCTTCCAGTAATGAGCATTGCTCTACTGGGTGCACAAACAGCTCCATTCATTGCCCCCATGATATAGGAATTAATAAATGTTGTGCCACTCGAAATCAGCGCATCTAAATTTGGGGTTATAATTTCTTTATTACCCAGAGCGTGAATGACATCATATCTCTGATCATCAGCTAAAATAAAGAGTATATTAGGGGACTTTTGTGATGGTTTGTTGGATCGTGGATTCGCGCAACTCGCAAATATGATGAGTATAGGAATAACCATAAGCCACTTGTGTAATGCTAATCGCTTCAAAACTCCTGATAATTTAAATTGCATTTTTTAATAAATTTAGCATAAAATAATTGAACTAAACTTGATAAGAATCTATTGTTTGAATAGTAACGCCATCTAATGAACTACTTATAGCAACTTTTACAGATCTGAAATGTGTTACTCCTTTTGACAAAGAAGAATTGTGAAAGAAGAAATAGGTTTTGTCGCCAACTTGACAAATAGAGTGATGCGAAGTCCATCTAACGAATGCGTTTGACAGATGCCCTTTTTAATTGAGAGGCCCA
>CAJJAB010000012.1 GCA_905181895.1 Flavobacteria bacterium MS024-2A | reverse complement strand
GTTTTTAAATCTTTGTCACCTAATACAAAAATCATAGGTGTAGAACCTGAAGGTGCGCAATCTATGAAACAGTCTTTGAAAAAAAGAGAACGAATTTCCTTAGATAAGATGGATCATTTTGTTGATGGAGCCGCAGTTCGTCAAGTAGGTGCTTTGCCTTTTCAGATATGTATGGAGAATTTAGAAACGATTATTTCTGTACCCGAAGGAAAAATATGCCAAACTATTTTAGACCTTTATAATAAAGAAGGAATTGTAACAGAGCCTGCAGGTGCCCTCGCAATTGCAGCCCTCGATCTCGTGGGTGTTAATCTAAAAGGAAAGAGAGTGGGTGTATTGTTATGTGGAGGGAATAATGATATTTTGAGAATGCCTGAAATTAAAGAGCGCGCATTATTGTATGCAAAACGCAAGCATTATTTTATCATAGATTTCCCTCAAAGAGCCGGAGCTTTAAAGCAGTTTGTAAACGAAGTTTTAAGTCCAAATGAGGATATTACTCATTTTCAATTTTCAAAGAAAAGTAACAGAAGTATTGCACCAGCTGTAGTAGGTATAGAATTAAAAACAAAGGATGATTTGCCGTTTTTGGTAGAACGAATGAAAAACCATAACTTCAAATTTGACTATTTAAATGAAAAAGAAAATTTATTTCAATTTTTGATATAAAGAAAGCTAAGAAAAAGAAAAACTATGAAAGTAAATTTAAATGAAGTTCCAACAGAATTTCACGTTCAGCCTCATGTATGTGATCAATATTTAATCAATGGTCAGTTAAAAACATGGAAGGGTAATACCACAGATGTTTTTTCAACGATCAAAACACTAAATGAATCAGGTGAGAGAGTTCCTACTTTATTGGGATCAATACCCGATATGGAAACTGAAACTGCTATGGAAGCACTTAAAGCAGCTGAGACGGCATTCCAAAGAGGTCAGGGAATATGGCCTACAATGAAAGTTGGTGATCGTTTGAGATGTATGGAGACTTTTGTTGAAAAAATGAAAGAACACAGAGAAGAGGTTGTCAAGCTTTTGATGTGGGAAATCTGTAAAAATAAGTCAGACTCCTACAAAGAGTTTGACAGAACTGTAGATTATATCGTAGATACCATCGATGCCTATAAAAACTTAGACAGAAAAGGGGCTAAGTTTGATAAACAAGGTGGAGTTCATGCCCACATTCGACGGGGTCCTTTGGGAGTTGTACTTTGTTTGGGACCTTATAATTATCCCCTAAATGAAACTTTTTGTTTGTTGATTCCGGCAATTATTATGGGGAACACGGCAATTTTTAAACCTGCAAAACATGGAGTACTTTTAATAGCACCTTTATTAAAAGCATTTCAAGAGAGTTTTCCTCCTGGGGTCGTTAATATAGTATTTGGTAGAGGACGTAAAATAGCTAGTCCGATCATGAAAACAGGAAAAGTTGATGTACTGGCTTTAATAGGGCATAGTTCGTCTGCAGTTGCACTTCAAGATGAGCATCCAAATAAAAACAGACTTCGTCTAGTATTGGGTTTAGAAGCAAAAAATCCGGGAATTATTCTTCCAGATGCCGATTTAGATTTAACCATTAAGGAATGTATTTCGGGAACCTTATCTTTTAATGGACAAAGATGTACCGCACTAAAAGTATTGTATGTACACGAATCTTTAGTAGATGAATTTAATCAACGTTTTTCTAAAGCTGTTGACGAGCTTAAATTTGGAATGCCTTGGGAAGATACTTTTTTAACACCATTACCTGAGCCCTCAAAACCCAATTATATCAAAGAGTTGATAGATGATGCCATCAGTAAAGGAGCAAAAGTATTGAATAAACGTGGTGGTGAAGTAACAGAAAACTATTGTTTTCCCGCGGTACTCTATCCCGTAGACAAAACAATGAATGTATATCACGAAGAACAGTTTGGCCCAGTTATTCCGGTAATTTCATATAAAGAGATTGACGAGCCATTAGATGCTATGGCCGCTTCTGACTATGGACAACAAGTGAGTTTGTTTGGACGTGATGTCCGAAAAATCGGACCACTTATTGACACTCTAGCCAACTTGGTTTGTCGTGTGAATTTAAATTCTGCATGTCAACGTGGACCGGATGTGTATCCGTTTGCAGGACGAAAAAATTCAGCCGTTGGGACTTTGAGTGTTTATGATGCACTACGTTCATTTTCAATCCGAACTTTTGTTGCAGCTAAAGATTCACCCTACAATAATGAGATTTTAGAAACTTTATTAAATTCTAAGGAGTCTAATTTTGTAAGTACAGATTATTTATTATAAGCTCAATATATGCAGATTAAAAAAAACCAAACTTTATTTATAGTTATTCTTGCTGGACTACTATTGTTAACTTCTTGTTCTCCTCTAAAACAGTATGATGAAAAAAATAGAAAATGGGCTTACCCAGAGATTGAAGCCTTTGAGCGTTTGGATAAATCAGTAACCTATGCCGAAGATGCTATACTATTTATTGGCAGTTCCAGTATCCGCTTATGGAAAACACTGGAAGAAGACATGAAACCTTATCCAGTAATTCAAAGAGGATATGGAGGAGCACATTTTAGAGACATGGTTTATTTTACCGATCGCATATTAACTGAGCACTCGTTGAGTATGGTTGTTTGTTTTGTAGCAAACGATATTAGTGGGTCTCCTAAAGATGGAACTCCTGAAGAAATTCTTAAACTTTTTAAATATTTTGTAAAACAAGTAAGAGCTAAACACCCTTCGATTCCTATCATGCAAATAGCAGTTACTCCTACACAGAGTAGATGGAAATTATGGCCTGAAATAAATACTGTTAATAGATTGATGAAAGCCTATTGTGATAAAACAAAAAACCTTTATTTTATTGATACTATTCCAGAATTTTTAGATGAAAATGGACAGCCAAAGCCTCAATGGTTTGCAGGGGATCAGCTTCATTTAAATGAAAAAGGATATCAAGTTTGGAATAAAATCATTAAAAGGGAAATCGCTAAAGTAAAAAGCTAACTTTGTTTTTTCTTTTTAAATCGAGTAAAAGTGAAATTTTGTTTCGTGTTAAATGGAGTTGTATGATCCTCGTAACGACATTCCTCAACTGTAAATAACTTTTCAAAATTTTCAGCAATACTGATACAGCTATATTGTGTAATTTGCAAACCACTACATTTTTTAGGTCCATCTTTTGAAAAAGCACCTACAACAAGTGCATTTGAAACAAATTTATTCACGGTTTTCGTGTAGTTGTTGATTTCTTCTTTTTGAATTAAAAAATGAAATGCAGCCCGATCATGCCATAAATCATAGTTTCTTTTTGGTTTAAAATTGTTGATATCACATACAATCCATTTGATTTTCTTCGACCTTTCACCTATTCTTTTTTGAGCTCTAAATAATGCTTTTTCAGAAATATCTAAAACTGTAATGTCGGTATATCCTTCGTTCATCAATGCATCTACTAGAAGGCTGTCCCCCCCCCCGATATCAATAATTGCTATTGATTTAGGAAGTTGAAACGCCTGAATCAATTCCATTGAAGTGGAAGGGTATGTTTGGGTCCAACTTACTTCTTGTGGACTTTTAGTAGTAAAAACCGTTTCCCAGTGTTGTTTTGAGGTATTCATGATGTTAAAGATTAAGCCAATAATTTAATTTGAGGGTTAGATTCCATTTAAAGACTCGACTACATATTCCCCTTGGGTATCATTGTTAAAGAAAATAATAGAAATGTAGATATTCTCTTCGTCAAAACTCATTCTTGCTTCAGAAAACTGATTAGCCTTTCCTGTATCTACAGGCGTAATCATAAAAAAATCTTTAGCAACAGCAGCATTCTTCCATATGGTTTCGTCTAGAATACTATCAATCTTTATTTTTTCGTTTGTTTTTTGAATGGATAATCTGTAATCATGAGTGTTTACTTGACTATAAAGAAAACTTGAGAATAAAAGTAGATTAAGGAATGTAACTCTAAAATGCATTTTCCAATTAATTTGATTTAAGAAAGATACTCTAATTGGACTATAATATTTAAGCAGTTTTAAATATTTTTAATGAAACTATTCCATTGTTTTACAAAAGAACTCCATTTATAATTGTGTTTAACTTTTGTGATATTTCTTTGAAATTCGTCATAGTTTATTTCTTCCATTAAATTAACTAATTTAGTTGCAATGGCCTGAGAATTTTTTGCAGTACAAAGTCCTGTATTATCATTTTTAATCAAGTCACTAAGCCCCGGGATATCACTCACTAAAAGTGGTTTGTTATAAAAGTAGGCATAAGGTGTTACTCCACTTTGTGTTGCTGAATTATAGGTTTGTGCGACACAATCTACTGCTGAAAAAAGTAGTGCTGATTCTTTGGGATTTTTATAATTAAAATCAAGCTTTACTCGATTTTTAAGCTTAAATTTTTTCACTAAGCTCATATATTTGTTTGGGTTTTCGTAACATTCTCCCGCAACATATAAATGAATATTCTCTTGTTCTTTTAAAGGTGATTTACCAAAAGATTGGATGAGTAATTCAAGGCCTTTATATTTCCTAATGAGCCCAAAGAAAAGTACGATCTTAGTCTCCGAAGGCCAGTGTAAAAGCTCTCTTGCTTTTTGTTTTTCAATTTCAGGAGGAAGGTTTGAGGAAATTGGATGAAACCCAGACCAAACAGGAACATTAAATTCTTTTTTAATTTGATCAGCAACTTGAGTAGATAAGGTTGTAAAGCCATGCATTTGATTTCCAAAATATCTATTCAATGAATTGTCCCACAAATTTGATTCATGTGGAAACCAGTTATCAACCAGAGCAATTTTTTTAATGCCTATTTCTAAACCTTTGGCAATATTTGAATAGACAGGAGCCAAAAAAGGTGTGTAATATCTAAAGATTACATTTTTTGGTTTTAGATTGTTGATATGATGTGCAATTTTTTTCCAACGCCACGGATAATATGCATGAATCTCTTGCTTAATGTCTAACTCTTCTGGAGAATCTAGTTTGCTGTAAGGGCTACTTCCAGGGAATAAAAATTTCGGATATAATTTAGTGAAGGTAATCAGCTTAACAGTAAAACCATTATTTAATAGTGCTTTTGCTAATTCATGTTGTGTTTCTGCGATTCCACCCCTATAGGGATGTGCAGGCCCTATAATGAGGTATTCCAATTTATTAATTACCATTTTATTGGGCTAAGGATCGATTTAATTCTCTGCTTCTAGACCATAGTCCTATAACTGTAGTAATTACAAAATATGAAACATAAAATCCAAAGAAAAGAGGAGATTCATAACTTAAAAATTTAAATTCGGGAAGGAAAAGCATAAAAATCCCAACGAGTCCTCTAAAAACCTCAAATATAGGGGCCCAACTATAAAAGTCCATGAGTCCTGTAAATCCAAAAATGGATAATAATAAAATGACTCCTAAATTTAGACGAAACAAAACCGTTAGTTCACTAAAATTTCCAAGTAAGTAAAGTAAAATTAAATTGATAGAAACGAAATGTATTAAAGCGATAATCTTCCATTTGCTTGAGTATTGAGGATTATATTTATTATTCGCATCTACTAATCTAGGGTTTATGGGAAATCTTTCGACAACATCTAAGGGTCTCCAACCTGTAGGCATAAACCATATTTTAAGCTTATCTATCCAATTTTTTGCATACCAAGCATCCATTGTAATTTGCCAAAAATGTTGAAAATTAATCCAAATGGGATTCCAGCTTTTAGAAGGCTTTAGCGTTCCATAAACAGGAGGTTCAAAATCTAATTCTTCTTGAAAGGTTCCGAATAATCTATCCCAAGTACAAAAAATAGCAGCTAAATTTTTATCTATATAAATAGGATTGATTGCATGATGAACTCTGTGCTGAGAGGGAGTAACTAAAATATATTCTAAAAACCCTAATTTACCAATATGTTGAGTATGATACCAAAATTGTGCGAAAAGATGTAGCGGAGTTAAGGTGATAATCACTTTGGCAGGCACACCCATGAGTGCAGCAGGTATCAAGAAAATAGCACCAAAGCCAATTAGGTTCGAAATACTTTGACGTAACGCACAAGCCAAATTAAATTCTTCACTGCTGTGGTGGATCAAGTGTTGGTTCCAAAAAATATTCACTTTGTGGTTTAATCGATGTACCCAATAGGATGCAAAATCAATACAAATAAAAGCAATGATATAAACCAAAAGAGAACTTTCCAATTGGAATACCCCAATGTGTTTTAAGATAAAAGGATATGAGATTAGAATAAAAGCTAAACCTAAAGAATCTTTAATAATATTTGTCATCCCCGAACTAAGGCTCGAAAGGGTGTCCATGAAAGTATAGGTTTGTTTTTTTTTAAAATGGCCGTAAGCAATTTCTATTAATACCAGAATTAAAAAAGCAGGAATTGCCCATAATAAAACTGCTGCATACGTGTTCATACCTTTTTCTTTTTGATAAAAATAAGAAATTATGAACTAATTACCCAACTCCCTTGTTTTAATAAAGGTTCAGCTTGTTTAAACTTCACAGATTTTGTCTCACCTGACGTAACATTTTTGATAGTAACTTTTTCATTTCTACCAATTTTTGGTTGCTCTCGAATGATAGTTTCGATAACTCTTCGATTAGTTTGACTGACACCGCCCCCAATAGCTCTATTGCGCGCGGCCAACTCTTCTGTATTCAATACTTCGTCTTTAGAGATATTTAAATTCTGTTTGCTCTTTGTTCGTTTTGCTTCTTGAATGCTTGAAGGATTTTGACTGGGTAAACTTCCTTTGATTAAAAAGGATAGAACCTCTTTATTTAATTGACTGAGCATACTTTTGAATAATTCAAAAGCTTCAAATTTGTAAATTAACAAAGGATCTTTTTGTTCGTGTACGGCTAATTGAACAGATTGTTTTAATTCGTCCATTTTACGTAAATGATCTTTCCAAGCTTCATCAATAATTGCTAGGGTAATATTTCGCTCAAAATCTTCAATAAGATGTTTCCCCTCACTTTCGTATGCATCTTTAAGGTTGGTTACTACATTCAATGATTTAACCCCATCGGTAAAGGGAACGACAATGCGCTCAAATTTATTCCCAGGACGTTCGTACACATCTTTAATGACTGGAAAAGCCGTTTTTGCATTAAGAGCTGTTTTTTCTTCATAATGCTTTAATAAGGCATTGTAGAGAGTGTGGATTAATTCATTTTCAGAGGTCTCTAAAAACTGCTCTTCTGAAATGGGAGCAGTCATGGAAAAGCTAGTAATTATTTCAAACTCAAAGTTTTTATAATCATTTGCGGATTTGTTGTTAAGTGTAATATCTTCACAAGTGTCAAATAGCATATTTAAAACATCTAACTTCAGGCGTGAGCCTTTGAGTGCGTGTTTTCGTCTTTTATAAATAACTTCTCTTTGAGCGCTCATTACATCGTCGTACTCTAAAAGGCGCTTACGAATCCCAAAGTTATTTTCTTCAACTTTTTTTTGTGCCCTTTCAATAGATTTAGTCATCATGGAATGTTGAATAACTTCTCCTTCTTCTAATCCCATTCGGTCCATCACTTTGGCAACTCGATCAGAGCCAAAAAGGCGCATTAGATTGTCTTCTAATGAAACATAGAATTGTGAACTTCCCGTATCTCCTTGGCGTCCAGAGCGACCACGTAACTGCCTATCTACTCTTCGTGAATCATGACGCTCTGTCCCAATAATTGCCAAACCACCTGCATCTTTGACTATTTGAGAAAGTTTGATATCCGTTCCTCGACCTGCCATATTAGTTGCAATGGTTACGATCCCTGGATTTCCAGCTTCAGCTACAATATCGGCTTCTTTTTTATGCATTTTAGCATTTAAGACATTGTGCTTAATTTTTCTAATATTTAGCATTTTACTTAAGAGCTCTGAAATCTCAACTGAAGTTGTACCAATTAAAACGGGTCTTCCAGCTAAAGAAAGTTCAGTAACTTTTTCAATTACCGCGTTATATTTCTCTCGCTTGGTTTTATAGATTAGATCGTCATCGTCTTTTCTTGCGATAGATCTATTGGTTGGAATTTCAATCACATCTAATTCATATATTTCCCAAAACTCCCCGGCCTCAGTTGCAGCAGTACCTGTCATTCCGGAAAGCTTCTCGTACATTCTGAAATAATTTTGAAGTGTTATTGTCGCGTAGGTTTGGGTAGCAGCTTCAATTTTCACATTTTCTTTGGCTTCAATGGCTTGATGCAGTCCATCTGAATATCGACGTCCCTCCATGATTCGTCCAGTTTGTTCATCCACAATTTTTACCTTGTTTTCCATGACCACATATTCCACATCTTTTTCAAAAAGAGTGTAAGCTTTGAGTAACTGATTCATACTATGAATTCGTTCACTTTTAATATCAAAATCTTTAAATAATACATCCTTCTTGGAGGCTTCTTTTTTAGCTTCTAATTCTTGAGCTTCAATTTTGGCAATTTCTCCTCCAATATCAGGAAGTATAAAAAAGTTTTTGTCGTCATTGTTTTCAGAAAGAAGCTCGATTCCTTTTTCTGTTAAGTCAATTTGATTATTTTTTTCATCAATCACAAAATATAAGGCTTCGTCAACCTTTGGCATTTCACGATTATTGTCCTGCATGAAATGATTTTCTGTTTTTTGAAGCAGTTGTTTTATACCTTCTTCACTCAGAAATTTTATTAAAGCTTTATTTTTTGGAAGTCCCCTAAAAACTCGGTAAAGCAGTAACCCTCCCTCAGAAGTATCACCGGCTTTTATTCTCGATTTTGCCTCTGCTAATAAGCTCGTAAGAAGACTTTTTTGTGTTGTCACTAAATCCCCAATATTAGATTTTAAAACGTCAAACTCGTGCCGGTCTCCTTCTGGAGTGGGTCCAGAAATAATGAGAGGTGTTCTTGCATCATCAACCAAAACCGAATCTACTTCATCCACAATCGCATAATTATGTCTGCGTTGAACTAAATCTTCAGCAGTATTTGCCATATTGTCTCTGAGGTAATCAAAACCAAATTCGTTGTTTGTACCATAGGTAATGTCTGCTAAATAAGCATTTTTTCTTTCTTGACTATTGGGCTTGTGATAATCTACACAGTCAATACTCAATCCATGAAACTGAAAGATTGGTGCCATCCAAGCGCTATCTCTTTTAGCCAGATAATCATTTACGGTTACAAGATGTACTCCTTTTCCTGTCAATGCATTAAGGTAAACAGGAAGAGTAGCTACAAGAGTTTTTCCTTCTCCAGTTTGCATTTCAGCAATTTTACCTTGGTGTAGTGCAATTCCTCCAATGAGTTGAACATCGTAGTGAATCATGTCCCAGATAATGGGTTTTCCGGCAGCATCCCAAGAATTAGACCAATGGGCTTTATCACTTACTAATTTGATGTAACTATTAGCTTGTGAGAGCTCACGGTCATAAGCAGTAGCATTTACTTCAATTATAGTGTTTTCTACAAATCGCTTTGCAGTTTCTTTAACTACTGCAAATGCTTCAGGGAGGATAGTGTTTAGAACTTGTTCAACAGCCTTGTGAGCTTCCCCATCTTGAGTGTCGATTTGCTTATACAAACTCTCTTTAACATCAATATCATTGGTATCTGTTGCTTCTTTTTTTAGCTGACTTATGCTTATGTCAATGCTGCTTCTGGCTGCTCTAATCTGTTGTTTAAAGTCAATTGTTTTTTGACGAAGTGCATCATGAGAAAAGTTTTCGAAGATTTTTTGATGCTTATTAATTTCAGCAATCAAAGGGGTTATCTTGCTTAAATCTTTTTTTGTTTTATCTCCTACAAATGTCTTTAATATTCTATTTAAAAAACTCATATACTCTTTGAGGTGTTTTCTTTAATTATTCAAAAGTAACTAAAAAAAAAGCCTCAATAAAAGACTTTTTAAATTCGTTATATAGAATACATTAGTATTCATCTTCATTCCAGAGATAGTCATCTTCTGTGGGGAAATCAGGCCATATTTCCTCTATTGATTCATATACATCTTCTTCGTCCTCCATAGACTGTAAGTTTTCAACAACTTCTAAGGGCGCTCCAGTACGAATTGAAAAGTCAATGAGTTCATCTTTAGTGGCAGGCCATGGCGCATCACTTAGGTAGGAAGCAAGTTCTAAAGTCCAATACATAGTATTATATTTTTTGCAAAAATAGATTTTTATACAAATTATGCAACTAATTTAAGAGTTTAGTTTCCACTCCATTTAATTTCTTCAATCTTTAATTCGGCCGCAAAAGTTCTAGAAAGTGTAAAAAAATAGTCTGAAAGGCGATTCATGTAAACAATTAAGATAGATGAGATTGACGCTTCTTGTTGAAGTTCAGTTACCTGCCTTTCTGCTCTTCTGCATACACATCTTGCAAGGTGGGCGTAGGAAATTAAAATATGCCCTCCTGGGATTATAAAGTTTTCTAATGGCTTTAATTTTAAAGTAAGGGAATCAATTTCATGTTCAAGGAACTTGACAGCGTTCATTTTAATTAGCGTTAAATTTTTTGGAATATTTTTTTCTGAATCAACAGATAATTGGGCTGCAATTGTCATTAATTGTTTTTGAATTTTAAGTAAAGAGCCCTGTACCTCTTCTAATTTTGTTGTATCTCGAATTATTCCTAGCCAGGCAATTAATTCATCAATAGTTCCATAGGTTTTGATTCGAAGGTTGTGTTTGGGTACCCTTTCTCCAGAAATTAAACTTGTAAAACCTGTATCTCCGGTCTTGGTATAGACTTTATTTTCTTTCATATTCTATCTTTGATTATTAGTTTATTGGTTTTTTGAGTTTAGATAAATCAAAGATATTAAATCCGAACTATTTATAAACTTTTCTTAAAATTAGTAATGGTCCTTTTTTCTTTAAGTCGTCCACTCAGAGCTAGCAAGAAAAATAAAACGCCAACAAAACCTGCCCATCGGGAAATTATGTCTCCAAAGCGAACATAGAAGGTCATTTTGTTCCTGGAACTAATATTTCCTATGAGTACCGTTTTAGTGTTATAAAGTGTTTGTTTTAGGATTTCACCCCTTGCATCAATGATACAGGAAATCCCAGTATTGGCACTTCGAGCAATATCTCTTCGGGTTTCAATAGCTCTAAGACGTGTGTAACTGAGTAGTTGTTTATGTCCTGGACTTTCTCCCCACCAAGCATCATTGGAAATAACTGCCAAGAAAGTGGCACCTTCTTTAACATAGCCTGTAACAAATTCTCCAAAAATAGATTCCCAGCAAATAATCGGTGCTGCTTTTTCCTTGAGTTCGGAGTGGTTAAAGATAGATCTTTTACTTTGGGTCATTCGACTTGCAATCGTCCCACCTAGATCTAGCATCAGATCACCCAAAAGAGGTTTTAACATAGATTTCATAGGTAAATTCTCTACACCAACAACTAATTTTGATTTGTGATAAACCTGAGGTTTTTGATTGTATTGTTCCCCTAAGGCAGAATTGTAATATTCTATCCAAAGTCCTTTTCTAACTAAATTTGCCGACAACGAAGGGGCTTTTTCTTGAATATAAATGTCATAATACTGAATTCCACTAATGAATTGGGTCGCTGGAATTACGGCTAACTCTTTTTGAATATCTTGATGAAGGATACTTTTTGGATATACTTTTAACTCCTCACCATAGCCTTCAGGAAAATAGGTTTCGGGGGAGAGAATATAATCAAGAGAATCTTTGAAAAATGGTTTTGTTTGATCCATCCAAAGGGATAAAAATTTTGAATTGGTTAATTCATATTTGGTATCATATGGATCAATGTTTGGTTGAACAAGGGCAACTTTAATATTCTTTTCATCATCGGAAACCTGTTGGTATAGAAAAAGTGAGCCAACTATAGGTAGGGCGATGAAAAGTAAAGGCCCAATTAGTTTGTTGACTAAGGGTTTTAAACTTGATGATAATTCATGTTTTTTCAAGATGCTAAAAATCCATACATTGATAACCAATACCCATAGAGAACCGCCATAAACTCCGGTATATTCATACCACTGAATCCAATAAATTTTTTCTGAAAAAACGTTTCCTAAGGTAAGCCAAGTCCAAGAAAAATCCCACTCGAGATGGAACTTTTCAAAGGCAATCCACAATGCAATGAAAAATATATATCCACTTCGATTTGCTAATCTTCCTTTGGTCCATGAGAAACATAGAAACACCAAAGAGTAAAAAAGGCTATTACATAAAATGGCAAATAACATTCCAAATAAAGAAGAATTGACTAACCACCAGGTTGTAAGTCCATTCCAAAAAAGAAAAGTGAGGAAGCTGTATAAGAAGATACGCACCCCTTTTTTATTTTGATTATCCTTTCTAATAATGTCTTCAAGGAAGAGTAGCGGAATTAATCCCACAAAGACCAACAGGGTAATTCCATTGATTGGCCATGAAGTTGCTAGTAATACTCCAGACCCAATAGCTAGTATAAGTTGTTTAATTGTCTTAGACATTTCCACGAATTTAAATTTTTTTGGGGCTTTAGCAATCACTATATTGTCAAAAATTATAAATATTTATTTGTGAGGCTTATTATAAGAAATATTCCTAACTTTTTTACCTCATTAAATTTCCTTTGTGGATGTTTCGCTGCTACCTTAGCTTATAAGAATTTATTTGAGGGGGCTTTTTTGATGGTTTTGCTTGGTGCTTTCTTTGATTTATTCGATGGTCTTTTTGCTCGCTTACTCAAAGCAGAAAGTCAGTTTGGATTACAATTTGACTCAATGGCTGATCTTATTACTAGTGGAATAGTTCCAGGAATTGTTATGTATAAGCTCTTTTTAGAGATAGGTATTCGTGAAATTGATTTCACTATTGTAGTGTTTCAAAATGATTTTACCTTTTCTTTTGCACCCTTTGCCTTGGTCGGTTTTTTGATTTCTCTTGGAGCGGCGGTACGCCTCTCCAATTTTAACATTGACACCGAACAACGTTACGAGTTTAAAGGTTTACCTGCACCTGCCAATGCTCTTTTTATAGTGGCGCTTCCTTTGTTGATGGAACACCCACTATTTGCATTTTTAAAGCCCTTTCTCTCCACCTATACCGCTTTGGTATTTATATCAATTATTTCAGCTGTTTTAATGAATGTTCGATTGTCTTTGTTTTCTTTTAAAATCCAGTCTTTTAATATAAAACAATATGGATTTCAATTATTTTTAGTTGTTCTAGCATTGCCTTCTTTTTACTTTTTACAATGGGCAGCCGTTCCAGTAATGATTGTAATTTATCTATTTTTAAACATTATTCGTAATAGTTTTAGATAAGATATATTTCATTGTGATTCGTGTATTATAGATCAATCTCATTAATTCGAAAAACAATTAATATTCGACAATTGTTAACAAATAATCTTCCATTTCTTTCAAGGTTTTTTAGAAAGAGAGTTTCTTTTTACGAAGCTCAAAATTTTGTCCTAGATATACTTTTCTTACCATTTCATCAGAAGCTAATTCTTCAGGGGTTCCTGCTTTAAGTATACTTCCCTCAAACATAAGGTAGGTTTTGTCAGTAATGGCAAGAGTTTCTTGAACATTATGATCGGTAATTAAAATACCAATATTTTTCTTTTTTAAATGCGCAACAATACGCTGAATGTCTTCAACTGCAACAGGATCTACTCCTGCGAAGGGTTCGTCTAGTAGAACGAATTTTGGGTCAGTAGCCAAGGAACGGGCAATTTCTGTTCTTCTGCGTTCTCCACCGGAAAGTAAGTCTCCTCTGTTTTTACGGATATGATTCAATCCAAATTCTTCAAGTAAGGATTCCATTTTTTCTTTTTGAGCTGATTTGGAAAGCTCAGTCATCTGTAATACACTTAAAATATTATCTTCAACACTTAATTTCCTAAATACTGAAGCCTCTTGAGCTAAATAGCCAATACCAAGTTGCGCTCTTTTGTACATTGGGAATTTACTAATCTCTTGATCATTTAGAAATATAGAGCCATTATTGGGTTTGATTAGTCCTACAATCATATAAAAAGAAGTTGTTTTGCCAGCGCCATTAGGTCCCAGCAATCCAACGATTTCGCCTTGAGAAACTTCAAGAGAAATACCTTTAACTACTTTACGCCCCTTATAAGCTTTTTCTATTTTGCTTGCGCTTAACTTCATTTTATCTTCTTGTATATTAAATAATCATTTTTCCTCCTACTAAAGTAGAAATTTTTAGGGCTTTCATCACTACTGTTTTAGAAAGGTTATGCATAAAACGGTTTTATAAATGGTATTTTATGTAGTAACAACAGCTAAGTAATCCTGAAGTAATCCTGAAGTAATATGAGTACAAAGATAAATGTAAGAAGTCCGTTTTATTTATAATAAAGACTTGTTTTTCTAATCTAAAACTTAGTTTATATATCTCAAACTTATTATTCATAAACCTCTCATTTATAATACTCCTGAAGTGATTAATTCTAAAACTAGATTAGACATTTTTAAGGGATTTATTTTGATTTTTCGTTACTATTTTTGAAATTAGAATACTTACTTCGTAAAGAATTAATATTGGAATGCTAACTATAATTTGACTAACAACATCAGGAGGGGTGATTATAGCAGATAGACTCAAAACAACTACAAGCGAAATTTTTCTATTTTTCCTTAAAAATTCTGGAGTAACTATACCTATACGTGTCAAAAAATAAATTATTATTGGCAATTCAAAGATAATTCCTGAAGCTAAAACAGAAGCCCTTAATAAACCAATATAGCTACTTAAATCAAAATCATTAAAGATCTCACTACTCACAGAATAGTTCCCCAGGAAGTTGATTGAAAGAGGTGTGACAATATAATATCCAAATAAAACACCGAGAAAGAATAATATCGAAGCTATAAAGATAAAACCCCGTGCATTTTTACGTTCTTTCTCATATAATCCTGGACTTATAAACTTCCAGAATTCATAAATAATGTAAGGAAAGGATATAATAAATCCAGCGAGCACAGAAGTCCAAAGGTGAGCTGAAAATTGCCCTGCCATCGTTCTACTTTGAATACGGAAAGGTAATTCCTCAATACAAAAACTATTTCCTTGACCTAGTGTTTGAGATATAGAACAAAACCAGCGATAGGTAATGAAGTCTTTGTTTTTAGGACCAAACAAGAGCACATCAAAAATAAAATCTTTAAAAACAAAAGCAACTGTTGCAATAATGACAATAGCTAATACCGACCGAATTAAGTGCCATCGTAATTCTTCTAAGTGATCCAAAAAAGACATTTCATCTTTCGGGGGAGTTTTATTCATTAGTTTGTATTACTTTTTTTAAAATATTTAACAAAAATATCAAAAACAATTGTTTTCAAATAAGATAAAATTCTTATTACTTATTTTTCTTTAAATGTATGATTTTAGTTTGTTTCTAATTTGTAAACCGAGATAAAAAGAGTTACATTAGAAAGTGAAAATATCTTTTAAATTAATAACTCATTTTAAATCTGAATGAATTCCGAAGTTCTAAAAAAAGCATTAAAGAAGCACTTTGGTTTTTCAACTTTTAAGGGCTTGCAAGAAAATGTTATTTCCCATTTACTTAATCAAGAAAATAGTTTTGTCATAATGCCTACAGGGGGAGGCAAGTCATTGTGTTATCAACTTCCCGCTCTTATGCAAGAAGGTACTGCTATAGTCGTATCTCCACTTATTGCACTAATGAAAAATCAAGTAGATGCCATACGTGGTATTTCCTCTGAAGATGGTATTGCCCATGTGTTAAATTCCTCTTTAAATAAAACAGCTATAGAGCAAGTTAAATCTGACATTCGAAATGGTTTAACAAAACTGCTTTATGTTGCTCCTGAGTCTTTATCTAAACAAGCAAATATTGATTTTTTTAAAACAGTTAAAATTTCATTTCTAGCTGTTGATGAAGCTCATTGTATTTCAGAATGGGGTCATGATTTTAGACCTGAATATCGAAATCTTAGAGCAATTTTAAATCAGCTCGAACAATCCATACCGATTATTGCTTTAACAGCAACAGCAACTCCAAAGGTACAAGAGGATATTATGAAAAATCTTGGCATTGTTGGTGCAAGATTATTCAAAGCCTCCTTTAATCGTCCTAATTTATACTATGAAGTACGTTCTAAAACAGCTGAAGTAGAGTCTGATATTATTCGTTTCATCAAAGAAAATTCTGGAAAGTCAGGAATAATTTATTGCCTCTCAAGAAAACGCGTGGAAGAATTAGCTCAAATGCTTCAGGTAAACGGAATAAATGCATTGCCTTATCACGCTGGCTTAGACTCAAAATCTAGGATTAATCATCAAGATCAATTTCTAAAAGACGATTGTGATGTCATTGTAGCTACAATAGCTTTTGGAATGGGTATTGACAAACCTGATGTGCGCTTTGTAATTCATAATGACATTCCAAAAAGTATTGAGAGTTATTATCAAGAAACAGGTCGTGCAGGGCGTGATGGTGGAGAAGGTCATTGTTTGTCATTTTATGCTTATAAAGACATTGAAAAATTAGAAAAATTCATGTCAGGGAAGCCTTTGGCAGAACAAGAAATTGGGATGGCTTTGTTGGGAGATATGGTTGCTTATGCTGAGACTTCTATCTCTAGGCGAAAATATATTCTTCATTATTTTGGTGAAAAATTTGACAATAAGACCGGAGATGGAGGAGATATGGATGACAATATGCGCTTTCCTAAAAAACGTTTTGAAGCACAAAATGAACTCAGTTTACTTATCGAGACTGTTCTTTTAACAAAAGAAAAATACAAAGCTAAGGAAGTTGTTAAAACCTTAATTGGCGAAAAAAATGCTCTAATACAATCTCATAAAACACACAAGGCAATTTTTTTTGGTAAGGGAGCTAAAAAAGGCGATTTCTTCTGGACAGCTTTAATTCGTCAAGCTTTAGTTGAAGGATATTTACTTAAAGAAATTGTGACCTATGGAATATTGAAAGTCACTTCACGAGGTATAAATTTTAATTCAAAACCTGAGTCATTTCTTATGACAGAAGATCATAATTATGATGCTCTTTCAAGTGTAAATGTCATTCAGAATAAATCACAAGGAATTCTTGATTTGTCATTAATGAAGCTTTTGATAAGCTTACGTAAAGATGTTGCTAAAACTAGCCACGTTCCACCCTATGCCGTTTTTCAAGAATACTCACTGGAAGACATGTGTCTTAAGTATCCCATAAATCACGAAGAGTTGATTAATATAAATGGTGTGGGAGAAGGTAAAGCAAATCGATACGGAGGCCATTTTTTAAAATTGATTAACTCTTATGTTAAAGAAAATCAAATCGTTCGACCTGACGATCTGGTTGTTAAAAGCACAGGAATTAATTCTTCTCTCAAGTTATATTTAATTCAAAATATTGATAGAAAATTACCACTCGATGATATTGCCTCTGCAAAAGGAATGAATATGGAAAAGTTAGTTACCGAGATGGAAACTATCGTATTTTCAGGAACACGCCTAAATATTGATTATTGCATCGAAGATCATTTTGATGAAGATCAAATTGAGGAATTATATCATTATTTTATCGAAGCTGAATCCGACTCTATAAAGGAAGCCTTTGCTGAGTTTGATGGAGATTATGACGAGGAGGAGTTACGTTTATATCGCTTGAAGTTCATGAGCGAAATTGCCAATTAAACTTTTGGGATTAAAGGGGTTTATTATCTTTGCCTTCAAATAAAATTATTATGGAAGGTATTTACGCAAAATTCGAAACCTCAAAAGGGGATATACTAGTTCAACTTACATATGATAAAACTCCAGGGACTGTTGGAAATTTTGTGAGTTTAGCAGAAGGGAAACAAAAAAATGATCATAAAGGCGAAGGGATTCCTTATTATGATGGATTAAAATTTCATCGTGTAATTACCGATTTTATGATTCAAGGAGGTTGTCCACAAGGAACAGGAACAGGAAGTCCTGGATATCAATTCAATGACGAATTTCATTCTGATCTAAAGCACAATAAAGCAGGGACTCTTTCTATGGCTAATTCTGGTCCTGGAACAAATGGAAGTCAATTCTTCATTACACACGGTGCAACTGATTGGTTAGATGGTAAACATACGGTTTTTGGATATGTTGTTGAAGGCCAGGACATCGTTGATTCGATTGCACAAGGAGACACCGTTAATGCTTTAAATATTGAGCGTCATGGCGATGCTGCGAAAGTATGGAATGCATCAAAGGCATTTGTAGAGTTTAATTCAAGTGGAGCAACAAGAAAAGAAGCTGCAAGAGAGGCTGCTGAAAAAGCGATGCAATCCCTTACGGAAGGGATGCAGAAAACGGATAGTGGTTTGTATTACTCAATAACTAAAGAAGGAACCGGTGAGCATCCCCCAAAAGGATCAAAGGTTTCTGTTCATTATAAAGGGACATTAGTAGATGGGACTGTTTTTGACTCATCGTACCAAAGAGATCAGCCCATTGAATTTGCTGTAGGATTAGGGCAAGTTATTTCAGGATGGGATGAAGGAATTCTGTTGCTTAAAAAAGGCGCTAGAGCTCGTTTCGTGATCCCAAGTCACCTAGGTTATGGAGCACAAGGTGCAGGTGGAGTGATTCCTCCAGATGCAACTTTAATCTTTGAAGTAGAGTTGGTAAGCTTTTAAGTTCTTTCCTCGGGACTGTTTCCAGGATGCCATTTAATATTACAACCTAAACTAGGATATTGTAGACTGTCTAGGTTTTGTTTTTTTAACATTTTATCACAAGCTTGATGAAGATCATCACCTGTAATGGAAATGTCATTCTTTGGACGTGAAGCATCGTATCTTCCTCTATACATTAATTCCAAATTTTCATCAAAAAGATAAAAGTCAGGAGTACATGCTGCTTGATATTGATGAGCGACTTCTTGGTCAGCATCAAATAAATAAGGAAAAGAGAATTTTTTTTCAAGTGCCAATTTATTCATTTCCTCCGGCCCATCCTGAGGGTGCGTTTTAGAACTATTGCTTGAAATACCAATCGTAGCGACACCAACTTTTGAAAAAGTTTTTGCACTTTTAATAATCGCCTCCATAAGATGAATAACATAGGGACAGTGATTGCACATGAAAATTACCAGTGTTCCTTTTTCACCTTTGAGTTCTTCCAGGTTTTTGTTTATGTTTTCAACTACATCAGGTAGATTGAAATTAGGGGCATGGGTTCCCAGGGGAAGCATGTATGATTCTGTCAATGCCATTTTTTTTATTTAGCTGAATTTAAAAGTAGTATTTTTATACCAATCAAATAGTATTTATGATTGACTATACTACTTTCGAAAAAATAGACTTACGCGTGGGAACGATTCTTTCTGTTAAAGATTTTCCAGAGGCAAAAAACCCTGCTTTTCAATTACAAATTGATTTTGGCCCTCTGGGGACTTTAAAATCTTCAGCCCAAATTACTGATCGTTATTCTTCAGAAGAATTAGTTAACCGTCAAATAGTTGCTGTGGTTAATATTGGAACGCGAAAGGTGGCAAATTTTGAAAGTCAATGTCTAGTTTTAGGAGCTACAGAAGGAAAAGATGTTATACTGCTCACCCCTGAATCTAAGCTCCCAAATGGCCAACAAATACTTTAAATCACATTTTATCCGATAAGAACAAAGCATTAGTTAAAATCCGATTCGTACCAAACCAAAAGGCTCTGAAGTTTGTGTTATCGGTTAAAACAATCACCCTTCCTTCACCTAACCTACTTACTTTGAAAGGAACAGTATTTTTTAAAAGCGCTAAATTTTCTTCAGAAATATAACCACTTAACAAAGGAGCTGAAGTATATTGAATTGGATTATTATAGCTCTGTTCGTCAGCTTTCATGTAAATATTTGAATTTCTAAATATGGGTAGTGTTGTGTTTTGGTAACCAAAATTAATAGGATGACTTCTGTCAATTATTGTATTAAAAATAGCTCCTCTGGTTTGCTGGGCTCCTTCAAAAAGCTCTTTTTTTTCAAAACTTATTTCTTTAGCAACTAAACTTTTACTAACAAAATCTAGTTTGATAAATTCGTTTTCATTTAACCATTTTATTGTGTTCTGGTATCCAATAAGGGTACCTCCTTTATTAACGAATTCTTTTATTTTTTCAGTATAATCATTTAAGCCAGTACCAGAAAAATCAGGAATAATGAAATGTGTATAACGACTCAAATCATTTTGATTCAAATTTCGAATATCTATTTTACTTATTGTGATTTCGTGTCTAATATCCATTAAATGCCATATTTCTCCAGCATCATAGCTTTTTACTCCATCACCAACTAAAAGAGCAATTTCAGGTTTTTTTACTGTTGTAAATTTCCTTGAACCTAAATCAATTCCCTTTGTATGTCCGCTATTAACTCCGTCAATAATTATATGAGTTTCTTTTGATGCTTTTTTCAGTATTTCATAAAGGTCATTTTCGCTGATAGACTGATTTTTAGCAGGAATCATGTAGGTTCCATAGTCATAAGTTTTGTTTTCTAAAGTAAAAGGAGTAAGTCCAATTTTTATTCTAATATTATGCTTTTGTAACTTATTTAATAGTTTAGGAACATTATAATTATGCGCTTCAAAAAGATAAGCATAAGAACTTTTTTTAGTAATCTTACCTTCTGATTCTTTTAATTCAGTTACTAGTCTACCTATGTTGTTAGTATTGTTTTCATAAGAATGATTTAAATTTAATGCATAAGGAAAGGTCCAAGCTGAGACATCATAGAATAAACTATCTTTAAATTTACTTTGAGTAGAAAACATAGCACGAATTAATTTACTCTTTGTTTGCTCTAAAGGAATAATGTAGCTTGCTTCTGGACTGTATTTATTACCGTTTTTAACGACTTCATTCTTTAATTCATGAAATTGTATTTGATGTCTGTCTAGAATTTTAGCTAAATGATAGGTAGTTGTGGGATCTTTAAGGTTTCCAAATAAAATCGCTTTTTGTTTGTCTTTTTTGGCTTCACTCATGGAAATTTTATGAAAATTCCTAAAATAATTTAATAACTCTACGCGCAATGATATTGAAGCTTTTAGAGTCGAAAAAATAGCTGTCAATTGATTACGAATTGTAAAAGGAAAAGTAAGTAAGCCATTATCGCTTTCTTGAATATGACCTCGTGAACTTGCTTGTTCAAATAAAATCCCTATTCCACCATTAATATCTGGATAAGCAGATCCTTTACCAAAGTAAAAATCATCATAATCTTCTTCAGAGTAGTAGAGTGATCCTAAATTGTTGAATGCCTCAATATGGAATTCACTTATTTTTTTGGTAAGCTCTTGATTTAAATCAGGGGTTAGTGGGTTAACTCGCGAAGGAATTCCAGGTTGAAAAAAGAAACTTGAGTTAGTGCCCATTTCATGGTGGTCGGTTAAAATATTAGGGAGCCATTTTGAATAAGATTTTAAGCGTGCTTGGGATTCTGGTAACTGTACGGCAAGCCAGTCTCGGTTTAGATCAAACCAATAATGATTGGTCCTACCTCCGGGCCAAACTTCTCTATATTCCCTGTCATTTGGATCAGAAGTAAGATTTTTATTTTTATTAGTATTTGCCCAATATGCAAATCTTTGAAGACCATCTGGATTGAAACTGGGATCGATTAATATGACAATATTCTTTAATAATTCAACAGTTTCGTCAGACTTACTAGCCGCAAGATGATATACTGCCAACAGACCAGCATTAGCTCCACTTGGTTCATTTCCGTGAACTGAAAAACCTTGGTAAACAATTAAAGGTTGTTTTGAAACATCAATTGATTGTCCATCTGGTTTCGTTAACCTTACGTGCGTCTTTTGAATAGCATCCAAATTAGAATGATTTTCAGGACTTGTAATCGTTAGTAATAAAAGTGGACGACCTTCATGGGTTTCTCCTCTTTTTTCAATGCTAATTCGATTTGACACTTCTGCAAGACGGTACATGTAATTCACTAATTTATCATGTGAAACATGCCACGATCCCACTTCATAGCCTAAAAGATCCTTTGGAGTTGGAATATTATCATCGTATGGATGATTGGCGTCTAAATAATAATCAAGGGTTACTTGACTAAACAATAAACTACATAGAAATAGGCTTAACAGTGTAAATGATTTTCTCATGAGTTGAATTATTATATACCTTTAAAGTTAATAATTAATTGAATGAAAAAATAAAATGAGTTTGTTTTAAAAAAAAGTATTTGTTTTAGGTCTGATTTTTAGTAATCTGATCAGGAGAATAGTTTTTCTGGTGACGTTCACTAATCACTTCCGTACCTCGCTGTTTTAAAATATATTGAATGGTTTCATCAAGCATTGAAGTAAAATTATTAAAATCTTCTTTGTATAGATAAATTTTGTGTTTTTTAAAATAGAATGTACCGTCGTCATTTGTAAATTTTTTACTCTCAGTAATAGTGAGGTAGTAATCATTCGCTTTTGTTTCCCTAACATCAAAAAAGTAGGTTCTTCGACCTGCTCTTAGGATTTTGGAATAAATTTCTACTGGATTTTCATTATTTATATAATGCACGCTAATTTAAATATTAAGTTCAGGGCAATTTTATTAAAAAAATATTTAATATCCTATTATTTGGAAATATCTGATTGTTGTTTTTCTGACAACTTTTTATAATAGCCTTTAATTTCAATTAAATCCTTGTGTTTACCTTGTTGAACAATTTGACCATTTTCAAAAACAATAATTTGATCGGCATGTTTTATGGAAGAAATACGATGACTAACAATAATGGTTGTTTTGTCGCTTGAAATGGATTTTAGATGTTTAAGAATTTCTTCTTCAGTATCAGTATCTACTGCTGAAAGGCAGTCGTCTAAAAGTAAAATTTTAGGATCTTTAATAAAAACACGCGCAATAGAAACACGCTGAATTTGACCCCCAGAAAGTGTTACTCCTCGTTCTCCGAGTAATGTTTTGTATCCATCTTTAAATTTCATTATGTTTTGGTGAACTGCTGCTCTTTTTGTTGCAGCGATAATATCTTCCTCCTTTGCTTCAATTGAACCAAATCGGATATTTTCCTCTATGCTTTCTGAAAATAAAAAAGCATTCTGTGGGATATAACCAATCGCTGATCTCAGCTCTTCAAGGCGATATTTCTTTAAATCTTTACCGTCGAGTTCAATTTTACCTTCACTAGGATCATATAAGCGAGAGATTAAATCCAAAAGCGTAGACTTTCCAGACCCTATATTACCGATAACTCCAAGGGTGGTTCCCTTTTTAATATTAAAATTAATATGTTTTATAGCTTGTATTTTTGTTTCGGGATAGTATAGTGAAACGTTTTTGAAACTTAAGTTTCCTTTAATTTTTTGATTAACGCCAGTACCATCCTCAATTTCAGGACGTTCTTTTAAGAAGACATTAATTCTTTTTTGTGATGCTTCAGCTTGTTGGATAATTGAGGTAATCCAACCAACTACTGCAACTGGCCATGTAAGCATATTTACATAAATAATGAATTCAGCCAATACACCAATTTTGATTTGATCATTTATGTATTGATTCCCCCCAACATAAATAACAATAATGTTACTAAAGCCAATGAGTAAAATCATTAACGGGAAAAACCAAGCCTGTACTCTGGCAAGGCCCATGTTTTTATGATAACTTTCAACAGCTAGAGTGTTAAAACTAGTATTCATTTGATGCTGGAGGTTGTAAGACTTAATTACTGCAATTCCACTAAAACCTTCTTGTGCAAAAGATGACATTTTGGATAACATTTCCTGAACTAAAGTACTTTTAATATTAATTATTTTACTTAATTTATAAATGATATAAGATAAAATAGGTAAGGGCAAAATAGTATATAATGTCAATTCAGGAGCGATGCTAATCATGTATGAGATTACAATAATAAACAAAGAAATAGTATTTATGCTGTACATAAAAGCTGGCCCAACATACATCCGAACTTTTCCAACGTCTTCACTGATTCGATTCATTAAGTCTCCAGTTCGATTATTTTTATAAAATCGTTGGGTTAGTCTTTGATAATGCCAAAAAATTTCATTCTTTAAGTCAAATTCAATGAACCGAGAAACGTTAATGATTGTTTGACGCATCCAAAAAGTAAGAAATCCAGATACTATTGTAGTCCCGATTATAATTAAAATATTAACCAACAAAATATTTTGAATCTGTTCAAAATTACCATCGGAACTTTTTAAAAAATTCTCTACAGCGGTTAGAGAATCTCCAATGAGACGGGGGGCGAAGAGTGAAAAAATACGTGCAACTATTGTAATTAAAAACCCTATTAAAAGTTTAATACGATATTTAAAAAAATACTTATTAATATATTGAAGTTCTTTCATAATAGAAATTTCAAATATAATTAAATGCGTACGCTTAATATAAATTTTGTTGTTTAAACTTTTAGGTGATATTGTTGTTATATTTTCATATTAATAAATTATTTTTGCATTTGATAAAGTTCTAAAACATGCTCACACGCCGACACATTCGTATTAAAGTAATGCAGTCAGTTTATTCCTTTAGTCTTGGACAAAACAACAACTTAGAAAAGGAAGTTCTTTTTTTTAAAGAAAGTGTAGGGCAAACTTTCAATCTATACCTTTTATTACTTGGGCTATTTAAGTCACTTCACGCTTACGCTGAAGAACAATTAGAAACTATTCAAAAAAATAAAATTCAGAACGAAGCTCAATGTAAAATTCTTCAGAATTTTACTCAAAATCGAGTGCTTATTTTTTTTAAAGAACATAAGGTTTTATCTAAACAACTAGACAACAAGAAACTTGTGAAATGGGATTTGGAATTTAAATTTTTAAAAGATTTATTTATTGAAGTATCAAATTCTCAAGTGTTTAAAGATTATCATGAAATTGAAAATCCTTCAGAGGAAGATGATTTGAATTTTACCACTAAACTATTTAAAAATCATATTGCAACTTCAAATTATCTTTATGACTTCGTAGAGGATAACTGTTTAACATGGACAGATGACCTTCCAATGGTTAATACCTTTCTCCTTAAAATGTTAAAACATATTGATTTGAATTCACCACAGAGTTTGACTTTCCCAAGATCAATTGAAAATCAAGAGGATACTGATTTTGGAATTAAATTATTAGAAAAAGTAATTTCAAATGATTCAAACCTTCAAGAAGAATTGTTAGGAAAAACACCTAATTGGGATGCAGAGCGAATTGCTCAATTAGATAATGTAATTTTAAAAGTTGCAATTGCCGAATTACTCTATTTTCCTATGATACCATCAAAGGTAACTTTGAACGAATATTTAGAAATTGCAAAAGACTACTCCACTCCTAAAAGCAACAATTTTGTCAATGGAGTTTTAGATAAATTAGTAAGAGAATTTGACCAAGAAAATCGATTGAACAAAACGGGGAGAGGATTGCTTTAATAAGTTTTTTTATTACTTTTGTTATCAATTTAACTTTTAATAAAATGAAAAAATTACTCATAATTTGTTTAGCTACAATCGCTACCACTTTTTATTCATGTCAAGAAAGTGCTGCAAAAAAAGTCACTAATCCTACAACTTCTGTTCAAGCTCCAAATGCACAGCCAACAAAAGGTGCGCCTGTCATGACTTTCGACAAAACAGTACATGATTTCGGAACTATTAATGAAGGAGAAAAAGTCACTACAGTTTTTAATTTCACTAATACAGGAAACAAGGATTTAATTATAGTTGATGCCCGTGGAAGCTGTGGATGTACTGTTCCTCAGTATCCAAAAAACTCAGCAATTGCTCCAGGAGAAAAAGGAGAAATTACAGTGATTTTTGATTCAAGTAATAAGCCTGGAATGCAACAAAAGTCTGTAACCCTTTCAGCAAATACAGCATCAGGGAGAGAAATGTTACGTATCAAATCGCAAGTAACTCCTGACCCTGTAAAACAACAACAACGTGAAGCACAAGCAAAAGCACGTCAATAAAATCTAATTTAAATAAATTGAATTATGCCAGAAGGCCTTTCGGGACAACTTCCCTTTTTATTGTTAATGTTAGTAGTTTTTTTCTTTTTCATAATACTTCCACAACAACGTAGACAAAAAAAGGAAAAAAATTTTATGAATTCTATGAGCAAAGGAGATAGAATCATTACCAAAAGCGGTATACATGCTAAAATTATGGAGCTAAATGACAAGGATAATACATGTGTCATTGAAACAATGGCAGGAAAGTTAAAAATTGAGCGTTCAGCCATTTCATTGGAAATGAGCTCAAAACTTAACGCTCCAACTTTAAAAAAATAATAACTTTTTATTCCGCTTTTTAGCGGGATATTTTTTTTGAATATTGATGTATAAAAGCTTCATAAAACCTTTGTTGTTTCTTTTTGACCCTGAATGGGTTCATCATACGGTTTTCAACTTGTTAAAAGTAGTTCATAGAATTCCTGGAATAGGAAGTTTGATTCGCGGCGTTTATCAAGTTAAAGACAAGCGTTTGGAGCGGAAGCTATTTGGACTGACTTTTCCAAATCCAGTTGGTTTAGCAGCAGGTTTTGATAAGGATGCTAAGCTCTTTCAAGAACTTTCTAATTTTGGGTTTGGATTCATTGAAATAGGTACTCTAACACCAAAACCACAACAAGGAAATCCTAAGAAACGTTTATTTCGTCTGCCAGAAGATCAAGGTCTAATTAACCGTATGGGATTTAATAACGAAGGTGTTGAGGATGTTATTTCACGTTTGAAAAAGAATAGAGGTGTTCTCATAGGAGGAAATATTGGTAAAAATAAAATAACCCCCAACCGAGAAGCAGTTTCTGATTACATTGAATGTTTCGAAGCATTGTTTCCATTTGTAGATTATTTTGCAGTTAATGTAAGTTCTCCAAATACACTTAATTTAAGAGAGCTTCAAGATAAAGAGCCTCTAACATATTTGTTACAAACGCTCAAAAACTTAAATGACACAAAATCAAGTCCCAAGCCCATTTTACTTAAAATTGCACCAGACTTGACAGACGAACAATTACTTGATATTATTGAAATTATTGATTCTGTAAAAATAGACGGCGTTATTGCCAGTAATACCACCCTTTCAAGAGAGGGACTCATTTCTGCAAACAAATCAGAGACAGGAGGACTAAGTGGAAAGCCAGTTGGAGAAAGAAGTACAGAGATTATTCGTTTCCTTTACGAAAAAAGCAATAATGCATTTCCTATTATTGGTGTTGGAGGAATCCATTCTCCAGAAGACGCATTAAACAAATTAAATGCAGGAGCTTCATTAATTCAGTTATATACTGGTTTTATTTACGAAGGCCCAGGTGTTATTAGAAAAATTAATAAAGCCATTCTTGAACAAGTGAGTTCGTGATTCTATTTGTAAAAAGAAAACTTTTAGGTTGAAGTACCCCCAAAAGCAATTAATAGCTTGAGTCTTTTCTTATTAATTTAAAATCTAATGAAGAAAAAAAAGGTATTAATTACAGGGGACAGTATGGGCATTGGTTTAGCTCTTGCAAAAAGAATGCTCTCCGGAGGTTACCTTGTTATAGGAACTTGTAGAAGTGGACATATAGAACATGTTAAGCATGAAAATTTTCTTGCTATTTCATTGGATGTTGCAAATGTTAAAAGCATAAAAAAAGCATATCAGGAAATCTCCTATCGTTTTGATCAAATAGATATTATTATTAATAATGCAGGGATTTGTCCTGATTTACATCAAGAAATTCCAGTGATGACTTTTTTTGATGAAACCTTTGAAGTTAATGTAAAAGGAGTTGTTTTGTTTACCGAAACTTTTTTAGATAAAATAGCAGAGAAGGGAAGTATTATTATGATTTCCTCTAAAATGGGATCCATAGATAAGTCTGTTAATTCAGACTCCGTTGGATATAGAATGTCAAAAAGTGCATTAAATATGTATACCAAGATTCTAGTAAATCGATTTTTAGATTCTATAAAAGTAGCTGCAGTGCATCCTGGCTATGTTAAAACACAGATATCAGAAACGGCACTGATCAACGGAAGGTTAACACCCGAGCAGTCTGCTGAAAACATATTTTCTTTTTTAGAAAGCGATTATAAAAGTGGCTCTTTCTGGGATTCAGGGGCTGGAACTAAACTCCCTTGGTAAGTTTAATTAATCGAAATAACTAAACGTCTCCCCTTCTTTTATTGCTTGAACCGTTTCATATATTAATTTGATTACGTTTTCCACGTCATCTTTGTGTACCATTTCAACGGTGGTATGCATATACCTCAAAGGCAAAGATATTAAAGCTGAAGCTACTCCACCATTACTATATGCAAAAGCATCGGTATCTGTTCCTGTAACACGAGAAGATGCATGACGCTGGAATGGAATTTTCTTCGATTCTGCAGTTTCAATAATGCGTTCTCTAAGCAAGTTTTGTACGGCTGGAGCATAAGAAATTACAGGTCCTTTTCCAATTTCTGTTTGTCCTTCTATTTTTTGATTAATCATTGGAGTAGATGTGTCATGGCAAACGTCTGTTACTATTGCAACATTGGGTTTAATTGTTTGTGTTATCATTTCAGCTCCTCTCAAACCTACTTCTTCTTGCACTGAATTGGTAATATAAAGCCCAAAGGGAAGTTTAATATTATTGTCTTTCAATAAACGAGCTACTTGAGCAATCATAAATCCACCAGCTCTATTGTCTATGGCTCTACATACAAATTTATCTCTATTTAATATTTTAAAAGTGTCAGGATAAGTAATAACACATCCTACGTGTACTCCTATTTTTTCAACTTCTTCTTTATTTTTTGCACCTATATCAATAAAAATATTTTCAATTTTTGGAACTTCTTCTTTTCCACTTCTTCGAGTGTGAATAGCAGGCCATCCAAAAACACCCTCTACAATTCCTTTATTGGTATGAATGTTTACCCATTTAGAAGGTGCAATCTGATGATCACTCCCACCATTTCTTATAACATAAATGAGTCCATTGTCCGAAACGTAATTTACATACCATGAAATTTCATCGGAATGTCCTTCAATAACTACCTTAAATTCAGCTTCTGGATTGATTACACCAACAGCAGTACCATAAACGTCGGTAATAAATTCATCTACATATGGCTTAAGATATTCCATCCATATTTTCTGACCCCCACTTTCATGACCAGTTGGAGCGGCGTTGTTTAAATAATTTTCTAAGAACGTAAGTGCTTTTTTATCCAGAATATTCATAGTTATTTATTAAATTTTTAACTCTTTCAAAAGTAAGAATATTCCCAAATAAAAAGACCTCCCTTCGAAATATTTGTATTTTTGACCTCCATAAAAGACTATGATCGGCTAGATGCTTTGGAAAGGGTACATCTTTTGATTAGTTTAGTTTGATAACATTGAAAGTTGAATTAATTAATGAAATTTAAATTACTTTTTTTACTATCTTTTTTCTTTTTTCATGCTCATTCTCAGGTCGAGAAGCCAGAAAATTTTAAAGGAGAATTATTATATAAGTTTGAAACTGACTCTATTCCAGGTTCTGGAATTCGCTTAGAGGAGATAGTTTTGTTCCAGCCCTTAAAATTCAAAAGCTTGGGTAAGCTTAGGGAATATGTAATTTTAAGAAACAGAACCCTTCGCGTCTATCCTTATGCTAAATTGGCTTCCGATCGTTTGGACACCTTAAGCAAGCGATTGAGTTCTTTCGAGGGAAAAAAACAAAAGAAGATTTACCTTAAAAGAATTGAGAAATTCATTTATCAGGAGCTAGAGGAAGAGTTGAAAAAGTTATCGCGCTCTCAAGGGCGAATTCTTATCAAGCTCGTTCATCGTCAGACAGGAGAAACCACACACGATCTTATTAAAGAGTTACGCAACAATTGGCGTGCGATGATTTATCAAACTACAGCTTCTTTTTTTAAGCTATCGCTTAAGGACACTTTTGATCCAGAGTCTGATTATGAAGATTTTCTAGTTGAAGATATTTTACAACGTGCATATGGAGATGGATTAATTGAACTGGATCCAACGGCTTTAACTTATAGCTTAGATTCATTGTATAGTCTTTGGAAAGCTCCGAAGACCCCTATTAATAATAAAGATTAAAAAAAATTAAAATAAATAACAATAAACCCCTTGTAGGATAATAAAAGGGATCTATATTTGCATCCGCTAAAACGCCATAAACAATTAGTTTTTAGACATGTTTTAGTTTACGTTCATTGAAAGAAAAATAATATAAGAATGACAGCGCGTATCGAAAGATACAAGTGAATAGAACCATTTTGACCGAGTTAATTTTTTTAGGAGTTGTAACATTAATTTTATTAAGAAACAACAACGAAGAGTTTGATCCTGGCTCAGGATGAACGCTAGCGGCAGGCTTAACACATGCAAGTCGAGGGGTAACAGGGATTGCTT
>CAJJAB010000011.1 GCA_905181895.1 Flavobacteria bacterium MS024-2A | reverse complement strand
AAAAGGGTGGTAAATGGATTGGTCATGATCGTACTGCCAAACAAATCAAAAAAGAGTCTGATGCTTTTTTTAATAAAATTGAAGGAATTAAGTCAAAAATAACTGAAAAGCAAAAACTAAAAGATCCAGAGTTAAAAAAGTTTGCTGAAATGGACAAAGGAGAGTCTTTAGACGTTATATGGTTCAAAGAAAGTTCAGATAAAGCATCGGATGAATTCCTAAGCATGGTTGAGGAATATAGAGGACATGTGATTAATGTTTTTGGAAGTCAATACCCTTCATCAATTGATATGGTCGAAGCTAGATTTTTTATTGGTGATATGAACCGGAATGTAAAAAATAAAGATAATGTAGATGAACCTTGGCTGGACGCAAATTTTAAAGGTTTTCCATTAATTTCTTCTCTTGCAAAACTGACAATGATGCAAAATGATATTCGTCAAACTGAACATGACGTTTTAACGACCCTAATGGGTAAAGAATTAAAAATGTCATCCACTGTAAACGAATCTAATTACACGAGTCTTTTGATCACTGAAAAAGGCGCTTATTACCAAGGTGAAACATTTGATGGAAGCGTTATTTTAGGAAGAAAAGGGGGAGCACAAAATCCTAATTCTGTAGACCTTAAAATAGATGGACGATCGATAACAGATTCTGACTACGACCTAATCCCTGGAGGAATAAAATTAAGTATTAATGCGGGTTCTCCTGGTGATCACACCATTGAAGGAAACCTAGTTTTTCTGAATGAAGGTAATGAGTCAAAAATTTCAGTTAATCAAACATACTCTGTAATTTCTAAACCTAATTCAGCTGTAATCTCTGCAGATAAAATGAATGTTGTCTACCGTGGAGTTCAGAATCCGATTACAATTTCAATTCCTGGAATTCAAGATAGTAAAATCAAAGCTTCAGCACCAGGTTTAAAAAGAGTTAGAGGGAGTAAATACAGTCTTTTCCCTGCAAAAGGAAGAGATGTTAAGATTAACGTTTCTGGAATTTTACCTGACGGAAATAAAGTTTCTTCTGTTTCCACCTTTAGAATCAAAGATATTCCAAAACCAGCAGGTTATTTTAGGGGACAATCAGGTTCATTCACACTTCCTAAATCTAGTTTAGAGAGGGGTGCTGTTGAGGCCAAGTTAGAAGATTTTGATTTTGATTTACCACTTAAAACTGTATCATTTCGTTTTAGAGCTCCTGGACAACCTAGTGCTGTAATTAAGGGTAACAAACTTGACAGTAAGGCTATAAGAGCGTTAAGTAGAATTAAAAATGGGCAAACTGTGATTATTTCTGATATTGAAGTAATAATCCCATCAAATCCTAGTTATAAGTTAAAGCAAACCTCACCGATATCCATTACGATTAACTAACAACTGTTTCCAAATGAAAAAACAAGCCCTTATTGTTTTAGTTACTCTTATAATTTTTTCCGAGCAAATTTTTGCTCAGGCTAATTTGTTGAATGCAAAAGTACCTCAAGAAGTTGGGATGCTTAATGAACAACAACTAGCGTTAGAAAAAAGTTCTCCTATTGCTTATGGATTTGTTGATGATCGAGATGTATTATGGTCAAAAACAGTTTGGGAAACAATTGACTTAAACGAGAGAATTAATTTTCCGTACTACTATCCTACTATTAACAATGGAAATCTTTCCAGCACACGTAAATCGCTTTTTAGGGTATTAATAGACAATATTAATTCAGGAGATATTACTGAAATTTATAATACTTCTTATTTTAATGATAAGTTAACCCCCGAAGATTTAGAAGACAGATTATTATCTAAAAAACTTTCAGCAGTTGGTATTGAGAAATCAAATTCTGGAGAAGAAGTTTCTGAAGATGATTTTGATGAATATAAGATTGAAACAGATAAAGTTGTTCAATATCGCATCAAAGGAACATGGTATGTTAATAAACGTTTGGGAGAGTTAAAGTATAGGCTTATTGGCATTGCTCCTGTTGCACCTGATGTATCTACCTTGAGCGAAGGTCCTGCAGCAATGGCTGATGCATTAGTTCCTCTTTTTTGGGTTTGGTTTCCTGATGCTCGAGAGTCATTAAATAAAAGTAAAGTTTTTAATACAAGAAACTCATCACAACCGATAACATTTGATAATATGTTAAACTCAAGACGATTTAATTCAATCATTTATCAAGAAGAGAATGTTTATGAAGATCGCGCTGTAAATCAATATATTTATGAGGATGCATTAAGGCAATTACTCGAATCTGAGCGAATCAAATCCGAGATAAGAGACTTTGAACAAGATCTTTGGAATAATTAATTTACTTCACAAATAAAAAAAGCGCTTTAGGAAACTATAGCGCTTTTTTTATGTTTTTTATAAACTATGAAACATTCTATTATTGTTGGTTTTGGATTGGCTGGTTTTCATTATGCTCAGCAACTAAAAGCATATGATAAAGAATTTTTGATTATTGATAAGCCACAAAATAGTGCTAGTAGAAATGCCGCTGGAATATGTAATCCAACTGTATTGAAGCGTTATACTATGGCCTGGAAAGGAGTCGAATTTTTGAATTATGCAATGCCAAAATACAATAGTTTAGAGTCCGATTTTAAAACTACTGTCTTCTATCCCTTACCCATACACCGTTATTTTTTTTCAGCAGGAGAACAAAATTTATGGGCTGTTGCTTCACAAGATGAAGTTTTGAATCAGTTTTTAGAACCCACTTTTAAAACCAAATCAACAAATGGTATTCAAAGAAATTTCGGCTATGGTAATGTTAAAGGTGTTGGCCGCCTAGCAATAAATAAAATGTTAGAAGCTTTTTTAACTCTCTTAAATAAGGATCAAAATTTAGAGACTACCTTTGATTATGAAAGATTAGAAATTCATAGAGAAAAGATTGTTTACAATGGTATTGAAGCAAAAAATATTATTTTTTGTGAAGGTTTTGGATTAAAGAATAATCCTTGGTTTAATTATCTCCCTTTGGTTGGTTCTAAAGGTGAATATTTGACAATAAAAGCTCCAGAATTATCTCAAAAAAAAATTATTAAAGGAGGTGTCTTTATAAGTCCTATAGGAGAAGACTTATTTTGGGTAGGAGCTACATTTAATCCGCACGATAAAATTAAGGCCACTACAAAGGAAGGATTAAAATGGATCCTTACAAAATTAGAAAAGCTTGTAGACACCCCTTTTGAAATAGTTCACCACGGCGCTCAGATTCGTCCTACTGTGATAGATCGAAGACCACTTTTGGGACAACACCCAAAGTATCATAACATGTATGTTTTTAATGGACTAGGTACCCGTGGAGTATTGATGGCTCCCTTGCTTTCAAAATGGCTTTATGATTTTATAGATTTCAAAAAAGAATTGCCAGAAGCAGTAGCGATTAATCGTTTTGAAGCTTATTTTTGCAATCCAAATAAGGCTTATGTTTAATGCCCATAATATAACGGTTAGTTTTGGCGGAGAAACCCTCTTTGACTCTATTTCTTTTCGATTAGGAAAAGGAGATAGAGTGGGTCTAATTGGTAAAAATGGTGCAGGGAAATCGACATTATTAAAATTATTGGCAAAAGAAAACCTTCCTACATCCGGAACCTTTGCTTTAGAAAAAAGTTGTCAAATTGGATATCTCCCTCAAGATTTAGATTTTGAAAACGGACGTACGGTTTTAGAAGAAGCCTATTTAGCTTTCGAAGAAATCATAAAAGTGGAACAACGTCAAGAGCAAATTCACCAGATCATGGAGAAGACTCAGGATTTTGAAAGTCAAGCCTATATGGATGTTTTAGACGAACTAACCGATCTAAATACTAGATACGAAATGATAGGGGGTTATCACTATCAAGCTCAAACTGAAAAAATATTACTTGGTTTAGGCTTTTCAATGGAGGATTTAATTGGCCCGACAGATACTTTTTCAGGAGGTTGGCGCATGCGGATCGAATTAGCAAAATTACTTTTAAAAGAAAATGATATTCTTTTATTGGATGAACCTACCAACCATTTGGACATTGAATCCATTATTTGGTTAGAGCAGTTTCTTAAAAAATATAAAGGTGCATTGGTAATGGTTTCACACGACAGAATGTTTCTTGATCAGGTGACAAATCGTACAATTGAAATTGTGCAACAAAGGATTTTTGATTTTAAAAAGTCTTATTCCAAATACATGTTACTCAGACATGAATTACGAATACAACAACAAGCTGCTCAAAAAAATCAAGAAAAGCAAATTCAGCAAACTGAAAAGCTGATTGAGCGTTTTAGAGCCAAAGCTTCCAAGGCTAGTATGGCGCAATCTCTTATTAAAAAGTTAGATAAAATTGATCGAATTGAAATTGATCCAGAAGAGAATAAAAAAATAAAATTTGAATTTGGCATTTCTCATCAGCCTGGAAAAATTATTTTAGAAACTGAAAATATATCAAAAGCATACGGAGAAAAGCAAGTTCTCAATGGTGTCAATATACAAGTAGTCAGAGGAGAAAAGATAGCATTTGTTGGACAAAATGGACAAGGGAAATCAACTTTAGCTAAAATCATAGTTGATGAAATCTCTTACGAAGGAGCGATAAACCTTGGGCACAATGTTCAGTTGGGATATTTCGCTCAAAATCAATCTACCTATCTTGATGGAACAAAAACAGTGTTGGAATCTGCAGAAGATTCAGCTACTCCAGAAAATAGAACTAAAGTTAGAGATTTATTAGGATCTTTTTTATTTCAAGGAGAAACTGTAGATAAAAAAGTATCTGTACTTTCTGGAGGAGAACGAAACCGATTAGCACTTTGTAAATTATTACTCCAGCCATTCAATGTGCTTATCATGGATGAGCCTACAAACCACTTGGATATTGCCTCAAAAAATGTCTTGAAAAAGGCATTACAGAACTTCCAAGGGACATTGATCTTGGTTTCTCATGATCGTGACTTTGTCCAGGGCTTATGTGAAAAGGTGATTTCATTTAAAGAAAGAGAAGTAAAACCATTTTTAGGTGATATTAACGCATATTTAGAGTTCCAGAAATTGTCTTCTCTCAAGGAGTTAGAAAAAAAACACCTTTGGCTTTTCAGGAAAAAAAAGTGAGTGACCCTGCAAGCTTTGAAAGGCAAAAAACTCAGAGAGCTGCACAACAAAAAATAGAGAAAGTAGAAAAACAGATTACTCGACTTGAAAAAGAAATTAAAGAAATTGACTTTGATTTAGAAATAGAGTACAATAAAACCATAGCTCAAGCCAATTTTTTTGAAGATTATCAGGCAAAAAAAAAAGAACTTGAAAAATTAATGGAAACTTGGGAACAACTTCAATCCTATTAAGAATAATTGTAAATAAATGGAGGAACACTTTTTTCAATGTCCCTATTGTTGGGAAACTATCTCTAT
>CAJJAB010000010.1 GCA_905181895.1 Flavobacteria bacterium MS024-2A | reverse complement strand
ACTATTTTTATCTTCATTTGTTGAATTAATTTTAACCTTAATGTCATCTGAACTAGGAACTATCACTAATTCTGTTGTGACTTGATTTTCGCTTTTTTCGGTTGCATAGTTTGCAACCGCATCGCTATTCATTGCGATACTGGGAGCAATTACCAAAGCTACAACAGACATCAACTTCAAAAGGATGTTAAGAGATGGCCCCGAAGTGTCTTTAAATGGATCTCCAACCGTATCTCCTACGACTGCAGCTTTGTGTGCATCAGAACCTTTTCTTCCGTCAGATTCAATCATTTTTTTAGCATTATCCCAAGCACCTCCTGCATTTGACTGGAAGATCGCCATTAAGACACCGCATGTAGTAACCCCTGCTAATAAACCTCCAAGCATTTCCGCTCCACCAATAAATCCGGTTGCAACAGGAACCGCGATGGCAAGCAATCCAGGCAATACCATTTCTTTGATAGATGCATTAGTCGATATTTCAACGCATTTTTGGTAATCTGCTTTACCGTCAGCGGCATCAAATATCGCTCGATCTTTATCTGAAGCTTTTGTCATGTCTGAATCATACTTTCGCATTACCTCTAGGGCAGCTTTCAATTCAGGAATATTTTTAAACTGTCTTCTTACTTCTTCAATCATTGCCATTGCTGCTCTTCCAACTGCATTCATAGACAATGCAGAAAAAACGAAAGGCAACATCCCTCCTACTAATAATCCAGCCATAATACGCGGTTGAGAAACATCAATACTTGTTACATTAGCAACTTTCATAAATGCAGAAAATAACGCTAATGCAGTCAAGGCAGCCGAAGCAATTGCAAAACCTTTCCCAATTGCAGCTGTTGTATTACCTACAGCATCTAAGGTATCTGTACGTTCTCTTACCTCACTAGGGAGTTCTGCCATTTCAGCAATACCGCCAGCATTGTCTGATATAGGACCGTAAGCATCAACTGCTAACTGGATTCCTGTATTTGCCAACATCCCTACAGCTGCAATTGCAATTCCATAAAGTCCAGCAAAATGATGCGATACTAAAATTGCTGCAGCAATTAAAAGAATTGGAATCATCGTGGACATCATCCCAACCCCAAGTCCTGCGATAATGTTAGTCGCTGCACCTGTTTCAGATTGATCTACGATAGTCTGTACCGGCTTAGTTCCAGTACCTGTATAATATTCTGTTATTTTTCCTACTCCTAAACCAGCAACTAAACCAGCAATAGTAGCCCAAAAGATACCCATCGCTCCGAAAGGCAATCCTTCTACAGATTCAGGAATCATTGTGTTGATAATAAAATAAGATGCAACTACCATCAAACCAGCGGATCCAAATTCTCCAATATTTAATGCACTTTGAGGATTTCCTCCTTCTTTAACTTTCACAAAAAATGTTCCAATGATAGACATGATAATTCCAATTGCAGCAAGAACCAGAGGAAGGTAAACCGCTCCTAGTCCAGAAAAGTCAGGAGTAATAATGAAGGCTCCTAAAACCATCGTTCCAATGATAGAACCAACATAGGATTCGAAAAGGTCAGCTCCCATTCCAGCAACATCTCCTACGTTGTCGCCAACGTTATCTGCAATTGTTGCGGGATTTAGAGGATGATCTTCTGGAATTCCAGCCTCAACTTTTCCAACTAAATCGGCGCCTACGTCAGCTGCTTTCGTGTAAATACCTCCTCCAACTCTTGCAAATAAAGCAATAGAAGAAGCTCCCATAGAAAATCCTGTTAATACATTTAATACCATGGAAAGGTTTTCCGCTCCAGGCCAAATATTTTGATAGATAGCAAAAAGGCTACTTAGTCCTAATACGCCTAAGCCAACAACTCCCAAGCCCATTACAGCTCCGCCAGCAAAAGCTACTTCTAGAGCTTTTCCTAAAGAAGTTCTAGCCGCTTGAGTCGTTCTTACGTTAGCTTTAGTTGCAACTCGCATTCCAATAAACCCTGCAAGTGCTGAACAGATTGCTCCTACTACAAAGGATACCGCAACCATGCCGTTTGAACCTTCTTCGTTGCTTCCTTTAAAAAATAATAGAATTGCAACTGCCACTACAAATATTGAAAGAACTTTGTATTCTGCTTTAAGAAATGACATTGCACCATCGGCAATGTTTTTGGCAATTCTTGCCATTTTCTCACTTCCAACCTCTTGTTTGGTTACCCAATTATTCTTTAAAAAGACAAATAATAGAGCCAAAATCCCGAAGGCTGGTAAAAAATTTATGATTAATTCCATGTTTAAATTGTTATTTTAAAAGTGTGGTAAAAATAGTAAAACAAACTAGAATACAAAATCCTTAAAAAGGGCCTGTAGAATTGAGTAATTAAACTTCAATTTGTGTGCTTTTAGTTCGAGTTTTATTGGTGATACATAACGCGTTTTATTGCTTTAATTACATCTTTATGATTAGGAAGCCATTCCTTTAAAAGACCCGGTGAATAAGGAGCGGGTGTATCTGCAGTGTTAATTTTTTCAATAGGTGCATCTAAATAATCGAAAATTTTATTTTGGACTTGGTAAGTGATCTCAGTAGATATATTCCCGAAAGGCCATGACTCTTCTAAAATAACTAAGCGATTAGTTTTTTTAACAGACTCAAAAATTTTAGCATAGTCTAATGGTCTTATTGTTCTTAGATCAATAACCTCAACTTCAATTCCTTCTTTGGTGAGTTCTTCTGCAGCAATAATTGCTTCTTTTAATATTTTCCCAAAAGAAACAAGTGTCACATCTTTTCCATTACGTTTAACTTCTGCTACACCAATAGGGAGAGTATATTCTCCTTCAGGCACCTCTCCTTTATCACCATACATTTGTTCTGACTCCATGAAAATAACAGGGTCATCATCACGAATTGCAGATTTCAAGAGACCCTTTGCATCATAGGGATTTGAAGGAACAATAACCTTAAGTCCCGGACAATTTGCATACCAACTCTCAAAAGCTTGAGAGTGAGTAGCTCCTAACTGACCTGCAGAGCCTGTTGGGCCTCTGAATACAATAGGACAAGGAAACTGTCCTCCTGACATCTGTCTAATTTTTGCAGCATTGTTTATGATTTGATCAATTCCAACTAATGCAAAATTAAAGGTCATAAACTCAATTATAGGTCTATTACCAGTCATTGTAGAGCCGACTCCAATTCCTGAAAACCCTAACTCTGAAATTGGAGTGTCAATAACACGTTTCGCTCCAAACTCATCCAACATGCCCTTAGATGCTTTATAGGCACCATTATACTCAGCGACCTCCTCTCCCATCAGAAAGATAGATTTATCTCTTCTCATTTCTTCACTCATTGCTTCCGCAATAGCTTGTCTAAATTGTATGGTCTTCATCTGTGAAATTAATTCAGTTACAAATTTAATCAATAATTATCTATTTACTTTGCTCAATAAAGAATGAAAATCTACGTTTGTAAAAATAAACTCTCAATAAATTAGATTAAATACAAATAAAATCATGAAGTTGGTTAAGATGAAGGTTAACGGAATTTCCTACAGTGAAACACAAACTGGTGCTTACGCCTTAATATTGAGTGAAAATGACGGAAACAGAAAACTCCCAATAATAATTGGGGGGTTTGAAGCACAATCTATTGCAATTGCATTAGAACAAGAGATTAAACCCTCTCGACCGTTAACCCATGATTTATTTAAAAGTTTCGCAGAACGTTTTTCAATCCATGTAAAACAAGTGATCATTCACAAACTTGTAGATGGTGTTTTTTATGCAAGTATTATTTGTAGTCGAGATAAAATTGAAGAAATCATCGACTCTAGAACTTCAGATGCTATTGCTTTAGCCCTCCGATATAAAGCCCCAATTTTCATATACGACTCAATTCTAAAGAAGGCTGGTTTTACCGCTGCCTTGACATCGCAAGAGAAAAAACTTTCTGAAGATAATTGGATTCAAAATTTTGTCACCAAACAAAGTGAAAAAACTAATATTTCTGAAGAATTAAAAGACTTGTCAATCTCCAAATTAAAAACTTTACTTTCAAAACTGGTGGCTCAAGAAAATTACGAAAAAGCAGTTAGAGTTAGAGATGAAATCTCCAAACGTAAAAGTTAAACTTCGCTATTGTTAATTTTTTTTAATAACCTTTCGTTGATAAATTGAGACAAATAAATTAAATGCGTCTATTTTTGAATAAATAGACAAAAGTGAAGCAATATTTTGATTTGGTGAATCACATACTCACCACAGGGACTGAAAAAACAGATCGAACAGGAACGGGAACTAAAAGTGTGTTTGGTTACCAAATGCGATTTGATCTTTCCAAAGGATTTCCTTTGGTTACCACAAAAAAAATTCATGTTAAATCTGTAGTTCATGAGTTACTTTGGTTTCTAAAAGGAGATACAAACATCGAGTACCTCAAAGAAAATGGGGTACGTATTTGGAATGAATGGGCTGATGAAAAAGGAAACTTAGGTCC
>CAJJAB010000009.1 GCA_905181895.1 Flavobacteria bacterium MS024-2A | reverse complement strand
TAAACGGATTGTTGGGTTTTCCAAGCTCAGTAAAGAAAAAAAAATTGATTGGATAACCAAAACCCACTTCAAAGATTCAAAAAACGCTGCCAATCGTCTTCGTTCTTATTGGAATTCATCTCTTAATGTTCAAAATCAACATGATGAATTTGTGGAAAATACCTTAACAAACTTTTATATGCCCCTTGGTGTGGCTCCCAACTTCTTGATAAACAATACTGTTTATACCTTACCCATGGTCATAGAGGAAAGTTCTGTAGTGGCTGCCGCAGCGAATGCTGCCAAGTTTTGGCTTAACAAAGGTGGATTTGATGTAGAAGTTATTGATACTATTAAAGTAGGACAAGTTCATTTTCTTTTTGATGGGGATCCTTCAATATTAACCTCTTTTTTTAAAAACAATGAAATCGCTTTGTTAGATGCTATAAAACCTTTGACAGTTAATATGGAAAAGCGAGGCGGAGGTGTTGTTAGTTTAGATTTGATCGATAAAACAATTGCGATAGACCATTATTATCAATTACACGTTCGGTTTAGAACCGCTGATGCAATGGGTGCAAATTTTATTAATTCTTGTCTTGAATCTTTAGCCGGTGCATTAGAAGAGCAAAGTCAACAGAATAAGTCTTTTGCGTCGCAAAACTCCAGAATAGAGGTAATAATGAGTATCCTTTCCAACTATGTTCCGGAATGCTTGGTTCGTGCAAAAGTATCTTGTCCTATAAATACTATTGAACCTCAAGAGGGAATGAGTGGGGTGGTTTTTGCTAAAAAAATCATACAAGCCATTGAAATTGCTAATTGTGAAACCTATCGTGCAGTAACTCATAACAAAGGAATAATGAATGGCGTTGACGCTCTTGTTTTGGCTACTGGAAATGATTTTAGAGCTATAGAAGCTGGAGTTCATTCTTATGCAGCTCGCTCGGGACATTATTCTTCTTTGAGTCAAGCTTCAATTTCAAAAGATCAATTTAATATGGAACTAACCTTGCCTCTTGCGATTGGAACTGTAGGTGGATTGACAAAACTTCACCCCATGGTAGGCTGGTGTATGGAACTTATTGGAAACCCTGATGCTAAAACATTAATGACAATTATTGCAGCGGCAGGCTTAGCACAAAATTTTAGTGCGTTACGTTCTTTAGTAACTTCTGGAATTCAAAAAGGCCATATGAAAATGCATTTATTTAATATTTTGAATCAACTCCAAGCAACTGAAAAGCAAAAAGAAAAAGCGTTAATTTATTTCAAAACAAATACTGTAAGTGTAAAGGCCGTCAATAATTTTTTAAGTCACAATTAAAATGCAATCGTTTTACAGTCACGGAAAGTTATTAATAACTGCAGAATATGCTGTCCTAAAAGGGGCAAGAGCACTAGCTATTCCTTGTAAAAAAGGACAGATTTTAAACTTTAAATCTAAAGAGTCAAAATACCTTGACTGGGAAAGTTTTGACGTAAATAAAAAGTCATGGTTTACAGCTCGGCTTCACCTGCCTTCTTTTTCGATTAAAGAAAGTTCAAATACTAATACTGCAAAAAAATTAAGTGCCATTTTAAGATCAGCCAAAAAACAAAATCAACATTTTTTAGTCAATGAAGGAGGAAGTGTAGAAACTCATTTAGAATTTAATCAAAACTGGGGCTTAGGGAGCTCCTCTACTTTAATTTCAAATATTGGATTATGGGCCAATGTAAGTCCATATAAATTATTGGAGCAAAGTTTTGGTGGAAGTGGATATGATATTGCTTGTGCTCAATCCCATACCCCATTATGTTATACGAGAAATGGCATGAATCCCCTGATCGAATCTGTTACTTTTGAGCCTCCGTTTAAAGAGCATTTATTTTTTGTTTATCTAAACAAAAAACAAAGTAGTTTTACGGCAATAAACTCATTGAATATAGAATTAATCAATCAAGAGCTGATCTCTATCGTTAATTCAATAACAAAAGAAATGCTAAATTGTTTAGATCAAAGTCTATTTGATAAACTGATAATAGAACACGAAAGACATATTGGATTATTATTAAACCAGACCCCAATTCAACAGTTATTATTTAAAGATTTTAATGGTGCTATCAAAAGTCTTGGAGCTTGGGGAGGTGACTTTATTCTTGCTTCTGGAAATACAGAAACACCACAATTTTTTTATGGCAAAGGATATAAAACAGTAATTTCTTATTCGGAAATGTTTTTTAAGAATTAGTATGTTTTAACAAATTGAAGTGGTTTTTAAGCAAGTATATTACTGATTTTATTTCTATTCTATCCAAGTTCGTAGCTCACTTTTTTTTGATAAATAAAATTAGTAAATTATATAAAAATGATTAACGCCAAAAATAAGACCCCATGTAAGAAGAGGTTATATGAAAAATTTTTTGATTTTTTATTTAATAATAGAGAGCTCTATTGTCATTAATATTAGCAACTGACTCTAATGCTAGGAAAACATTTTCAGAAATTCTAGAGCTAAGATTAATCATCATTTGCTCTTTGTAATCAGTATAATCTTCAAGATCCTTAACTATGTTTTTCTTAACAAGAAACAACATATACACACCGTCTTCTCCTGAAATTAATCTTGATGTTGCGCCTTCTTCCATAGCAAATCCAACACCTACTACATAGGGCTCATTACCAGCCCCAACGATAGACGGATTTCTTTGATTAATAACAGATGCTGTTTCAATTGAAAAATTTTCATCTGCTGCTAATAGGGCCTCAAGGGTATTTTTATCTTTATACCTTTTTTTGATACGTTCTGCTTTTTTCTTATTTTTTAGAATTTCACGAACCTTAGATCCTACTTCATCAATACTAGCTAGACCTTTTTTTACTTTTGCAGTAAGCTGAACCACGACATATCCTCCAGTAGCAATTGAAAATCTTTTAATATCTCCTATTTTGGTGTCTTCTTCAAAAGTCCAACGAACAATGTTACGCTGTTTAGATAATCCTGGTAAATTTTCTTCTAAACTGGTAATTTGTTTTACAGGACGGATATCGAACTTATTTGCTTCAGCCTTGGCTACGAAATCTAATGTTTCGTTACTGTCCATCTCAAATTGAGTTGCACTTCTAAAAACTTCATTTGATGTTTTGTCAGAGGCAACTGCTGCTGCAACTACATCTGCAATAAGAGCAAGATCGTCTTTATCAGTCACTTTTATAATATGGAAGCCAAATTCAGTTTCTACCAAACCGATTTTCCCAACTTTGTTTTTATTAGTAAAGTTGAAAAATTCTTGGGCCATTTCCCCTTCTTTAAAGAATCCTAAATCTCCACCTCTTTTTTTCGTAGGTCCATCAGAATATTCGCGAACCAATGCCTCAAAATTAACCGAGGATCTTCTTGCTAAACGGTAAACTTTATTTGCTTCTATTTTAGCCTCAGCTTTTGAACGGCTAACCTCTGGAGCTGAACGAGTGGCACCCTCATAAGAAATCAAAATATGACTGGCTCTGAGTGAAGCATTCTCTTTTATATCTATTAACCTAGAAATTTTAAAGTTCTGTCCATCTCTGTAAGGCCCAAAAACTTCTCCTTTATTTAATTTAAATAAAATGTCTGCATACTCGTTATTGAATTGTCCTCGAGAGCGATAAACCGAGTCAAATGCAACTTCAGAATATTGATCTACAAAATCTGCAATATTTATAGTTGTTCTTAAGCCTTCTAAAGTATCTGTTAACTTTGACACATCGTTGTATGCAACTCGCTCTTCCTTCAGGGCATCCAAACGCAATCTTATTGCAGAAAGATCATCTTCTGTAGGTATTTCGTAAAAAGCGACATACTGAAGGTTTCTTGACGATTCTCTTGTGAAATCTGCGCCATGATCTTTAATATAATTTTTTACTTCTGCATCAGAAACACTTACCAAACTATCGGATATAATATCAAATGGGATTTTAACATATTTAATATTAATGTTGTCATTTTTATCATGATAATCAGCTTTTGCTTCGGCATCTGTAACCCTAGCACTAGCCTTTATAAGGTCTAAATAAATTCTTTGTTTAGCAACACCAACAATACTTTGCTCTTGTAATTTCCAGTTTTCATAACTAGCCGGATTTTCTATTTTCATCTGAGCGATAAAGTCTGTAAAGACCCCGAAATCAAAAAAACCTGCTTCGTTTTGAAAGCTTGGATTGCTTATTACGCTTTCATCAGAAGATATAATTTGCTCTAACTGATCTTTGCCCGCGTCAATACCTAAGGTTTTAAATTGTTGATCAAAAATGGTATTTCTTAATGCTTGATTCCAAACTAGATTTACAGATTGTAGTGTTGAATAGTTATAGGTACGCTCTGTTTGCTCAACCATTTGACGAAAGACATTAATGTCTACTTCATCATCATTGATTACTGCTACAGGATCTGTTGGTCCTGCTGACGCAGAGTTGGCTCCAAATACTCCTGAAATTACAAATGCGAAAAGTGCCATCCCGATTACTAAAATCAAAAAGATGGATCGTTGTCTAATTTTTCCTAAAACGGCCATAGTTGCTATTTTTTCATAGTTTGCGAAATTAAGCTATTCCATTGAATTAAGAAAGAACATTGCTTTTAAATAGCAATCAAAAAATAGCCTATTAATTTGTTTCGGTTTTTGTTAAGATAATCTGTTCAATTTTGGTTGCTGATACTTTCTCAATTTTCAACGAAAAAGAACTGATACCAATATGTTCTCCTTTTGCAGGGATTTCACCAGTTGAATAAGCAATCATTCCACCTAAAGTTTCATAAAATTCACTTTCAGGTAAATTCAATTGATATTTCTGATTCAAATAATCTACCTCTAATCTTGCAGAAAATAAATACGAATTTTCGCCCAATTGTTTCTCTACATGAGCAATAGTGTCATATTCATCTTCAATTTCACCAAATAATTCCTCTACAATATCCTCTACAGTAACAATACCTGAAGTACCACCATACTCATCAATTACTACAGCTATACTTTTATGTTGGCGAGTTAACAACTTTAGAACATCATTTACCAGCATGGTCTCGGGCACATAGGCCACTGGTAATAATATGTTTTTTAAATCTTTAGGCTGTGTAATGATTTCAAAAGCATGAACATATCCTAAAATCTGATCGATAGTTTCTTTATAAACAGGAATTTTTGAAAGACCTGTAGTTATAAATAATTCTTTTACCTCATTTATTGAGGTTTGTTCTTCTACAGCAACAACCTCTGCTCTTGGAACCATTGCTTCTCGAGTTTTAACTTCTGAAAAGTCTAATGCTTTCTGAAAAATTTCAATCTCTGAATCTAAATTATCTTTATTTTGAAACGACTCCAACTGCTCTTCAATATAATTGCCTAATTCGACTTTTGAAAATGATAATTGAACTTTATCATTATTTGTCTTAAAAAAGTGCTTTAAAATAATATTGGTAAATTCTATTATAAAATAGGTAATAGGGTAAAATAGATAAAAAAATAATGCTATTGGAACTGCAAATATTTTGATAAAAGTATTCGCGTATAACTGAAAAAATACTTTAGGTAAAAATTCAGCTGTAAGCAAGATAACTCCTGTCGAAATAATGGTCTGATAAAATACAATGATTAAACTTGCTTCCCCTGTCAAAAAAGTTTCGGTAAAGAAAAGCTGTAAAATTCTATCTCCCATAAAGATCCCGTAAAGAACCAAAGCCACGTTATTTCCCAAGAGCATTGTGGCGATAAAGTGAGATGGATTTTGAGTAATGGTTTTTAATACCCTTGAAGTCAATCCTTCTTGGGATTTTTCAATTTCAAGATATATTCGATTAGAAGAAACAAAAGCTATTTCCATCCCCGAAAAAAATGCAGATAATGTCAAACAGACAAGAATAATGATATCTGTAAAAATCATTTAGGTATTATTCCTTTGATTAAACTTTTTCCGGTAATGTCTTCTAAATAAAGCCATAAAAACAGAAATAAGTGAAAAACCTATAAAAAGATATGCTCTAGAAGGATTAATTTCCCATAAGCCAATAGTTTCATAGATAGAAATTACGGCAATAACCCAATATAAAATTTCTGATATTCGATAGTTTTTCATTTTTTATTTTTCTTTCTTTTTTAGCTGTCAATTATAAATATATCCTCTTTTGAATATCTAAAATTTCACTTCTCATTAAGTAATATACTATTTTTTTGAAAGAGAGTCTTCAGGTTCGGAAACTGTAATTGTTCCAATTAAGCTTCCTGTTTGAAATTTAGTGAAATCTCTATTGGTATCCAATCGTAGAGCTTTAAAGTTATAATCTTTATCGTTAAAGGTGAAAGGTTGCTCTGTGAAAAGCCATTCACTCTGGAAATCCCAAAATAATTGATTCGTTTTTAAAATCGAACCATCATGGGATTTGAGCTCTACATTACCTTTGAGATCGATTAATTTAGTTTCATCATAGAGGATACCATAATCAGCAAGAACTTCATTTTCGTTTCCTAAATCATCATAAAAAATAACTTTGAGTCCCTCTGTAAATTCAGCATAACGAAAACTCAAGTTAGTATAATCTATATGTTTTGAGGCCGTTAAAACAGCCTGAATCTTTAAAGAATCAGTATATACCATACGAATGTTACTGGCTGTTGCAAGTGGATCTTGATTATCTATATTCATTTCTCTTAATGCTTGAGAATTGTCCTCACAAGAAAAAAGAAGGGCTATGGTAAAAACCATAACCCTTAATATTACGATTGATAAATTATCTTTCATTTACAGTAACGGTACCTTAACACTACTTTTTATCCAACAGTTAAATGCGATAGTAGTCCCTTCGTTTCCTTCCGTAAAAATATCTGTTTTACTTGGAGCTCTTCCATTGTAGCTTTCCGCTGTTTGTTTAGCAATTTTTCTTAAAGAGCTATCTACATTTCCTGCTTTTAGCGCTTCTTTTGCCGCCAACCAATATACAGCTCGCTTGTTAAATTGATTATCACCACAGTCGTTAGCACTATCAGCATATAAATTTGCTATCAATAGATATGCTCTTCCCAATGAAGGTTGAAAGCCCAATGCTTTTCTTGCATAACTTCGAGCAGAAGATTTACGCCCTGAACTCTTAAATTTATTTGCGATTTTAAATAAAATTTTAGCTTTTTTATAATTATCCGTTTCGAGAGTAATTGACTCCTCGTAATATTTTAATGCCTCTTTAGGATTTCCTCTTTTATCATTTAATAATCCTAAATAATACGCTGAATCGGCAGATGGATCTAAATCGTGCAAAGCTTCTACCAGGGTCACAAATAATTGATCGTCAGAACAATCCTTACTATCCATTCGACTTGCTGCACGTTTAAGCCAAACAACATCTCCTTTATTTGCTTCAAAGTTTCTTTGGTACAAAGGTATTAAGTTTTCACAAGTTGCTTCTTTAGCTATTATTGCGTCAAGATTTGACAGGTAAGTTCCAATTGCATTTGAATTTATATTATAAACTCTTTTGTTTTTTGTTTCTCTTGTGCTTAAAGCTGTACCCTCTTCTTCCTTTTTGAGGATTAAATCTAATTTTTTCGCAAGATTGGTTCCCTCCAGTTCAAATTTTTCTGATACCTCTTCATATTTATCAAATAACAATTCCGTCGAAACTTCTTGGTCTCCTGCTTTGTAACGATTATATAAGGTTTTAAAATAATTATAAAGCAATTTTGGATTAGTAAAACTTTCAGGGTTCTTTTTAAATGCTTCATCAAAAGTGCTGTAAATAACTTTCAAATCTGCCATTTTATAATCCAAAAGAGCTTGTGCCTTACTGCTTAAAACATTTCCAAGAACAGATTTATTTCTCTTGTTTGGGAAATACTTAATCCAGTCATCATAAAGTAAAATTAAATCGCTTTTAGAAGTCTCAACTTCTTGTGGAGTACCATTTTTAATGAAGTTTTTTAATATACGTTCTCCATAAGAAAATATAGCTACGTTAATACTTGGACATTCTTTTCTTACTCTTATCCAGGGTTCGTAAGCTGATTTATAATTTTTTACCTTAGCAAATTCAGCAAAAATGGACAAATCCTGCATACATTCATTTACGTCTTGGGCCTGAACTTTGAAGAAGATTGCAAGACTCAAAAATAACATTACTAAAACACTAGTTCTTTTCATGGAATCAAATTTTTAATTAAACTTTCTTTTAATAAACCAAACATCGTTAAGAGATAAACCAATGCGTAAGGCAATTAATGTCTCTTTTAGAAGGCCAAATTCTTTCTGGCCACGTTGACTAATTTCAAGACCAACATTAGCGTTTGAAAGTCCCCCCAACGGTAAACCAACTCCAAATGATATTCCGGTTTCAGTTAAAGGTATATTATTAACTATCAGGCTCATTTGTTCTGAACGGAATCCAAATCGATAAACCACTCGACTCCAAAAGCTTGTAAATGAGGCATAATTGGGAATATAAAAGCCTCCAATAGTCCATTTTTTTGAGTCACGATACCGAATATTTTCTCTTTTAAAAAAATCATTGTTAAAGGTAGCTGATTTTGTTAAATTTCTTTGCAAGCCTAGAAACCATTTTTTATTTTCTCCGAAACCTAATCCTAATTTGTAGGTTTTTGAAATATCGACAGAGGTGACATCTAATCCAATAGCATCAAGATTTACCTCTATAAAATCAGATACCGACTGATTATTTATTGATTGAGTATAAAATACTCTATTGTTTTCAGAATTAAGTGGAGCTTTAGGTTCAAATGAAAACATTCCCTGAAAATTATATTTCTTTTTGATAGGTATATTAGCTTGCGCCGAAAACAAATAACTTAATCCAGATATACTTGATTGATTACTCAAAAAAGTACCATTTTCAATCCCGGTCAAAAATTGCCCTGTTCTATAAAATAACTTTCCAAAATTATAGTTTATTGAGGCTCCAACTGCGAAAAATTTTGTTACTGGAATTCCAATCGAAATGTAAGTTTGATTTATTCCACCGCTACCTTCATAACGATTTGAAATTTTAAAATCATCTGAACCCGAGAGATCTCTAACTTTATAACCTACAGATGAGTAAGGAAGTATGCCAAAACTAAAGCCAAAAATTCCCGCGGGAATGCTTACTGCTAAATAATCTAAAGAAGCTGTATCTGCTTTGAATGAATCCGTGGTTGATGAAAGACTATTATTTGTATAATTTACTCCTACAGAATAAGTCGTAAGTTTTAAAAAACCAAAACTGGCAGGATTATTTAAATTAGCATGTATAGAATCTGTAAATACGTCTAAGCCTCCCATATGACGATTAGCTTCTGTACCACTGAAGTTTCTTTCTCCCAGTCCACCTCCTGAATAAGGAGATGATGAGCCACTTTGTGCAAAAATTGCGCTAGTGAAGATAAATAATAGAAGGGATAAATTTACTTTTATCATGAAGTTTGGTTCATTGCTAGGATATAATTCAACCCTTTTGCAAGGAAATTTGAATTCGCAAATATGCTATTTTTTAATGGTTTAGACAACATTTGAGAATCACCTCCTGTTAAAATTACCGTTAAATGTTGGTATTTTGATTTATAAGCTTCTATAATTCCGATCAATTCATAGCTTACACTATTATAAACACCAGATTGAATTGCTTCTTTAGTTGTATTTCCTATTAACTTATTTCCTTCTTTAACGGGTTGAAGCAGAGGTAATTTTCCTGAATAATCATAAATACTTTTAAAGCGCATGGAAAAACCAGGACTAATGGTACCGCCCTGGTGAATTCGGTCTTGATCTAATAAATCATACGTTATACAACTACCAATGTCAATTACTAAAACATTTTTTTTTGGATATAATAAACAGCAGGCCGCAAGCAAAGCAATTCTGTCCTGGCCAAGCTGATGTGGAGGATTATATTTCGTTTCAAAGGGTAATTTCAAATCAATAGAACAAAGAATCAAAGGCAAAGGGTTTAATGTCTTTTGAAGTTTATTCAAAATAGAACCGTTTACGTCAGAAATTATTGCGGAATTAAATTCAGGATAATCTTTTCTTATTTTTTCCAATGAAAAATGCCAATTCAAAAGCTTTTCAGAATATGATTTCAAAATAGTATCCTTATTAAATACATAATATTTTATTAATGTATTCCCAATATCTATGATTAGATTATTCTGCTTTTTCATTTAATGTATAAATTTACAAAGAAAATATAGGTAAATGTTTTTGTGGGACATAAAAGGCGTTTATATTTGCAATTGCTTAAAAGCGGGGTACCTTAGCTCAGTTGGTAGAGCAAAGGACTGAAAATCCTTGTGTCCCTGGTTCGATTCCTGGAGGTACCACATTTAACCCAAAACCTTTGAATTTCAAATGATTTTCAAAGGTTTTAGTATTAAATACTTTTATGCTGAAGGTCATAAAGTAAAAATTAGGTTAGATTACAGTAAGTTTTAAAAAAATTTAAATCATTATTGTTCGTTATCATGAAAAATATAATTATTCTTCTATTCATATTCCTTTTTTTATCTCAAAAAATGATGGGACAGATTGATAACTCTTTATTTGATGAAATTTCAACTGAGCAAGAAGTTCAGGAACTTCTTCCTCCTTCAATGATTTTTACACAACGTTTGCTTTGGGGTGAAAAAGGATTAATGAGAACCTCCAAAATAATCTCTTTGAATATTAAGAACCGGGAAAAAGAATTGAAAATAAGAAGGAAAATGCTTAAAACTCATCAGATTATTGGGTTTGTTACATTTGCGGGAATGATCGCTCAAGGAATATTAGGCGGTCAGTTATACAATGGTAAAAGAAATCTTTATAAAACTCATAAGACTGTTGGGAATTTAACTTCGATTAGTTATTTTTCAGGAGCTGCCATGTCACTTTTTGCCCCTCCGCCATTAGTAAATAAAAAGGATAAAGGTCTAAGTTCAATTAAAGCACATAAATATTTGGCTTCAATTCATTTTTCAGCAATGGTCGCTACTAATCTCCTGGCAAAAAGTAATTCTAAACTTCATAAAATTGCTGCTTACACTGCTGTTGCAAGTTACGCTACTGCTATATTAGTGTTTAAATTTTAATTATGAAATCTAAAATAAACGTTATTCTTATCCTCTTTTTACTAACAAATCTAACCTTTGGACAAAAAGAAACATGGAAGCTAAATCCGGAAAAAAGTTTTATCTCATATGATGCAAATCATTTGCTTCATGCTTGGACAGGAATAAATAATAAAATAAAGGGGATTGCTAAGATTGAAGTTCAAGACAATGAAATTAAAGAAATTGCCATTTTAACATTAGTCAAAGATTTTGATAGTAATAATACTGGTAGAGATTCACACGCTCTAGAGGTATTAAAATCTCTCTCTTTTCCAGAAGTTCGTTTTTATGCAGATTCAATTGAAGTTGATCAGGACTCAATAAAAATCAGAGGGTTGTTCAATTTTCATGGAATCAATAAAATTAAATCCATTACTGCTTTCCTCAAAGAAAAAAATAATAAAAAAATTCTGACTGGTAAATTTAATCTAGTCCCAACAGATTTTGATATTGAATTACCTTCATTTATGATGGTGAAAATAGAGAATTTGTTGATTTTTAATTTTAATCTAGAATTTGAAAAATAGCAACTCTATTAATCTTTTAAGATACATTTGAGTTGTTTACATCATAATCATTGATAATATTTAAAAACGAATGTTTTTGATTAATGTAGAGTTTTGAAAAACAAAATTTATAATTTTTGTTAACTTCAAAAGTTCAAAGTTTAGTTTTACTTATATAAAGTTTTAATTTTAATCTTTTAGATCTAGCAAATTTCTTTCTTCTTCAGGCTCTTTTGGTAACTCAAGCTGTTCTACATTTTTTAATTTAGATTGCATGATTCGGGTTCGGGTACCCACAAGATTTTCAATTTCATTGTTAGCTTCATTCAACTTCTTCTGAGCTTTTTCAAGTACACCTCCAAAAGTGTTAAACTCTTTTTTGACAGAAGCCAAAACATTCCAAACCTCACCACTCCGTTTTTGAATGGCTAAGGTTTTAAAGCCCATTTGGAGGCTATTAAGCATTGCAGCCAGTGTAGTAGGCCCAGTGACTACAATTTTGTATTCCCTTTGTAAAAAGGCAATCATATCTGGTTGACGAACAACCTCGGCAAATAACCCTTCAATGGGAAGGAACATGATTCCAAAGTCTGTGGTGTGAGGAGGGTCGATGTATTTTATTGAAATATCTTTAGCAAACTTTTTGACTGCCTGTAAAAGCGCCTTCATTGAAAGCTCAACAGCTACAGTATCTCCCGCTTCATATGCGTTTTGAAGCCTTACATAATCTTCTTGAGGGAATTTCGCGTCTATAGGAAGATAAACAGAACCTTCATTATTTTCTTTTCCAGGAAGTTTAATCGCAAATTCTACAATTGCGTCAGATCCTTTCTTTGTTTTTACATTTGTATCGTATTGTTCTCGAGACATAATTTCTTCTAGAATATTCCCTAATTGAATTTCCCCCAAAACACCACGGGTTTTAACATTTGAAAGCACTTTCTTTAAGTCCCCCACACCAGAGGCAATGTTTTGCATTTCTCCCAACCCTTTTTGAACCACTAAAAGTTGTTGAGTAACCATTTCAAAAGATTTTCCTAGTCGCTCCTCCAAAGTCTTATGTAGCTTTTCGTCAACTGTTTCTCGCATTCTCTCCAATCGTATCTCAGTAGTCTTTATCATTTCATCTTGCTTGGTTTTCATCTCATCAAACTTCTGTTTTTGAATATTGTTAAAGCTTTCCACATTTTTAGTAAAACTCGCTTCAAAGTCTTTTAATGTATTGCGTAATTCTTCACGATCGTCTTTTGCTTTTTTGATTAATGTTTCATTTAATCTTTCAATACTTTGAGTTAATTCGTTTCGATTCTCTTTTAAATTTTTTGAAAGCTCCTCTCGGTTTAACAAAAATTCTTTTTGAAGTAATGATTTAAAAATATCTTCTATTGCAGAAGTGTCAGTGATTTTTTTTCTAAAAAAAAGTGCAGCAATTCCTAAAATAGTAAAGAAAGATATAACAAGTGAGGTATATTCCATAGATTTTTAATCAAAGCTAAAAATAAGTAAACTCATTAGATTTTAAAGGCTCCTGAATAATAATATTATTGGATTGTGAAAGATTTTTATTAAATAATCTAAAATTTGCTTTTAATTAAAACCTAAGTCTTTTAAAAAACACCATTTATAAAGTCAATTTATTTTGTACTTCAAAATGCCTCCGTATCTTTAAAGCTTTATCATTTTATGATGTCAAAAAATATTATATCCATCTGCTCGCTTATATTAATTATGAGTTTTTTCTTAGGTGGTGCACAAGAACTTTTTGAGCCTAAAAAAACAGATAAAGATCAAATTACAATTGATGGGGTATTGAGTCCTGGAGAATGGAAAGATGGTCTTTCAATCGCTATTGATTTTGAAACAAAACCAGGAAATAATTTACCTGCCAAGGTTAAAACTTTAGGATATATTACCTACACAGACACCCATTTATTAATTGCTTTTCACGCCTTCGACAAACCTGAAAATATTCGATCCTCTGTGCGATCTCGTGATGATTTTGGGATGTTTAATGACGATGTCGTTCTCATTCGCTTTGACACTTATGCAGATGGTAGAAATAATTATATCTTGGCTGCAAATCCCTTTGGAAGTCAATTTGATGTCCGAGCTGTAAATGCTCTTACCGACGAGAAACGCTATGATGGTAGTTTTAATCTTGATTTTGAAACAGCTGGAACTATAGTTGAAGACGGATATCAAGTTGAATTTAAAATTCCTTTTTCTTCTCTTCCATTTCCAAATGGAACCAATCAACTTTGGCATTTCAATTTGTTTAGAAAATATTATCGTAACGGAAATGATATCGAATTAAGTAGTCAACCTTTTGACAGGAATAACCCATGTCAAGTTTGTCAAACAACAGACCAACTAATGCTAAAAAACATCGCTATTAAAAAAAGAGTCGAGTTGTTACCCTATGTTTCAGGAAGTTTGAGTGGAGTCCGTCCAACTAGAAATTCTTCTTTAGATTATGATAAATTCAAACCTAACGCAGGGCTAGGACTTAATCTTGACTTGAATAAAAATAGCACTCTTGAATTAACATTTAATCCAGACTTTTCTCAAGTGGAGGCTGATGTTACCCAAATTGATGTTAACTCTTCTTATGCCCTAGAATATCCTGAGCGCAGACCTTTTTTCAACAGAGGAACGGATTTGGTAAATTTTACAGACGGTGCATTTTATTCAAGATCCATCAACAATCCTTTAATATCAACCAAACTTTTAAGCCAGGGGAAAAAATCAAGAATTTATTTTCTGACTGCTTTAGATCAAAATTCACCCTACCAAATTGCAGGAGAAGACCGTTCTTATTTTGGACAAGGAGGAAGATCTTATGTAAATGTTTTTAGATATCAACGTTTAGTTAATAAAAACACTCGTTTGGGAATGGTTACTACAAATCGGTATTATAACGATGGAGGGTATGGTAATCTTATAGGAACAGATGGTTGGTTTTTATTTAATAAAAATTGGCGTCTTACATACGAGCTTTTTGCTAATTTTAATAAAGAACCTAATGCAAATTGGATTGATAATGATGATCAGTATAACGGAAGAACTGTAAATCTTGATCAAGAGCGTTTTAAGGGAAGTGCTTTTTACCTTCAACTCTATCGAAATACTGAACACTGGAAGACTTATGTCTACTTAAGGAATATCTCACCTGAGTATCAGGCTAATGTTGGGTTTGTGGTTAAAAACAACCGCCGTTGGGCTACGCTTTTTCATGAATATCAGAATTTCATTAATAAGAAAGGTTTACAGTTTTTTAGTTTTGGAACCAAGGCAGACATTAACTATACCTTTGACAACAATTTGAAAAATATAAGTTTAGATGGTATCTTTAGTGTAAAGACATTTTTAAATACGACTATAAACTATACCTATGATTGGGATATTTTCAAAAATTACCTTAACAGAGATTACAAATATGTAGGAAAAAGTGAATTAAATATTAGGAGTAATCCCAGTGAAGTTTTTAATCTAAGCTTACGCATGACCTTTGGTAAAGACTTAGCCTACAACGAAGAGATTCCCGAAATAGGAAAAGAGTTTAGTTTTTTTGCTATGCCAATTTTTCAATTAGGAGATAAGCTTAATATTTCACCTTCTGTAAGGTACTTAAGCTTAAAGAATTTACAAACTAATACAAATTATTTCAAAGGATCCATATCTCGTTTTTCAATCCGATATCAATTCAATAACTTTTTAAATGTTCGTTTAGTTTCTGAATATAATGAATTTACTGATCGCTTTTTTGTACAGCCATTATTACAATGGAATCCAAACCCATCTACTGTATTCTATATTGGTGGAAATCAAAACTCTCTTGACGATTTCAACGATGAGTTTTACTCCCCATTTAGAGTGGATCAAACACAGCTTTTCTTAAAGTTCCAATATCTAATCGGATTGTAACATTTTTTAATCAGTATCTGGAATAAGTAATACAGGTACCTTCATTGCTCGATACAAAGTTTCAAATGCTTTAAAATCAACATTAATAATTGCATTCAATTCTTTCTCATTTACCTTCCATTGTGCCATCAAATCTTTAAAACGATCTTTAGCACCCTGAGTGACTTTTGGATCATCGGAATCAACAAACTCTTTAAGATACATCCATTCTGCATTTAATTTATTATTAAAATTAATTACATCTTGAAAAGTTTTTTGCTGGGGTTGAATCAATTTTAATTCCCATGCTTTCAATTTTTTTCCAATTACTGAAGCCTTGTCTAAAACAGGTGTAAATGCAGTTCTTCCTTGAAGTACTTCGGTATAATGCAACAATTGCGTTTGAATATCGCGCATTCGTGTTACAGAGCTGTGAATTGTTGCGAGGGCAGTATCTATTTCAATCAAAAGTTCCTGTTGCACATCAAAGTCAGTTTGGGTGGCATCAATATTAGGATTAGGTAAAATAGTCAAAAATGTTTCTCTTTTTTTATTACCATAAGTTAAACGAGCCTTATACTTACCTGGACCCACCCTACTTCCCTCAAAGCTACCATAAACAAATACGTTATCGACTGCTGGAATGGAGGATCTTCGAAAGTCCCAATTTACTCGATTAAAACCTTCTTTTATTGGCAAAATCAATTCAGGTGATGGACCGCCTGGCCAAGGTTTTGTTATCTCTGGTTTCTCAGAGGTATAACTTCGAATTATTTTATTACCCTCCAAGATCTCTAAAGTTAGTGGAATAGAATCCGAGTGTTTTGGAAGATAATAATCTAAATATATTCCTGGGGCAGGATTAGTTCCTTGTATGCTTCCCTTGGGTGTCTTTCTTGAGGACAAACGGTAGGCTACTTTTGGAGTTACTAAATGCAATCCCTCAATACTTTGTTGTTCCTGTAAATTACTGAGATCATCTAAAATCCAGAAAGAACGCCCTGCTGTCGCTGCGATAAGGTCATTGTCTTGAATAAATAAATCATTTATTGGTACGACAGGGAAATTATTTTGAAATGCTTTCCAGTTATATCCATCGTCATAGGAAATATAAAGCCCTGTTTCTGTACCGGCATACAAAAGTCCTGGAACTTTTTTATCTGCTCTTACCACACGGGCAAAAGTGTGTATTCCCTCTATTCCATCAGTAATCAATTTCCAGTTTTCTCCAAAATCTTCTGTTTTATATATATAAGATTTTAAATCCATAAATTTATAACGCATTACAACGATATAGGCTTTTGCAGGATTATGAGGAGAAACATCAATGCTATTGACTATCCCTTCTTGCATCTTTTTTGGAGTTACATTCTTCCATGTTTTTCCTCCGTCTTGGGTAAGATGAACCAACCCATCATCACTTCCTGCCCATAAAACAGCAGGATCAAAAGGTGAGGCTGAAAGACTCATCAACGTATTATAATTCTCTCCTCCCGCAGCTTCATTGGTAAAAGGCACTCCACCTGCCAGTTGCTGTGCTTTATTATTTCTTGTTAAATCAGGACTAATAACCTCCCAGTCAATTCCTCCATTCTGTGTTTTAAAAACAACATTCCCTGCATGATAAATAGTTTTGGAATCATCAGGAGCTATTATAATAGGTGCATTCCAATTAAAACGATATTTAAAATCTATGGGGGTATTCCCTAAAGCCAATTCAGGATATTCCTTAATCCCTTTAGAGACTGAGGTTTTTCGATGCCAACGTTCAATAATTCCTTGATAGCATCCTCCGTAAACCTGCTCTGGGTTTTTAGGATCAAATGCTAAAAATGCACTTTCACAACCAGCAACAGAATACCAATCTTTCCAATCAATTCCTTGGTTGTTTGTTCTGCTTTTTATTCCAATAGATGAATTATCTTGTTGTCCGCCATAAACATGATAAGGTACTTGCTCATCAGCAATAACTCTATAAAATTGAGCTGTAGGCTGATTTTGTTGAGTGCTCCAACTTTTCCCTCCATTAGACGATACATTCGCTCCACCATCATTTGAATTAATCATAATTTGATTATTCTTTGGATTTATCCAAAGATGATGATTGTCTCCGTGGGGAGTAGCCATCGTTTTAAATGTTTTTCCCCTATCAATTGACTTTAAGGCAGGCGCATTCATAACATAAACAATATTTTCATCCTGAGGGTCTGCAAAAACCTCCATATAATACCAAGAACGAGCAACGGCAATTCTATCTTTATTAACCTGTTTCCATTCTGCACCACCATTGTCAGATCGATACACACCAGCCAATTTACCCTTGGCTTCAAGATTAATATACACCAAATCAGGATTAGCTCTAGAAACAGAAATACCTGCTTTACCTATCACTTTAGGTAATCCTTTTTCGAGTTGTATCCAAGTATCTCCCCCATCAGTTGATTTGTAGATCCCTGAATTAGGCCCTCCCGATTTAATTTGCCATGGAGAACGAGAATGCTCCCAAAGGGCAACATATAATATTCGGGGATTTTTAAAATCCATGCTCAAAGAAGCCGCACCAACATTATCATTAATAAAAAGCACTTTCTTCCATGATTTTCCACCATCCTGAGTACGATAAATTCCTCGCTGACTACTAGGTCCATATTGTGCCCCTTGAACAGCAACATAAATAATGTCAGGTTGCGTCGGGTGAATTTGAATATTTGCAATGTGTCTAGATTTTTTTAGCCCAATGTGCTTCCAGGTAGCTCCAGCGTCTTCTGATTTATAAACTCCATCACCCATAGAGGACATAACTCCACGCGCAGCATGTTCTCCCATTCCAGCAATTACAATATTTGGATCGCTTTCAGATACTGCAATTGCACCAACCGTACCTGTTTTAAAAAAACCATCTGAAATATTTTTCCAGTAGATTCCGTTATCATCTGTTTTCCAAACACCTCCTCCAGTACTCCCCATGTAAAAAGTAGAGGGTGCATTTACAACTCCTGTTGAAGCAACACTCCTGCCTCCTCTAAAAGGACCAATATTTCTCCATTTTAAATCATTGTAAATAATAGATTGAAATTCTGACTTTTTTTTGGTTTTCTTTATTTTCTGAGCAAAAGAAAAAGATGTGCTTAAAGCTATTACTATTAATAAATTTAATGCTGTTTTCATAAATATGATATCGTTTTCGTGAAATTTTCTTTTATATCCCAATTTAAGAAAAACCTAATTTAAAATATTATTCTGCTTAAAAAATCACCTTCTTGTCAATCACTAAAAAGATAAATCTTGCTAATTTATTTTTTACTTTTTCTGATGTGAGAATGAATTTATTCTCATTAATAATTTTTACTGCTTCAATTTGAGCTCCACCAATTGGAATTTTATATTTAATCAAATTGAAAGACCTCCATCCGTTTTTTTTAAAATTCGTGACAGAGTAAAAGAATTGGTCACCAACAAAATTTTCGCCTGTTAAAACTAAAAGATCATATTCCTCATTATAATCAGCGGCAGTTATTAAGGAGTTAACATTCAAAACCGCTTGAGGATTAATATTATAATTTCCTGTGGTTTTAGGAAAAATATAAATTTCAGATTTTAGTGTTTTTCTATTTTTTGAAAATAATAAAAGTGAGTCTCCGTAAACAGTTAGCGCCTCAGCATCAAATGGATGAATGGCTCTTTCAGTAAAATCATTTTGACCTTTATATTTAATATTTATCTCACCCTCTAAATCAAAATTTGAGCTTAATATGTAAATTTTAAGATTTTTACGATTTCCTTTATTATTGCCTGTATCAGCAATGTAATAGTGATCGGAATCTGCTGCAATATCTTCCCAATCTTCGTTTTTTAAATCATATAGTCGAATGCTTTTAACTATTTTTCCTTTAGAATTAAAAACATAGACTTTAGCCTTGTCCCCTGAGTCATTATGAGTTATGTAGTTTTCTCCATAGAATTCTAATCCCGAAGTCTCTTCAAGTTCTTTGGGTAAATTAGTCGTACTAATTGAAATTTGAGTGTAACTAAGTATTGGGACAAATAAAAGGTGTAAATAACGCATCTTGAAATTAAAAATATTGAATTAAAACAAACATTGATCGTTTAGAAGTTTATTAGACATGTCTTTTTAAATTTTTAATACCTTCGTTAAGCCCAATGGATTAATCTAAATTAACACATTAATTTTGTTTTATTAAACACTGATTTTAGTTTATGAAAAATCTTCTTGGATTTGAAGTATTGATTTTCCTTTTAGCTTTAATGCCACATTGATATGATGGATTTATCTCAAATTCAACAAAAGGATGAAAAAGATCCTTTATTAAAATTTAAAACTCGTTTTTTTCATCCTGAAAATGAACTTTATTTTGATGGTAATTCGTTGGGGAAACTTCCATTAAAATCAAAGAAAATGCTAAATGAAATTATTCAAAATCAATGGGGCGAAAGACTAATAAGAAGTTGGAATGAGAACTGGCTTTTTTTGCCAAAAAGAATAGCATCAAAATATGCTCAATTATTGGGTACTGAAAATGGAGAAATATGTATTGGAGAATCAACTTCAGTTAGATTATATCAAATCCTTTATGCTCTTTTGAGTTCAAATCTATTTCATAAAAACCTTACAACCGACATACTTAATTTTCCAACTGACTTATACATTATCGAAGGACTTAAAAAAGCATTTCAAATTCCTCAAATCACTGTTGTTAAGTATCCCAATGAAATTGAAGCTGATATTGAAATATTAAAAAATTCAATTAAGGAAAATCCTGGTATTATTTGCTTGAGCATGGTAAGTTATAAAAGTGCCTTTTTTTACCCGGTACAACTTTTAAACCGTTGGGCAGCAAAATATAATAGTATTATAGTTTGGGATTTAAGTCATGCTGTAGGCGCAGTAGCTATTAATTTAAAAGTGGCTGAAGTGAAAATTGCTTTGGGATGTACCTACAAGTATATGAATGGAGGGCCAGGCGCCCCCGCTTTTTTGTTCGTAAATAATGATTTACAACCTAACCTTTTTAATCCCATTCAAGGCTGGTTTGGCCATCATCGCCCTTTTGATTTTAACATGAACTTTATTCCTGCAGATGGAATAGATCGCTTTGCCTCTGGAACTCCATCCGTACTTTCAATAGCAGGAATAGAGGCAGGAATAGATTTAGTTTTAGAGGCTGGAATTGAGGAGATTAGACTTAAAAGTACCTCACAATCAGATTTTTTTTTAAAAGCAGCCGAAGAAGAGTTAATTCCGATTGGTTTTTCTATTGAGAGTCCGATAGATCCAAATCAAAGAGGATCTCATGTTACACTTTCTCACTCTGCATCTTGGCAAATCTGTCAAGCACTAATGGCAGGAAGTAAATCGTATCCTAAAATAATTCCTGATTATAGACCACCTTATTTTATTCGTTTTGGCATAACACCTCTCTACACAAGTTATGAGGATATATGGATACTAGTAAATACGCTTAAAACCATTGTCACAAAAAAAGCTTATTTAAACTTTTGCTCAAAGAAAAAAAATGTTACGTAGATAGAATTTACATTTCAAAAAAAAGGTCTTCAGGAATTATTCCTGAAGACCATAACCATAAACCAATTCATCATTGAAGAATTGATAGAACGAATGTAATAAAAGTTAAACAAAATCTATCAATTAACTTTAATATTTTGACTTTAAAAAAAATAAGTTTTAATTTCAATGTGGACATAAAAATAACAATTAATACAATGAAGTGTATTTTAAAGAAGATCTACTGAGTTATTTCATATTCTTTCTCCCAGTCTGGGTCTTCTAATTTATTTATAACATACTTTACAGTAATCTCAGTTCCCGCGGGAATTACTTTTTGAGTAACGATCCGAATGTGTTTTAATGATCCGATAATCTTATCGGTTTCAGCAAATACTGCTTTGCAATTTGGAATTTCATGATGATTGATAAAAGCCCCTAATGGAAGCCGAATATAGCCGTCTTGAAAACGTTTGTCATGAATATGAGTCATGCCTAAATCAGTACCAATATTAAGTTTTTTGGTAGTGATCAAACCCAAACCTTCTATAGAGCTTTTAGAGATAGTTAAAAAATCTGGAAGGGGTCGCCAATTACTATCTTGAATCATAAATTTATTTTTTTATTAAACTACGAATTTTTATGAAGTTTTTAATCAAAATAGCCTTCATTATAATTTAAAAATTAAAGTATTAGTCCAAAGACGAAAACTTAAATAATTGTCATCATTCACCTTAAGAGTGTTTTTTTGAAATCCTGAGCTTAATACCATCTTCTTATTCAACTGAAGTTTAAGTCCAAAAAAGGTCCAATTTAGATTAAAACGAAATGGTACTCCAGAAGGGTTTAAGAAAATAAAAACTTCATCAAAAGCAACAAAATTAATCGGTCTTTTTGTGCCTGGGGGTGTCAATAAATGTTGATAGCTCAGTCTATATCGAATTCGACTGGCGAAATCAAAACTTTTCAAAGAACGCTCTTCTTGTAGAGGTAGATTTTCAAGGAAGCGATGCTCCAAGCGCAAACGTGAACTAATCATACCTTTTTTAGTTGGAGTATTATAAATAAGCTGTTCCCAAAAATTATGCTCTAATCGAACTCTAGGACTGACAGTAATGTCTCTGTTAAAATTTTTAATCAAACTATAGCCCAAAGACCACTTTATATTTTTTAAAGTATTAAAAGATATTGAGGGACGAAAAATTTGTTGATTCCATACACTCAAAAAGGAAACTGTTCTTAAATGAAATTCACTTCTTATTGAGATTTTATCAGATAATCCATGATCAATAAAAACAGCATTCCAAGCTCCATTTATCTTTTCATACTCTTGAGCATTAAGTGAAAAACTGAGAAAAAAAAGCAGTACAGTTAGTTTTATAAATTTAAGAATCATTGTTAATTGTATTTACGCATAAGTCCTTCTTGAGAAGAAGAAGCAATCATTTTTCCTGATCTGTCAAAGATACTTCCTCTAGAAAATCCTCTGGCATTTGAAGCGCTTGGACTTTCAATAGCATACAATAACCAATCATCGATTTTAAAATCCCTATGAAACCATAATGCATGGTCTAAACTAGCATAATACATCTTTGCATTTTCTAATACTTTTCTATGAGGTAAGGTGGCAGATAAAAGAAGACTATAATCTGAAGCAAATGCAAGAAATTGATGTTGTAAAGAGATGTCCGCTACTATTTTTTCTTTGGTCTTAAACCAGATATGTGAAAGTGGTGAACTATTTCTGTTTTCTAAATATATAGCTTTCCCTACAGGTCTAAATTCAAAGATTTGAGGATGGGCTTTCATCAAACGTTCGAAGCGTTCGGGATCACTTACCTTTAAAGCCTCTGCTTGTTGAATATCCGTAAGCAATAATTCTGGCGTTAAAACATTAGGCATGGTGATTTGATGATCTACTCCTTCCTCTTTTAGATGAAAAGAAGCTGCCATATTAAAAATAGCTTTCCCTTTTTGAAACGCGACAACTCTTCTGGTTGTAAAACTTTTCCCGTCTCTAATTGCGTCAACATGATATTCTATAGGAATATTAATATCTCCTCCTAAAATAAAATAACCATGCATAGAATGGGCTATTCGATCTTTGGGTACTGTTTGGTAGGCGGCATGTAACGATTGACCTAAAACTTGTCCGCCAAAAACTCGTCCCCAAGCGGTCTTATAGTTTTGACCAATAAAACGATGGGTATCTTTTTGTTCTAAAGTTAATAGTGATATTAAGGCATTAATGTCAATCATAATTATTTTCAAGAATTAATGCTGTTGCACCTCCACCGCCATTGCAAATTCCTGCGGCACCGTATTTTTTTTGCTGCTGTTGTAAAGCATGAATTAGTGTTACAACAATTCTTGCTCCAGAGCAACCAATTGGATGACCCAACGAAACTGCTCCTCCGTTAGGATTTACTTTTTCAGGTGACAATTCTAAAAGTTGAGCATTTGCAATCCCAACTACTGCAAAAGCTTCATTTAGTTCAAAAATATCAATCTCTTGAATATCAATTCCTGCTTTATCCAAAGCTTTCGGCAAGGCTTTTGCTGGAGCTGTAGTAAACCATTTGGGCTCTTGAGCTGCATCGGCATAACTTAAAACAGACGCTAATGGTTTAATTCCTAAAGTTTTTGCTTTTTTTTCAGTCATAAGAATAAGTGCAGCAGCGCCGTCATTTATCGAGGAAGCATTTGCGGCAGTAACCGTTCCGTCTTTTGTAAAAGCTGGATGCAATTTTGAAATTTTATCAAGAGAAATATTCTTATATTCTTCGTCTTGATCAATAATTATGGGGCTTCCTTTTCGTTGAGGAACTGCTACCGGAACAAACTCATTATCAAAAGATCCAAGTTGCCAAGCTTGTGCACTTCTCTTGTAAGATTCTATTGCAAAAATATCTTGAGCATCTCTTGAAATATTATACTTTTCAGCACAAGCATCAGCAAAAACACCCATCGCTACTCCATCATAAGCGTCTGTTAAACCATCTATTTGCATCGTATCTTGAAGTGTTATACTTCCAAACTTTTGTCCTCTCCTGATAGGGCTTAAATGCGGACTTAGACTCATATTCTCCATTCCACCAGCAACAACAATTTCGGCATCACCTAAAGAGATAGCTTGAATTCCAAGAGTAATAGACTTCATTCCTGAGGAACACACTTTATTAATTGTTGTACAAGGAACTGTATCGGGAATATCTGCTCCTAACGCAGCTTGTCGAGCTGGAGCTTGACCTGTTCCGGCTTGCAATACATGGCCCATAAAAACTTCATCTACAATATTTGGGTTTAGTTTAATTTCATCTAAAGCTGCTTTTATAGCTATACTTCCCAATTCAGTTGCTGGAACTGTTGAAAGGCCCCCCATGAAACTCCCAATTGGAGTTCTTTTTGCTGAAACAATTACAACTTTATTCATTATCAACTCTCCAAGACCAAATTTCATGGATAGCAGTTCCTTTACTACTAAAACCCATATGATGCCAATCAGATCCTGAAATAGAATACTCAAAAGGTAAAACTCTCCCTACACTAGTATTATTCCTTGAAAAATATTCTATATGCTCGGTATACTTCCCTTCTTTGGTTGTATAGTATCCACCTCCTGATCCAAAAAACTTAAAAGTTTCTGTGTTAAATGCAATCCATTGAAAAAAACCATTAACTAGAAATTTCATCGTTTTTCTGGGCCTGGATGTATCTCTTCTTTGCTCCACATTGTCACGAACTCTGCCAGCCATAAGCCATTTTCCATTAAGATCAATAGGTGTTTTTGAAAAGTCTTCCCAATTACCATTTGAAACTAATTGTAGATTTAACAGACCATCTTTTGTGTGATTTGAATTGAATTCAAAATTGATTGTAAAAGTGTTTCCATCTTTTGAATAAAATCCTCCTCTGGTTAAAATAAATTGAGGAGGATCATCTACAAATTGTGTTTCAATTAAATATTCTGAATCCATTAAAATTCGGTGCGTAATTAATGTTCCCCCCTCATCTTGAGAAATAAAACTAAATACCTGCGCATATCCAAAATTAATATTGAAAATTATTACTAAAAAAAGCTCTCGCATAATCTTAATTTCTATAATTTAATGCAGGTTTACGATTCCCTAACATAGGAATATATTTAAAGTCTAATCCTCTTTTTTGAAGAAACTCTTCTTTGGCCGCCGAAATAATTTTTGGGTTATCAATAAGTTCCATTGCAGTAAGTGCAAGAGTTTTTGCAGCTATCATCATTCCCTTGTTTCCAATATCAGTCCCTCCGGCTGCAACAGCTTGCCAACTGTGAGCTGGTGTTCCTGGTACCCATGTTGCAGTACGCAACCCAACCGTTGGAACAGCAAAGCTGACATCGCCAACATCGGTAGAGCCTCCTGCTTTACTATTGTCGCTGTAAGGCTCAATCCCCTCTGTATATTCTGTATTCAAGGGTATTCCTAAACTTTCAGAAATCTTTTCAGCAAAGGCTTTTTCTTCCAAAGTATAGGCATAACCCCCAATAGTTTCTAAGTTTTTATGAACCATTCGCTGAAGAGTTTCGTTGTGTAATAACTCGTGAGTTCCTCCAATCATTTCATATTCCATCGTAGTTCCTGTTCCTAGAGCAGCTCCTTTGGCAGCGTTAACAATACGATCAAATACATTAACCACTTCATCACGAGTGGCATGACGAGCATAATAATATACTTCTGCAAAATCTGGAACTACGTTAGGTGCTTTTCCGCCTTGTGTAATTACATAATGAATTCTGGTGCTCTCCGAAGTATGTTCCCGCATCATATTAACCATATTGTTCATTGCTTCAACGGCATCTAGAGAGGAACGCCCTTTTTCTGGAGCTCCAGCAGCATGTGAAGAAATACCATAGAATCTAAACTTTGCTGATTTGTTTGCTAGTGCTGGACGAATACTCGCTGAATTTTTGCTGTCAGCATGCCAATGTAAGGCTACATCAACATCGTCAAATAATCCAGCTCTTGTAATATACACTTTCCCAGAACCTCCTTCCTCTGCAGGACATCCATAAAATTTTACCGTTCCAGATTTATTTTCAGCAATTAAATAATTTTTCAATGCAATTGCGGCCGCAGCTGAGGCGGTACCAAATAAATGATGCCCACAAGCATGGCCAGCATTTCCATCATTAGAAGATTTGTACGGAAGTGCTTTTTGAGATAGTCCTGGCAAAGCATCAAATTCACCCAAAATTGCAATTACAGGCCCTCCTGAACCGAAAGTAGCTAAAAAAGCAGTAGGGATTTCAGCTATCCCTTCAGTAATTTCAAAGCCTTCGTCCATAAGTGTTTTCTGTAATAATGCACTACTATTTTTTTCTTGAAATCCCATTTCAGCATAAGACCATATTTGCTGTGCTATATTTGAATAGTTAGTCTTATTTTCATCTATCGTATTTAATATTCGGTTGTATCGTCCCTGGCCAAAAGCAAAACTTAAGCACAATAAAAAAGTTGGTGTGAAGATATATCGCATTGGATTTGTTTTTTGTTCTTTTCAAATATATTAAATAAGGTCTGTGTAGCCTATATGTTTAATTATCTAAATCTTAATATTCTATTAATCAACTAACCTTTTTGAGTCGTTTTTTTTCTGTAACTAGATATACACCTGTTAAAATAAAAGCACATCCTATCCATTGAATAAGACTAAAGTTTTCACCATCCAAAATTCCCCAGCCTATAGCTACGATTGGCAATAGATAGGTGATAGATATTGAAAATACTGGGGAAGAAATAGAAACCAATTCATTAAACATTACTTTGGCTAGGGCAGTTCCAAAAAAAGCTAAAATAAAAATATAGCCTAAAGAAGTATTTACTGCTGTACTTGATCCAATTGATGCCCAAGGAAAGTCAGACATAAAAAGTATAAAAATAGCAGGAAAAGAAATTACTAAAAAATTTCCTAATGCAATTCCCAAAGCAGACACACCCTGAAGTTTATATTTAATCACATTTACATTGATAGAATAACAAAATGCTGCAAAAACTATTAATAATGCATACCAACTGTCTGATCCCGTATTCATGGAAAATTCATTTGAAACTAAAATTAAAGTTCCTCCAAAGCCAATTAAAACTCCTACAACTTTTCCCCATTTTAAATGAGATCCAAAAACTAAAATTCCTAAAGCTAATGTAAACAGTGGGGTCATTCCGTTTAATACAGCAGCAACAGAACTGTCGATTACAGTCTCTGCAAAAGCAAAAAGATAACTCGGAAAAAAAGTACCAAAAAACCCGGTAAAAACGATCCATTTCCAGGCGGGAGCTGGAATTTTATTTAGTTTTTTCCAGCCAAAAATAGAAAGAATTATAGTAGTGACTAAAATACGAACTGAGCCCAATTGCAAGGGTGTTAAACCCACAAGTCCCTTTTTTATCAATATGTAAGAACTTCCCCAGATCATTGAAAGAACAATGAGATAAAACCATTTCTTGAATCTATTACTCATAAGCATTACAAAAATCAACTATTTTAATAAAAAAATATCTTTAATTTGTATTTTTAAATGATTTTAAATCATTCCAAATGAAAAATACCCTTTTGATAATTTTGTTATTCACAGGTTTTACTTTCACAACTTGTAAAAATTCAACTACTCCTGATTTAATAACTGTTGAATCCAATCAAAAATCAAAAATTGAAATCTTCCCTATTTCAGAAAAAGCATTTATAAAAGTAACTATAGAAGGAATGACTTGTGCTATTGGATGTGCTGCAAAGATTGAACAAAATTTACAAAAAACTTCTGGTGTTACTTCTGTAACAGTAAATTTTGAATCCAAAACAGCTTGGATAGTTTATGACTCTCATCACTTAAATATTAATTCAATTGCTAAAGTTGTTAATCAATCAGGAGAAGCATATGATGTTAGTGAAATTGTTAGTTTAGAATCTTTTAATTAAATCTAAATTACTTCCACTTCAGAGTTTCCATAAGGCGAATTATGTCCTCTTGTACATAAACTGCTGCAGGATAAATAGAGTCAAAATTTGGTTTTGCATAGAAATATAAAGAGCCTACTAAAAAATGATCTACACTATCTGTTAAAAAAAATTGATACTGGGAAGCTGCATTTCCAACTACAGTAAATAAGGTTCCGTATACCCTCTTTTTATCGTTAATAAAAACCTTTTCAGGGATTGATTCTGCTTTTGAAATATGCTTGTAAGGTAACTTATACGCATCATTAAGAAGTGAATCTAAATTATTTTTAACTGGTACATAATTGAGATAAAGTGTTGCCTTCATATCAGGATAGACCACTCTTGGTGTGATTTGACTTCGCACTTTGATAAGAGCGCCTGTATTATATTCAAATGAAAAGTCTGACAATTCATCAAAGTTAGAATACTGCGCTTTGGGGAATTCTAAACGAAGGTAACCCGTTGGTTTGGGCTGTGAATCTGAAGAACAAGTAATTACAAAAAATAAAAGGAACATTACTGAAAAATCTCTCATTATTTTTTTGGTAAGGTTACTTTTACTTGTGTAATGCGCATTTGATCTAATTCCTCAACTAAAAAGGAATACCCTTCGTATTTAATAATCTGCTTCTTTTTGGGAAATTTTTTAGTTATTTCAAGTAATAGTCCTGCAAGGGTCTCTGAATCGCCTATAATAGATTCAAATTCTTCCGTCTCTTCGCGCCTGATTACTCTAAAAAAATCCTTTAAGCTTATTTTTGCCTCAAACAAATAATTAAAATCATCTAGTTTAGAATAACTAGAATCTACCTCGTCAAATTCGTCACTTATATCTCCTACAATCTCCTCCATAATATCCTCCAAAGTAATGAGCCCAGATGTTCCCCCATATTCATCCACAACAATAGCAAGATGATTTTTCTTTAACTGAAATTCTTTCAGTAAATCATCAAGCTTTTTGTTCTCAGGAACATAAAGAGGTTGCTTTAACAGTTTTTGCCAGTGAAACTTTTCCAAATGAATATTAGGCAATAAGTCTTTCACATAGAGAATTCCTTTGATGGTATCTTTCTTTTCGGTGTAGACAGGAATTCTTGAAAATCCTTGTTCAGAAATTATAGGGATGATTTCTTCCATAGTTAAATCATCAGATAACGCAAACATATCCATCCTAGGACACATGACCTCACGAGTATCTGTGTTTCCGAAATTTACTATCCCTTCCAAAATACGTTGTTCATCAGTAGTGGTTTCATCGTCATCAGTTAGTTCCAGGGCTTGTGAAAGTTTGTCAATCGAAAATTGATTTCCTTTATCACCAAGACGTTTTTCAATAAAAGTTGTTGTTCTGCTCATCGGGTAAGTAATCCAAAATAATAAATATTGATCTAGAATAATTATTAAAGGCGCCATCATTTTTGAAAAAGCAAGAGCATTTCTATTGGCATAAATTTTAGGCAAAATTTCACCAAATATTAATATTATAAATGTAATAACCCCCACTTCAATAATTAGCAGTATGATAGGGTTTTCAATTCCTGAAAGAAAGGCCTTGCTCAATAGTGAAAAAAGAAGAACAATCGCAATGTTTATGAAATTATTTACAACTAAAACAGTTGCTAACAACCGTTTAGGCTTTTTTAGTAACTCGATTACTTTTTTTACTTCGTTTTCATTGTCGGTATCATATAATTCTTCTAGAGATTTTAGTTGAAGTGAAAAAAAAGCAACCTCAGCCCCTGAAATAAGTGCTGAGCAAATTAACAAAAATAATGTGAGTCCCAGTTGAATCAGAGCTACGTTAGCAATTAAAAAAAGGGAGCTCAAAAGTAGTAATGGGTCAGGATCCAAATAATTTAAATTTAAGAGGGTAAATCATCGGTTTCAGTAGGATTTCCCCCTGTACTTGGGGAATTAGCTTGAAGCAATGATGATACTTCGCCTGCTTCTTTTTTTGTTGAAAGAAAAGTAAATTCATTAACATTGATCTCGGTTGAATATCGGTCGTTTCCATCCTCTCCAGTCCACTTTCTTGTTTTGATTCTCCCTTCAATGTATATTTTGTCTCCTTTTGTAAGGTATTTTTCACAGACTTCAGCCGCTTTATTTCGAACCACAATGTTATGCCATTCTGTGTTTGTTATTTTTTCTCCAGAAGTTTTATTAACGTATGATTCGTTTGTCGCTAATGGAAATCTCCCGATTGATCCACCCCCGTCGAAGTAATGCATTTTTATATTATCACCCAAATGTCCAATTAACATTACTTTGTTTAACGTTCCGCTCATAGCAATAGTGGTTTAAATTAATTGGATAAGGTAAATTTATGAAATCAGATTGCAATTGTAAAAAATTTATCAATAAACTTTTGAATTACAACAGGTACGGCTAAATTTTGGAGACTTTTTTTAGTGTATCCCTCAGGCAAGAGATTTTCATACTCTAAAATCCAAAAATTAATAAAAAGAGTTTGGTGACTTAATTTGTGAATAATAGGTTTATTATTCCAAAGTTTAGCTTTATCGATTTCTTTTCTATAGTTATCTGATAATGTAAAGTTTTGAATCAATTCTGATGGAGTCGTGATTTTATTTTCACACTCCACTAAAGGAAATTGATACAACTGCTGCCAGATTCCTTTTTCTGTTCGTCGTTCCATAACATATCTTCCCTTAGGGTCAGAAATTACAAGGAAATTAAAATATTTATTGATCCTTTTTATTTTGTTTGTTTTTACGGGAAATAAATGAATTTTATTTTGATTAAACGCTATACAATCTTTTATAAAAGGGCAAGTTGAACAGTTTGGTAACCTAGGAGTGCATTGAATAGCTCCAAATTCCATTAGGGCTTGATTAAATTCTCCAGGTTGAGTTGGGTCTATCAGTTCCATTGCTTTTGCCTTAAACTGTTTGTGACCAATAGATGAATTTATCGGCGATTCTATACCAAAAAAACGAGAAAGAAAGCGATATACATTCCCGTCAACAACTGCCTCCGGTATATCATAACAAATAGAGGAAATAGCACTTGCAGTATAGTCTCCAACTCCTTTTAGTTTCATTAAACCTTTAAAAGTGGAAGGGAAAATACCTTTACAATCAAAATGAATATATTTTGCCGTAGAATGAAGATTTCGTGCACGAGAATAATATCCTAAACCCTGCCAAAGCTTAAGAACTTTATCTTCCTCTGCTGAAGCCAAATCCGAAAGTGAAGGGAAAGCAACCATAAACTTTTCGTAATATGGGAGTCCTTGTAATGTTCTAGTTTGTTGTAAAATAATTTCAGAAAGCCATATAGAATAGGGATCTTTGGTGGTTCTCCATATAAAAGATCGCTTATTTTCTGAATACCATAAAAGAAGTTTTTTTGTCCAATTCAAACTTTAAAATTCTTTTCAATGAATAATTAAATAATGTCTAACAAGTATAATATAAAAACTTTACACAGAGCATTTTATAATTTTAATTTATATATTTGCGAGCCTTAAAATTTTAGCTACAAAAATTATATTATGACAAAAGCAGACATTGTATCAAATATTTCTGATCAGTTAGGGATTGACCGTGCTGATGTGCAAGCCACTGTTGAAAAATTTATGAAAGAAGTAAAGGGTTCTTTGGAAAAAGGCGAAAACGTTTACTTAAGAGGATTTGGAAGTTTTATTATTAAAACACGTGCTGAAAAAACAGGTCGAAATATATCTAAAAACATTGCACTTAAAATTCCTGCTCACAACATCCCTTCTTTTAAACCCGCTAAGATATTTGTTAAGGGAGTTAAGTCCAAAGTACCTGTATCAAAATAATTAATAACATTTAAATTCATATTTGCATATGCCAAGTGGTAAAAAACGTAAAAGACACAAGGTGGCGACGCACAAGCGTAAAAAACGTAGAAGAGCAAATCGCCACAAGAAAAAATAGTGTTAGGCTAAACACTCTAAAAAATACCTAAAAGTTCATTGAAATGCAGTCCTCAAAAATTTTGAGCACTGCTACAGGAAAATCCTGAAAATAATGTTTAATCCGTTATTTCAAGCATTGCTTGTTTTAACACAAAATAATTCAGAGTGAATAAAGAATTAATTATACGTTCGCATTCCTCTGCTGTTGATTTTGCTTTGCTCAAGGATGGAAAGTTAATTGAGCTAAACAAAGAAGTGGAAGATAATAAATTTTCTGTAGGCGACATATTTGTCGGTAAAATCAGAAAAGCTATTCCCGGACTAAATGCCGCATTTATTGATGTTGGCCACGAGAAAGATGGTTTTTTACACTATCATGATCTCGGTCCGAAACTCCCTTCGCTAATAAAATACATTAAACAGATAAGCACAGGTAAAAACAAAGATTATCTTTTAAAACAATTTCGTTACGAAAATGACATAGAAAAAGACGGTAATGTGGGTGATGTTTTATCTCCCAAGCAAACTGTTTTGGTTCAAGTTGTAAAAGAACCTATTTCTACTAAAGGTCCTAGATTGAGTTCTGAAATATCATTGGCTGGCCGCTACATGGTCCTAATGCCTTTTTCAGACCGGGTATCAATATCACAAAAGATCGAAGATAGTGCGGAAAAAAATCGCTTAAAGAAATTGGTGCAAAGTATTCGTCCAAAAGGTTTTGGATTAATTATTCGTACCGTTGCTCAAAGCCAAAAAGTTGCTGCTCTAGACGCTGATATTCAACAACTTTTAACACGTTGGGAAAATTTATCAACTAAATTAAAACAGATTGATAAATATCCAGCAAAGGTATTGAGTGAAATCAATCGTTCTTCAAGTATTTTACGTGATGTTTTTGACGATAACTTTACAGGCATACATGTAGACGACGCCGAGATGCAATCCGAGATTCAAGACTATATAGAATCCATAGCCCCTGATAAAACCTCGATTGTAAAATTGTATGAAAATCATCTTCCTATTTTTGAGAAATTTGGAATTGAAAGGCAAATTAAAAATGCATTTGGAACTACCGTTTCTATGCAAAAAGGAGCCTATTTGGTGATTGAGCATACAGAAGCACTGCATGTAATTGATGTTAATAGTGGAAATCGATCCAATCGATCCAAGAGCCAAGAACAAACGGCTTTAGAGGTCAATATAATTTCTGCTACGGAAATTGCCCGACAATTGCGTTTACGTGATATGGGGGGGATTATTGTAGTTGATTTTATTGATTTAAATTCTAGCGAAAATCGAAAAAAACTTTTTGAGCATCTCTGCGAAGAAATGAGTACTGACAGAACAAAACATAAGGTTCTGCCACCAAGTCGTTTTGGACTCATACAGATTACACGCCAGCGTGTTCGACCTGAAATGAATATCAAAACAAAAGAGCCAAATCCTAACCAAAATGGGGAGGTTGAAGCACCAATAATTTTAATTGACAAAATCAACACAGAGCTTAGTAAGATTACTAAGAATAAGCGAAATAAAAAGGAAAAAATACATTTACATTTACACCCTTTTATTGCCGCTTACCTTTCAAGTGGGTTTCCATCCCAACGTTTGAAATGGTATTATGAATATAAAAAGTGGATTAGTATTGTTCCACGCCATGCTTATCAATATCTGGAGTTTCGTTTTTTAAATAAAGAACGTAGAAGACTTCATCCATAATACTTAGAAACCGCCTATTCAATTTTGATTAGGCGGTTTTTTTTTAATGTTTTTTGAATGTTTTACTGAAAAATCATTTTTACTGTCATCAAAAGCATAATAAAGTTTTCTATAAATGTTGCTTCAGTCATTGGAAGTTTTAATGCTGTCCCTAGACAAGCACATTGAATACTTTTTTTATAAAACAAAGCTTTAGTAACCCCTATTGTTGTGACTCCAAGTACAACTAAGGTAATGTAAAGGGCAATAGTTAGTTCAAATCGGAGTAAGAACATTAAACCAAGAGCCACTTCTAAAAAAGGATAAACCCATCCGTAAAATTGAATTCTTTTTGCTAATGGATCATACTTACGAAAAGTTGTTGGAAAATTTTTCAAATCAAGGATTTTAAAAAAACTAAAAACTATAAAAAATAAACCCATAAAATCGAGTGTCATTGCGCTTGTATTCCAGTTTTTATAATGAAGCAATACCGTTGTCCCTGAAATGTATAATAAAATGATCAACAGAGGTTGCAACTGTTTTAGCTTAGATTGTTCCTCTAAATTTTTAGAGAAAATAGTTTCATCAAGGGATGGTTTATGTGTTTTACTCTGAGATAAAATATATTTTTTTGGTAAAACATTTTGAAGTACATCTATGTCAATAACTTTATTCAATGAAAGCGTTACTTCTTTGTTTTCTAAACTTACCTCGATGGTTGACACTCCATCTATTTGACTTAAATATTTTTTGACTGAGGCCACACACCCGCTGCAAGTCATGCCTTTAATGTAATATCTGTTTGTCATTTTTAGCGCTATTTAAAAACACTTCTTAAAGGTAGGGTAAAAAAATCAGCTATTATTTTTATCTTGAGACATGCAAAAAAAGAACTCCTTTACCATCCAAGAAGCCCAAAAAAAGCTTGAACACTACTGTGCTTACCAAGAGCGTTGTCATTGGGAAGTGGAACAAAAGCTAAAGGAAATAGAGATGATTCCCGCTGCACAAGAGCTTATTATTTCGAAACTGATTGAAGAAAACTATTTAAATGAAAGTCGATTTGCACAAAGCTTTGCAAGAGGTAAATTCAGAATTAAAAAGTGGGGGAAACAACGCATCATTCGAGAGCTAAAGGCTAAAAAAATATCACCCTACAACATCAAATTAGCATTGAAAGAAATTTCAGAATCAGACTATCAATCTACATTTTATAGTTTGTTTGAAAAGCGAAAAGAATCGGTTAGTAACAATTCAATTTCCATTCAAAAGAAAAAAATTTTAACTTTTATGGTTTATCGAGGTTGGGAAACTCACCTTATTTATACGGCCTTAAATGAAAATTTCTAAAATTGATATTGGAAGGAAAATAAAACATTTCGTCCAGGCATGGGAATCAAATTAGTTTCACTGTATTTCTCATTCAAAATATTATTCACAGATGCGGTAAATTGAAATGTCTTTAAACTCCACTGTAAATTAGAGTCAATAACAGTATAGCCATCTACTGAGGGTCTTTTGGCGTATTTAAATCCAGTAAACCACTTTAATTTTTCGGTAAGTGATGCTGAATAACTTGACGTAAAATGGTGCTGAAAAGAATTGATGCTATAACGAGAAAAATTAATTGCTACTTCTCTTAAGTCATCCGTCAAATAGGTATATCCAAACTTTAAAAATTGTGGTTGCTTCCCAATTATAAATGGGATTTTAATTTCCGTTTCAAAGCCTTGAGTATTAACACTTCTAATGTTTGTTGCCTCCCATAAACTATCAGCTGTAGCCTTCGCATAATCAATAAGATTTTCTGCCTGACGATCAAAATAGGCTAAATAAAAGGTAAGCATCTTGGAAGTAAATCGAAGTCCTAATTCTTTGGCTAGAGCCTCTTCAGGCTTTAAGTCTGGATTTCCAATTGTAGTTCTGTCTGAATAGAACAAATCGGTATAGGTCGGAATACGATAGGTATAGCCAACATTTCCATAAAGTCGCCACTGTCGATCGAATTGAAAGCCAACGTCAAGACCAGGGTAAGCGAAATTTCCAAAATCAGAATATATATTTATTGCAACTCCAGGAGTCAAATCAAATTTTTTATCCCAAAAAGTAAAGCGTTGTTCTAGAAAAAAAATAGCTACTTTTCGAGAACGGTTCCCAAGGTTATTACTCGCAATAGAAACCCTAGAGAAGTCAAATCCCATTCCAGTAGTTCCCAGTTTTGACGCTAGACTAATATCTAAAGCGGAACCGGCTTTATGTGTAATATGCCAATTTTCATAAATTTCAGGATTCGTTCGAATATATAGATAGTGATCTTGTCCTCTCCTCCAATACAACTTGGGTTTAAAAGTCCAATTCCCGTTTTGAACTTTAGTTTGAATAGCCAGCAAACTTCCTTCCGTTTCCTCATATTGGTCTTTTGCCTCAGGAGAAGCATAAAAACCATTCGCTCCAAATTTTCTACTGGTAAAATTTGCCAATAAATCAATAGGGGTTTTTTTATTGGAGAAAATACCTGCTTTTAAAAATATATTATTGTTTTTAAAATCAGTATTGTATCTATATCCATCAGCTGAATTGCGTGAAAAATGAGCGAGAAAATTATTTTTTTCGGTAGTTTTCCTATAATTAACTTCTCCATGAATTTGCCCATAAGAACCTATTCTTATTTGAGCAGAGCCCCCACTCGAAAATTCTTTTTTAGTTACAATATTTATCGCCCCAGTAAAAGCATTTTGGCCAAAAATACGAGATGCAGGTCCCTTTACTATTTCGATTCGCTCTATTACCTCAATGGGAGGAAGAAAGTTTAAGGTGTGATGCCCTGTTTGTGAGTCATCTAATTTAATTCCATCAATCAGTAAAAGGGTTTGATCAAACCCTCCACCTCTTATGTAAAGGTCGGCTTGCATTCCAGCAATTCCACGCTGACGGATATCAATTCCTGTGATTTGTTGTAAGGCTGTTACAACAGTTAACGCTCCACTTGATTTTAATTCTTGAGCTGAAATTAGATGAAGAGTTTTTGAATTTTTTAAAAAATCTACATCAATTCTTGAAGATGAAACAATAACTTCTTTCAAAAATTCTTCAGAAAACAAACTATCTTTCTGTGCTTCTAATCTTAGAAAAAAGAAGGATAAAAATACAAACCATTCAATGGAAATGGATTTCATCTGGAAAATTAAAAATTATAGCCTTTTGGGTTTAATCAATCTGTCAACAAAATGACTTTGTTATCTCGCATTTCTAAAGCCCCAGATTGAATTTCAAAAAAAGTATCGTTCCCTTCTTGAATAAAAATTAATTTATTAAAATCATCAAGCTTTATATTACCTTGAATTTTTACTTTTCCATTTATTAAAGTAGAAACAATAGGTGCATGATTATTCAACACCTGAAAAGATCCTAAAGCTCCAGGAACTGTTATACTTTCTACTTCACCACTAAATAATTTTGCTTCAGGAGATACTATTTCTAGATACATAATCTTATACTTCTGCTAACATTTTTTCTCCAGCTTCAATTGCTTCTTCGATAGTTCCTTTTAAGTTGAAAGCAGACTCCGGAAGGTGATCTAACTCTCCATCCATAATCATATTAAACCCTTTAATGGTCTCTTTAATATCGACTAAAACTCCTGGGATTCCCGTAAACTGCTCCGCAACGTGGAAAGGCTGTGAAAGAAAGCGCTGTACTCGTCTCGCCCTAAAAACAGCTTGCTTATCTTCTTCTGATAATTCGTCCATTCCTAAAATGGCAATAATATCTTGTAATTCTTTATAGCGTTGTAATAATTCTTTAACGTTTTGAGCGCACTGGTAATGCTCTTCACCTAAAATTTCAGCATTCAAAATTCGAGAGGTAGAATCTAGAGGATCTACTGCGGGATAAATTCCAAGTGCTGAAAGTTTTCGGGATAATACAGTTGTTGCATCTAAGTGAGCAAATGTTGTTGCTGGTGCTGGATCAGTAAGGTCATCTGCAGGCACATATACAGCTTGAACCGATGTAATCGATCCTTTTTTTGTTGAAGTAATTCGCTCTTGCATGGCTCCCATTTCTGTAGCTAGTGTGGGCTGATATCCTACCGCTGAGGGCATACGCCCTAGTAGGGCAGACACCTCAGATCCTGCTTGAGTAAATCGGAAAATATTATCTACGAAGAATAAAACATCTTTACCATCTCCATCTCCAGCCCCATCTCTAAAATATTCTGCAATTGTCAATCCCGATAGGGCTACACGTGCACGTGCGCCAGGTGGTTCGTTCATTTGTCCAAACACGAAAGTAGCCTTAGATTCTTTCATGGCAGCTTTATCAACCTTGGTTAAATCCCATCCTCCTTCTTCCATGGAATGCATAAAGTCATCTCCATATTTTATAATTCCAGATTCAAGCATCTCACGAAGTAGGTCATTTCCTTCACGAGTTCGTTCTCCAACTCCTGCAAATACCGAAAGTCCTCCGTGTCCCTTTGCTATATTATTAATCAATTCTTGAATCAAAACTGTTTTCCCCACTCCAGCTCCACCAAAAAGTCCAATTTTCCCCCCTTTAGCATATGGCCCAATTAAATCAATAACTTTAATTCCAGTAAATAGTACTTCTGTGGAAGTAGAAAGATCTTCAAACGCTGGAGCATCTCTATGAATTGGCAAACCATTTTCATTTTCTTTAGGAAGGTCTTCCATTCCATCGATTGAATCACCAATAACATTAAACAAACGTCCGTAGATATTTTCACCTATTGGCATTTGAATAGGACTACCTGTTGCCGTTACAAGAGTACCCCTACTTAAACCATCGGTGGAATCCATTGATATGGTACGCACAGTTTCTTCTCCAATATGAGATTGTACTTCTAAAATCAATTTAGATCCGTTAGAATTAATAATTTCTAAAGCGTCATAAATTCTAGGGAGTTCGTTATTTTCACCCCCAAAGTTAACGTCTACAACCGGACCAATAATCTGAGAAACTTTTCCTGTACTTTGTGCCATTTTAATATGCGTTAGCGTTTGTTTTTTATTCTTTATTTCAAGGTGCAAATATATGGGGTTCAATTCTAAAAAAGGTACTGTTTTTTTGAATTTTTATATCCCTCGCTACTTTTTGTTTTATAAATCTAATATTGGGGACAAAACCTCAATATTAATTTTCAAATAGGATTCAAAAGATTGGAAACAACAAATTATATACAAACTAGAAATATAAAATCTTAATACCCTTTTATAAGACTCAATTGATCTAGATGATAATTGTAGTCTCCGAAAAGTTGTTGAGCAACTCTTGCTCGCTTGAGATAAAATCCAATATCTGCATCGTCAGTAACGCCAATTCCACCATGCATTTGAATGGCTTCATTTGTAACTATTTTTGCCGTTTTTCCTAATTTAGCCTTTGCCAAATGAGCATAGTACAAAATATTTGGTTCATTCTCATCGACTGCTTGTAAAGCTTTTAAAACTATTGATTTGCATAATTCAATTTCTGAAAACAACCCTGCAGCACGGTGCTGAAGAGCCTGGTAGGTTCCAATGATTACTCCAAACTGGCTACGCTCTTTTAAATATTGAATTGTCATGTCAAAAGCCTGTTGACAAATTCCCAATAATTCAGCTGATAATCCAGAATAAGCTATTGCCATTAACTTCTCTAACATAATCCTACCATCCTGATTTAAATTAAGTTTATTGTTTGTGTTTACTGAAACATTATCAAAATTAACATCTGCATAAGTTCCCGCATCCATCAGGACATTTTTAGAAATTGAAACTCCCTTAGAAAGTGCATCAACTAAAAATAAATTTATCTCTTTATCTGTTTTTGCAACCACTATAAAATGGCTTGCTGAAGTGCCATCAATCACCATTGATTTAGATCCATTTAAAATATAATTTTCTCCTTTTAAAGTTGCTTTGGTCTTAAAAGAAGTTACTTGATGGTATTTCCCTTCTTGAATTGCCAAAGTTAGCAGGGTTGATCCATTAATTACTCCTGGAAAATAACTAGTTTTTAATTTTTCATTATCAGATAATCTGAGTGCAGATGCTCCTAGAAGAATAGAGGATATCAAAGGTGATTTTGATAAATTTCTCCCTGTTTGCTCTAAAATTTGTCCCAGCCCTACAAATCCAAAATTCAAACCGTTATAGCTTTCGGGGACGGTTAAAGCAGTCCAACCCAAAGCGGTCATTTCGTCCCATAAATTATTACTATAATTCTTATACCCTGCATCACGTAAAGCTCTCATTTCACTAACTGGTGCTTTGACCTTAAGGAGTTCTGCTGCAGAATCCCTAAGCATTTTTTGTTCTTCTGTAATTATTAAAGCCATGATTATTTTATTTAGTGGGCAAGCCCAAAATGAGTTTAGATATAATGTTTAATTGAATTTCTGACGTTCCTCCTTCTATTGAATTCCCTTTCGAACGGCAAAACTTTCTCGCTAAATCCCCGTCTGATTTTTCATTTTCTTCCCAAATAAGGGCATCGGTTCCCCTGGTGGACATCAATAACTCTTGGCGAGCAATATTAAGCTCTGTTCCATAAAACTTAAAAAATGAGGATAAAGCACCTGAATTATTTCCTGTTTTAGATTCATCGGTTATTCGTTGGATGGTTAAATCGAAAATTTCCTCATCCATTTCAAAATTAGAAATTTGACTTCTAATAACTCCATCATTAATTAATCCTTGAGCATTAATTGGAAGGTTCTCAAGCGCAACTTTATGAACTTTTTTTCTGACATCTGTTTCTCCAATTCCTCCAATCATTTGTCGCTCATGGGTCAATAAAAATTTAGCGATATTCCAGCCCTCGTTTAACGTACCTATAAGGTTTTCTTTGGGAACTTTTACCCCGTCAAAGAAGGTTTCACAAAAAGGTGACTTTCCACTGATTAGTTTGATAGGTCTGGTACTAACACCTTTTGAAGCCATATCAATTAGTACAAAACTAATCCCAGTGTGTTTTGTAGCCTCAAAATCAGTTCGAACCAGACAGAAAATCCAATCTGATTTGTCAGCATAAGAAGTCCACACTTTAGATCCTGTAATTTCAAAATGATCTCCCTTATCAATTGCTTTTGTCTGTAAACTTGCCAAATCACTCCCTGAATTTGGTTCGCTATAACCCTGACACCACCATATCTTACCTTCTATAATTTGAGGTAAATAATGTGCTTTTTGCTCTTCAGTTGCAAACTTTAAAAGAGCTGGTCCAAGCATTGAGATTCCAAAACTATAAAGAGGTTTTCTACAGCCCAAACGGGTCATTTCCTGAGTTAAAATATTGTTTTCCTCTGGGGTCAAACCTCCACCTCCATATTTTGTTTCCCAATAGGGGACAACCCATTTCTTTTCAAGCATTTTATTAAACCATTTTTTTTGATCTTCTGATTTAAAAGTGGCACTACGTCCTCCCCAATATAGGTCAAAAGGATCTTTTACTGGTTGGCGCATGCTCTCTGGGCAGTTAGCTTCAAGCCAAGCTCTTGTTTGAATTCTAAAATCTGTTAATTCTTTCATTGATAATTATTAAAATAAGTTTTCTATTTTATTTTTCTGAATCGCTTGTAACCCCATTTTACCATAAATAAAGACGGCTTCATCTAAATTTTTAAAACGAGTATCTTTAGTAAAACCTTTTTTATATCTAAAAAATATTTGCTGAATAATCACTGCAATTTTAAATAATCCAAAAACATAATAAAAAGTAATATTATCTATAGATAGAGTGGTCATTTGAGCATATTTTTCGACTAATTCACCGCGTGTTAAATTTCCTTTATTAAGACTAATATTCATATTTTTTTTCTTCATAAATTCAGGATCAGACTCCTGAATCCAGTACCCCAAAGTAGTCCCTAAATCCATTAACGGATCACCAAGAGTTGACATTTCCCAATCTAAAACTCCTTTAATATTAAGCTTCCCATCTTCAGAAAGTATTAGATTATCGTATTTGAAATCATTGTGAATAAATGCAGCTTGGTTTTGCTCAGGAATATTTTTATTTAGCCATGTGTAGACTTTTTCTAAAGTTTTAACATCATCTGTTTTTGCGCCAATATACCGTTTGGTCCAGCCTTCTATTTGTCGTCGAACATAACCCTCAGGACGTCCTATATTTTCCAAACCTGCAATTCGATAATCTATAGCGTGAATTTCTGCTAAAGTGGCTACAAATTTACTGGACAATGTGCGCATTTGAGCTGATGTTGGGAGTTGTTCTTTAAGGGTATGTCCTCTGAAAATAATCCCTTGCATACGCTCCATTACATAAAAAGGAGCATCAATAACCGAGGTGTCATCACAAAAGAGATAAGGCTTGGGAACCTTCGGATATATCGGATATAATCCAGAAAGTATTTGAAACTCTCTTCCCATGTCGTGACCAGATTTTATTTTTGCTCCGTGGGGAGGGCGCCTTAATACAAACTCCTGTTTCCCAAAACGTATTAAATATGTTAAATTGGAGTAGCCCGAAGGAAATTGAAGTACCTCCAAAGAAACTTCAGGAAGGTCCATTTCGCTTCGTAAATAGTTTTCTAAAGACGAAACATCTAAGGCTTGTCCTGATCTAATTTGTCCGGCTTGATCCAGTTCCATTTCTAATTAATTTGTATCAAAAACACGCTCAAAATAATCTCCTAATTCATTGATAATCATATTTTTATCTGTCTTAACCTCTATTCCTGCTAGAGATTTAGCTAATCGCTTTTTATATTCTAGTTGCATCATCCTTCCTATTTGAACTCTTTGCGCCTGTGGTGAGCCAGCACCATGAACACTTTCTGTTAAATATCCTACAGCGTTTCTACCCATAGTCATGTTTTCAATCAGTCGAAGAATCCGAATCCGTTCCTCTGACGAAAAACGACTACTTCCTTTTAGATATTTCTTTAATAATTTTCCAATTTCTGGATGATTCAAATCTTTTTCTGAAGGTAAGGTAGAAACAAAACCCCCTGCTAAATCTTGAGATATTTGCGCCATCTCAAAAGGTAATTTTGTAACGTGATGTTTACAAACATTTGAAAGCATATCATCACATTGATAACATCCTGATTTTGTTTTAAATCCCTGATAAGAAGACGCGATTCCAGTTGCGTATATTGTCTCATTGAGGTGAGACATTTGTACTAATTTATCTTTTATATGCGATGCTTTTTCAACTCCATTCATTTCAGCTATAGAAGCTGCTGCTCCGATCAATACGTCTCCTACCCCTGATTTACAAACATAACTTCTTCGGTGATAAGTAGTAAATCGTTCAACTAATAGCGCAGCAAAGTCATATTCACCATCCATGAAAATATGTTCATTTGCAATAAAGACATTATCAAAAAGAACCATAGCTTCTTGCCCACCATATTCTGCATTTCCAACATCAATTGAACCCTCCTCCATACTTCTGGTGTCACATGACTGTCTTCCATAAATGTAAGTTATACCCTCAGCGGTAACTGGGACTGCTCCAACTATCGCATAGTCTTTGTCTGCTTCCGAAAGTCGCATAGTTGGCATAACCATCATCCAGTGAGAATTAATACAGCCTGTTTGGTGAGCCTTTGCTCCAGATACATAAACTCCTTTATCGGTACGCTTGTTAATATGTAAAAACATATCTGGATCTTCTTGCTGATGTGGTGCCAAACTTCGATCCCCTTTGACATCGGTCATAGCTCCTCCCAAAACAAGATTATACTGGTGCATAAATTTCAAAAACTCTTTAAGCTTGGAATGATATACCGATCCATTGACTTCATCCATTTCATAGGTAACAGAATACAGCGAATTAAAGGCGTCCATTCCAACACATCGCTGAAAACAAGTCCCTGTAAGTTGCCCCAACTTACGTTGCATTTTATTTTGTAAAACAAGTTCTTCAGCGCTAGTACATACATGAAGAAAGCGACTAACCCGTTCACCGGTAAAGGGGGAGACAACACTAGCTAAATCCGGGTTTGAAATTGCCAAATCATAGGTTTTTGCAATCGCATTGATTGAAGGCCGGATCATTTTATGATCAACAGGCTCTTTTACCTTTTCCCCAAAAAGATAGACTATTAGATTTCTATTTCTTAGCGAGTCTATATAACTTTTCCCGTCTGTTATTTTTTTCATCAATTTTTATCTAAAATTATTGATTTAATTTTTTGTGTATTTCTTTAGAATACTTCTTGCTAATCTACTCTTATGCACCTCATCAGCTCCATCATAAATTCGAGCAGCTCTTTCGTGTCGGTAATAAGCAGAAAGAATAGTGTCGTCAGTAACCCCTTTTGCTCCATGAACTTGAATTGCACAGTCTACTACTTTTTGAAGCACTTGAGCACAGTAAAATTTAATTATTGAAATCTCAGGTCTAGTTTTATAAGCGCCTTGAGTGTCTATTTTGTTTGCAGCATCTTGTACTAAGAGTCTTGAAGCATTTATTTCAGCTCGACATTCTGATATCCAGTTTTGAATAGTCTGTTTTTCTCCTAGCATTACCCCCTCAGAAATTTCTCTCGAAACAGCACGTTCACACATTAAATCAAAAGCACGTTCACACATTCCAATCCATCGCATACAGTGATGAATCCTTCCGGGTCCCAATCTTTTTTGAGCAATGGTAAAACCCTCTCCATCTCCCCCTAAAACATTTGACAAAGGAACTTTTACGTCATGAAATTTAATTTCAGCATGACTTTCCCAGCCTCCACCTGGATGTCCCATTATAGAAATATTTCTAACGAATTCTAAACCCTTGTTAGATGTTGGAACAATTACCTGACTTGCCTTTTTATGTGGAGCGCTTCCATCAGGATTTGAAACTAACATAACAATAGCAAAAGCAGCACCATCAAAACCTGAAGTAAACCATTTATGACCATTGATTATATAATTCCCATTATCCTTTACGGCAATGGTTCCCATTTTAACAGGATTAGACCCAGCATGATCTGGTTCTGTCATTGCGAAACAACTTCTTATTTCTCCTTTTAAAAGGGGATATAAATAAGTTTCTTTTTGCTCATCCGTTCCAAACTCAATAAGAATTTCCATATTCCCAGCATCAGGAGCTTGACAATTAAAGCAGTAATGACCATAAGGACTTGCTCCTAAAATTTCACTTACTTCTCCATGCTGAGCATTGGTTAGTCCTAAACCTCCATACGCTTTGGGAATCTGTGGAAGCCAGAGCCCCTTTGATTTAACTTTTTCTCTAAGTTCATTTAGCTTAGGTAATTTCTCCTCCCATTCAACATTTAGTATCCAAGGCTCAAGGGCATATAATTCCTCTTTTACAAAAACTTCTGTCTTCTTTTTTATTTCTTCAAAATTCATTTTATAATCTTATTTTCCTAAAAAAATAGGCTTTCTTTTTTCTATAAATGCCGAAACTCCTTCTTTTAAATCGTGACTATTAAAGGCATCAATTTGTTTTTTTGCTTCAAAAGCAATTGCTTCATTAAGACTGTGATCCATTGCAAAAAACATATCTTCTTTTGCAATACCTATTGCTAAAGTCGGTCGGATTGCAAAATCTTCTGCCCAAGATTGAGCATTACTTAAAATATCATCTTGCGCTACAATTCGGTTTGTAAGTCCTAATTCTAAACATTTTTGCCCTGTCACTTTTTTCCCACTGGTTGCAATTTCTAGGGCACGGCTGTACCCTACTTGTCTTGTAAGAAGCCAACTTGCACCTCCATCAGGACCAAGACCTATATTAACAAAAGCATACAGAATTCCACTTTGGTCACTCATTACACGAAAATCGCAGGCTAGAGCAAAAGCAGCTCCTACTCCAGCAGCAGTACCGTTTATAGCGCCAATTATCGGTTTCTTTAATGAGAAAAATTGATTCATCAGCGGTTGGTATTGATCTATTAAATATTGACTCCGTTGATCTGCAGTAACTCCATCTCCAAAAACAGACATATCTGCTCCAGCACAAAAACCACGTCCTGCTCCAGTTATAACAACTGCCCGAATTGTTTCATCAACTTCACACTTTTTGAGAGAGTTTGAAATCCCATCTACTAAGTCTTGATTTACAGCATTATAGCGATCAGGTCGGTTGAGGGTAATTGTAGCTACTCCTTTTTTAACTTTGAATAATACAGCGTTTTCCATATTTTATTAATTATATGCAAGGGCTAAAAATTCAGCGACACAAGCTGGCTTTTCTTGACCTTCCAATTCGATAATTACATTTAATTTATACTTAGCTCCATTTGGAATAATATTAAATTCAGCAAGAGAAACTCGACCTCTAAATTTTGACTCTGCTGGGGTAGCATTTGGAAAACGAACTTTATCCAAACCGTAATTTATAGCCATCGATACCTCTCCTATTTCATAAGAATCATACATTATTTTAGAACACATAGATAGCATCAAAAATCCGTGAGCTATTGTTTGCTTGTAAGGTGATTCCTTTTTACAGCGTTCTTCATCAATATGAATCCATTGTTCATCTTCAGTTGCTTTAGCAAAAGTATTAATCCGCTCTTGATCCATAATTTTCCATGGTGTAAGCCCCAATTCTCTACCTACAGCATTTTCCATTTCAGATATATTTTTAAATATACTTCTGTAGGCTTTTTGTGTTTTTTGTGTTTCCATAATTCTCTTTTTACATTATCATATGTCCACCATCAGCATTATAAACTCCACCTGTTGAATAACTTCCAGCGGGGGAGGCTAAATAAACTGCTAAACCTGTCATTTCGAATGGTTGAGCCATTCTTCCTGCTGGCAATTCTTTTTCAACCTGATCTAATAAGGCCTCATTCTTCCAAAGAGCTTTGCTGAACTTGGTTTGAATTAATCCAGGACAAATCGCATTTGAACGAATTCCGTGTTTCCCCCATTCTTTTGCCTGAACTTGGGTAAGCATAATTAAAGCCGCTTTAGTGACGCTATATATACCTAATCCAAAACTAGGTTTTAATCCTTCTACAGAAGCAATATTAATAATAGCTCCATCCTTTTTTTCTTTTAGATGAGCAAAACACAGATTACTCAAGGCAAAAGCTCCCTTTACGTTTACATTCATCATTTTATCATAAACAGCTTCGGTCATCTTATCCAAAGGTTCATAGACAGGGTTTATAGCGGCATTATTTACCAATATATCTATACGTCCAAATCTCTCTAAAGTCTTATCAACTAAATTTTGACGCTGACTTTCATCTCCAACATGGCAAGCTTGTGCCATAATTGAATATCCTTTTAAACTCAATTCTTTAGCGAGCTCCTCTAATGCTTCTTGTGAACGACTGCTTAGCACTACATGAGCACCATATTCAGCAAAAGCAGTGGCTATGGCAAGTCCAATTCCTTTGCTAGAGCCTGTGACAATGGCGACTTTACCGGTTAATTCAAATAAATTTTTGGTGCTTTTTGTCATTTTAAATCGGCATTGCCCCCCCATTGGCATGTAAGGTATGTCCACTAACAAACCCAGCTTCTTTTGAGGCTAGAAATAAATAGGCGTGTCCCATATCTTCGGCTGTTCCTATTCTCCCAACCGGTATTTGAGCTATTCCAGCTTTAATGATTTCATCTGGCATAGAATCTGACATTTCTGATTTGATAAAGCCAGGAGCTACTGCATTGACTGTTATATTGTACTTCCCAACTTCTCTACATAACGAGTGTGTAAAACCAACAATTGCAGCTTTACTCGCAGTATAATTAGTTTGACCAAATGCACCTTGGAAAGCATTAATCGAGGAGGCAGAAATAATTCTACCATAATTAGCTGCCTTCATATGAGGCAAAACTGCTTTTGCAGTCACAAACAAGGAATCAACATTAACTGATTGTACCATATCCCACTCTTCTCGGGTCATCTTTAAAATAGAACGATCTCTAATTATACCTGCGTTATTTATTAAAATATCTATCTTTCCATGATTATCAATGATTTTTTTTACGGCAGTATCAACAGATTCTTGACTAGTAACATCAACGTTTTGAAAAAAGATATTTCCTCCATTTGCTGAAATATTATCAGCTGTAATTTGACCTTCTTCGAGTACATCCCAAAGAGCAACTGTTGCGCCTTCATTACAAAATACTTTACATATTCCTTCACCAATACCACGAGCACCACCAGTTATAATTACAATTTGTCCATCTAATTTTCTCATTATTTATTTAATTTAAAAGTTGATTTGATTTATTACTTCCAAGCCAAAGTTCTCCATTGTGTTCAATTACAGAAGTAAGATAATATGCTTTTCCTAATTCGTCTTTAAGATTATGAAGTATTTTTCCGTTTTCATCAATTCCAATAACTAGAATATATGACTTATTTACTTTTTCATCTCTTATTGAAGAGGGCAACCGCCATATTATTTTTTTTAACCATTGACTTAAAAAAAGCTCATCTATAATAGTGCTTCTGGGTGATGGAAATGTAATCTATTAGGTGTCTTTTCCATTATAAGTAAAATTAACAGGATAGCCTGGTAAGGAGTTGATCAAGATGTCAATACTTCCTTTTTTATTTCCTTTAAGCCAATACTTTTTTAATGTCATTACGTGAGTCTCTAAAAAGATTCCTCTTTCCTCAAAAAAACCCCGTTAGCAAAGCGAAAGTTGTCAACCAGAGTACATTCCTCCATCAATTACCATTGTATGTCCATTTACATAAGAAGACTCTGAAGATAATAACCAATATATTGTTTTTGCCACTTCTTCCGGCTCACCAATACGTTTCATTGGTACACGAATATTAGTGGTATAATCCAGTATCTTTTTGGGAACGTTATCGATCATTTCGGTATTTATAAATCCAGGACAAACTGCATTCACTCGAATATTATATGCACCCACTTCGATAGCTGCGGTTTTGGTCAATCCAATTACACCGTGTTTGGAAGCAACATACGGCCCGCCCAGAGCAGCACCATTTAGCCCAGCCATAGAAGCAACATTTACAATATTTCCTCCCCCTAAACCAATTAAAGCCTTGATTTGGCTTTGTAGACAATAAAAAACACTAGATAAATTAACTTTTAGTGTTCGTTCCCAGTCTTCAATTGAGATCTGAGTTAGTGGAGCTATAGGACCTTGAATTCCTGCATTATTAACACAATAATGCAGATTACCCTCTTGGAGAATGATTTTTTGAATCTGCTTTTCAACAGCTTCTGCATCACAAACATCTAAAAGACTTGCGACAACATTAAATCCTTCTTTTTTAAACTCTTTAGTGGTTTTTTCTAATACAGGTAAGTCAATGTCTGTTATATAAACCTTACACCCTTTAGAGGCTAAAAAAGCGGCAGTTGATTTTCCTATACCTTTTGCAGCTCCAGTAATAAATGCTATTTTTTCTTTTTTCATAATAAAAAAAAAGGGTAACTGCCTTCGCAATTACCCTTTATGAAGTTTAATAAAACTAGAAGTTATATGTTGCTTTTGCAAGAATTCTTCTTCCAATAACAGGAAGTCCTGGCATTGCTCTATATTTTTGATCAAAGATGTTATTACCACTTAAATCCAATGCAAAGTTTTTGCTAAACTGATAACCCAAACTCATGTCGAATAGGTTTTTCTCATCAGCAATACCGTTGATAAATAGTCCTTGTTCAACAGTAAATGCATCATCATGTTGAAAAGAAATTCTTCCTCTAAATCCATTATCAGGTGCATAAGAAAAACCTGTTCTGAATTTAAATTTCGGAGCATTTAAATAAGATGTAAACGGTAAATCATCATCACCAACGGCCCAGTCTGTTTGACTTAACCATGATGAGTTTCCGTACCAAGTCCATTCATCATTAATAAAATATTCTAGTGAAAAATCCATTCCATAGTGACTTCTTGTAGCATTTGGGAAATCTCTATATCCGGAGGCGGCGTGAACCATTCCATCTTGTGGAGCCCCATCTGCCT
>CAJJAB010000008.1 GCA_905181895.1 Flavobacteria bacterium MS024-2A | reverse complement strand
GGAAAGTTTTAAAGATATTTTTTAAATTCTTCTGTTTGAATTTCAGCCTTCAAATCATGAAGTAAATGATATAGTCCAAAAAAAGTTCTGTTGATATATATAAAGTGCTTTGAACCTCTATTCCCATTCATTTTTCTAAATTTTGAGTCTCCGGCAAGGTCTTTTGAAAGGTTGGTTATACCTTTCCAAAATTTAATATTTGAAAAATCAAAACTTGATTCATGAAAAGGAAGAGTGAAAAGATTCATCATGCGTTGAAATAGTTCAGTAAAATAAATTACCTCGTCTTCTGAGTCTGAGGGAAGAAGAATTTCTAACTCGCGCAATAATTGATTGAAAGAAATAATATCATCAATATTTTCCTTCTTAGATAACTCAAAATATGGGTGATAAAAATCTTTGGGTATCGATTTCATGCAGCCAAAATCAATTGCAATTAAATTTCGCTCCTCATCAACCATAAAATTTCCTGGATGTGGATCAGCCTGTACTTTTCTTAATCCATGAATTTGAAACATATAAAAATCCCAAAGGGTTTGCCCCAATTTATTTCGAATATCTTGACCTTCATCTTTTTGAGCGACATATTCTGAAAGGTGAATCCCTTCCATCCAATCCATAGTTAAGGTTTTGGACGTGGTCCATTTTGAATAATAATTAGGAAACTTTAAATTATTAATTTTTGAAGCCGCTTTTGAAACATATTCACTATTTTTAAATTCTTGCAAATAGTCGGTCTCCTCCATTAGCTTATCCTCAACCTCTTTAAAATACTTTGCGGTATCTTTACCCTTAAGATTAAACATCTTTAATGCAATGGGCTTTATTAATGCTAAATCAGAGCTAATGCTATTTGCTACTCCAGGATATTGAATTTTAACAGCAAGTTTTTTGCCTTCTTTTGTTGCGCGGTGAACTTGTCCGATACTAGCCGCATTTTCAGATTGAGCAGAAAATGTATCAAAAATCACTTCAGGATCAGCTCCTAGATATTTTCTTATTGTCTTCTTTACCAAAGCGGCAGATAAAGGCGGTACAGAAAATTGAGACAATCCAAATTGATCAACATAGGCCTGTGGTAACAAATTTTTTTCCATACTCAGCATTTGTGCTACTTTCAAAGCACTTCCCTTTAACTCCTTTAGACCATCATATATGTCTTTAGCGTTGTTTTCGTTAAGCTTATTTTTAGCACCATCAACTTTTATGATCTTATCTCCGAAATAACGCATATAATTTCCACCTACTTTGATTCCAGTAGTAACTAATTTAGAAGCGCGTTGAATTTTGTTAGTTGGAATTGAATTTAGTGTTTTCAATTAGGTCATTTTAAAATTCTCCTTCCAAAGAAATTTACCAAAATCAATAATGCTGTCAAAAGGGGTATTATCAAATAATTCAAAAACTGTTTGAACTGATTTTTCGATCGCAATATCAGTTTTTTCGAAACCAGGAGATTTATCTTCAATCCAAAATTTAAAAAGAAATAGTAATTGAATCCATGCCCCTTCAGAAAAAAGTGATTCAGGATGTTTTGTAAATTGTGAATTCTTTTGCATGTTTCCTTCTTCAATAAGGCCAAATGCAAATTTTTTAAAAGAAGTTCGTAAACTCTTTAAAGACATAAGTTGTTCCATCTTATTTCCTGATGCAGTTAACGCAAACAAAACATAACTTCTATTTAAAAATAAAACTTCAAAGAAAGTATAGTAAAATAAAAGTAATTTTTCTTTTGGAGACTGTTTACCATAATTTTTCTCTTTAGATATTAAGTGATAGGCATTGTCAAAAAACTTTACAAAAATAGCTTCTTTGACATGCTCTAATGAAGAAAAATTTTTATAAAAATCAGATTCGTCAATCCCAATCTTCTTACAAAACATAAATACTGATTTTGGTTCTTTTTCGTATTCTAAGACTTGGTCGCTGTAGGTCTCAAATATTTTATCTTTAATGAGCAATTTTTTTTTTGGCATTATTTTTTTATTTGCACAAATATAATATGTTTATTTTTTTTACAATAAGCTAAACGTTATATATTAATAGATGTATTGTGTCATCTTGTCATAATTTCAAGTATGGTATTTTTTTTGAATTAGGATTTATAAATTAAAAAACAAAAACCCATGAGTACAGGAAAAATTAATGTAGCTGTTGAGAACATATTCCCATTAATTAAAAAATTTCTCTACAGTGACCACGAGATTTTTTTAAGAGAACTAATTTCCAACGCCACCGACGCAACAACTAAACTAAATCACCTCAGTAGTCTTGGGGAAATAAAAGGTGACCTTGGGGATACTCAAATAGAAATAAAAATTGACAAAAAAGGTAAAAAACTCCATATAATTGACAAGGGGGTTGGTATGACAGAAGAGGAGGTTCAAAAATATATAAATGAAGTTGCTTTTTCTGGAGCTGAAGAGTTTTTAGAACAATATAAAGAATCTGCAAAAGATAGTGGTATTATCGGTCATTTTGGACTAGGGTTTTATTCCGCTTTTATGGTTTCTGAAAAAGTTGAAATAATAACCAAGTCCTATAAAAATAGTCCTGCAACTCACTGGGTTTGTGATGGCTCCCCAGAATATACTCTAGAAGCTTCTAACAAGGATACTAGAGGAACTGAAATTATTTTGCATATTGACAAAGATTCTAAGGAATTTTTAAAAGAAGTACGAATTAAAGAATTATTGTCTAAATACAACAAGTTCATGCCGATTCCAATAAAATTTGGAACTCGAGAAGAGACCCTTCCTTTGCCTGAAGATGCGTTAGAAGACGCAAAACCAGAAACCATTACCGTTGACAACATCATCAATAATTCTGAGCCTGCTTGGACTAAAAAACCAACAGAATTAAATGATCAAGATTATAAAGGATTTTACAGGGAATTATATCCCATGCAGTTTGAAGAACCTTTATTCAACATTCACCTAAATGTAGATTACCCATTTAATTTAACGGGTATTTTATACTTTCCAAAATTGAACAACGATCTAAACGTTCAAAAAGATCGAATTCAATTATATCAAAATCAAGTTTTTGTTACTGACAATGTTGAGGGGATTGTTCCAGAATTTTTAACCCTATTAAGAGGAGTTATTGATTCCCCAGACATTCCACTAAATGTATCTCGAAGTTATTTACAAGCAGACGGAGCAGTAAAAAAAATTAGTACCTACATCACCAAGAAAGTCGCAGATAAACTTAGTAGTTTATTCAAAAAAGACAGAAAAGGATTTGAAGAAAAGTGGAATGATATCAAGGTAGTCATTGAATACGGAATGTTGAGTGAAGATAAGTTCTTTGAAAAAGCAGAAAAATTTGCGCTTTACCCCACTACTGATGGAGAATATTTCACTTTTGAAGAATTACAATCTGCAATTAAAGATCATCAAACAGACAAAGATGATAAGCTTGTTGTTCTATACACCTCTGATGCAGAAGATCAGCACAGTTATATAAATCAAGCCAAAAATAAAGGTTATAAAGTTTTACTATTAAACTCCCCTATCATAGGTCACTTAATTCAAAAACTGGAGGGCAGTAAAGAAAATGTTTCCTTTGTTCGTGTGGATGGAGATACTATCGAAAATTTAATTAAAAAAGACGAAGCTACTGTTTCAAAACTTACTGACGAGGAAAAAGAAACACTCAAACCAATGATTGAAAATGTTGTTAAAGAAGCAGGCTATACAGTCCAAATGGAAGCAATGGACAGTCAAGCAATACCTTTTGTTTTAACACAACCTGAATTTATGAGAAGGATGAAAGAAATGCAACAAACAGGTGGTGGAGGAATGATGATGGGAGATATGCCTGATATGTTCACTCTAACAGTCAACACAAATCATGAACTGGTGGGTCAAATACTTGCAACCAAAACCGAGAAAAAAAGAGAACGCTTGATACAACAAGCAGTCGATCTTGCTCGGCTATCAAAGAATCTTTTGAAAGGAGAAGCCTTGACAGATTTCATTCAACGTAGTGTTGAACTAATTAAATAATAAGACATCCGCCTACGGGCGGTTTTTTTATTTCCACATTCTTTTGTTTATTGCGCCATGATTGACTCACAACTAATATCTAAAAAAGGAGAGCTTTTACTTCTTAATGATGCTAAAATTAGATATTTCGAGTCTTTTTTCTCACAAAAAGAATCACAGGCAATATTCAATCATTTACATGAAGAAACACCTTGGCAACAAGATCCAATAACTGTTTATGGAAAAACCTATCTCCAACCTCGTTTGACTGCTTTGTATGCAAAAAACACCAAATCATATACCTACTCAGGTATCAAAATGCAGCCCAAAGTAATGTCCCCTATGCTTCTAGAGATTCAAAAAAAAATAGCTACTGTATGTCCAACTGATTTTACAACTGTTCTTTTAAACTTGTATCGAGATGGCAAAGACAGCAATGGTTGGCATGCTGATAATGAAAAGGAATTAGGAGAAAATCCTGTGATTGCTTCATTAAGTTTAGGTGAAGCTCGTTTTTTTCATTTAAAACACATGCGTAATAAAGAAGATCGTCTTAAATTATTATTAGCTTCTGGAAGTTTATTGGTCATGGAAGGGAGTACACAAAAACATTGGCTGCATCAAATCGCCAAAACAGCTCGTCCTGTTGGATCTAGAATCAATTTAACATTCCGAAAAATTATTTGAATATTGTACAGACCCAACTTAAATTTTTGAAATCAAAAGGATTAAACTTTATTGACCGTAAATTGTCATAGATAGATTGTCTATTTTTACCAATTATAAAAAAATTTGATAAAAATCAAAATATTTATTAAGAGTACTTCCCTATTTATTTTTTTATTTAGTTCTTTAATTTTTGCAAAGCAAAAAAAAAAAGAATTCC
>CAJJAB010000007.1 GCA_905181895.1 Flavobacteria bacterium MS024-2A | reverse complement strand
TTTTCTTGCTCTTATTTGATCACTACTATTGTAAAGACACAAATAAGGCGCTCTCTGTTAGGTCATTGATAAAAAAAAAAAAAAAAAACGGAAATATCAATATAAATGCAGTTTGCGACAGTAAAATTCAATTTTTTTCTTCCGAAGATTGGAACAATTTTGACGAAAACAAGAAACAAGAAATTATATTGGGATACCGTTTAACTTACCTTTCATATTCAGAAGTCAATTGGTGTGCCGAACTTGGAACTGTTTTAGCAAATGATGAAATAATTAATGGAGTTTCAGAGCGTGGAGGTTTTTCTGTAACTAAAAAGAAAATGAAACAATGGAGTATGCGAATTAGCGCATATTCAGAACGATTACTCTCAGGGTTAGATCGAATTGATTGGCCAGAACCTCTCAAAGAAATGCAACGAAACTGGATTGGTAAATCCATTGGGGCAAAAGTGTTTTTTGAGATTGAAGGGAATCATAATAAAATAGAAGTTTTTACTACACGACCAGATACTATTTTTGGGACTACTTTTATGACTTTAGCTCCAGAGTTGGATTTAGTTCAAGAAATTGTCACTCTCAATCAGAGAGCAGTCGTCGATGCTTATATTAAAGAAACGCAACAGCGAACACAGAGGGAACGAATGGCTGATGTTAAAAATATCACAGGAGTATTTACAGGTGCCTATGCAATTCATCCTTTTACTGGAGATAGAATTCCAATTTGGATTGGAGATTATGTTTTAGCAGATTATGGAACTGGTGCAGTTATGGCAGTGCCTTGTGGAGATCAACGTGATTATGATTTTGCTAAGCATTTTAATATTCCTATTACTAATATTTTTAAAAATGTTTTGATTAATGAAGAGGCTTATACCGATAAGGCTAATACAGTCTTGGATCAATCCGATTTCTTAAATGGGCTTTCCCATAAGGAGGCAATGTTTCTTGTTATTGAGGTGCTTGAGGAAAAAGGTTCTGGAGTGGGAACGATTAACTACAAGCTTCGGGATGCAGTTTTTAGTAGACAGCGCTATTGGGGGGAACCAATTCCTATTTATTACAAAAATGGAATGCCGCAGCCCCTGAATTTGGAAGACTTGCCTTTAAGTTTACCTGAGGTTGAAGATTATTTGCCTACCCCAGAAGGTTCGCCACCATTGGGTAATGCAATGGATTGGGCTTGGGATGAAAAAGAAAGAAAAGTAGTTGGCAATACTGAAATAGATCATGAGACTATTTTTCCTCTGGAGTTAAATACGATGCCAGGTTGGGCTGGAAGTTCATGGTATTTTTATCGTTATATGGACCCACAAAATTCAGATTTTTTCGTGAGTAATGAAGCCAAAAATTACTGGCAAGACGTAGACCTTTATTTAGGGGGTAGTGAACATGCAACGGGTCATTTACTTTATTCTCGTTTTTGGCAAAAATTTCTTTTTGATTTAGACCTTCTGCCTGTAGATGAATATGCAAAAAAGCTAATCAATCAAGGAATGATTTTGGGATCATCTGCTTTTATATACAGAATCTCAGGAACGCAGACTTATGTTTCTAAAGACATACTAAAATCTGAAATCACATATGAGTCTATTCGAGTAGATGTGAGTTTAGTTAATACATCTGAAGAAATTGATATTGAAAGGCTCAAAAAATGGCAACCTCAATTTGCAACTGCTATTTTTGAATTTAGTGAAGGAGTCTTTAAAGTAGGTCGTGAGGTTGAGAAAATGTCTAAGTCGAAATATAATGTTGTTAATCCTGATAAAATTTGTGATCAATATGGTGCAGATACCCTTCGAATGTATGAGATGTTTTTAGGACCATTGGAACAAGCTAAACCCTGGAATACAGCTGGAATTTCAGGAGTGTATAATTTTCTTAGAAAGTTCTGGAAGTTATTTTATAAGGAGGATGAGTTTATTGTTACGGATTCAATTCCAGATAAAAAGGCACTCAAAACGCTACATGAAACGATTAAAAAAGTAACCGAGGATATTGAATCTTTTTCATTCAATACCTGTATAAGTTCTTTTATGATTTGTGTAAACGAACTCACAAATTTAAACTGTCACAGTTTAAAAATTTTGAAACCTTTAACGATTTTATTATCGCCTTTTGCACCTCATGTATCCGAAGAAATTTGGGAAAAAATGGGTGGTGTAGTTAGTATCATTGAGGAGCCTTTTCCGGTGTTTAATGATTTTTTTTTAATTAAGGAGATAAAAAACTATCCGGTTTCATTTAATGGGAAAATGCGCTTCACACTTCCACTTTCTTTAACATTGGATAAAGCAGCAATTGAGCAAGCCGTAAAAAATGATCCTAGGACTCTTGAGTATCTTGAAGGAAAAGCTCCTAAAAAATGGATTATTGTTCCAAATAAAATAATTAACATTGTTTTTTAATGACACAATTTCAAATTGAATTAATTGGTATGTTCGCGGCTGCGCTAACAACCTATGCATTTATTCCTCAGGTTTATAAAATTTGGAAAACAAAAGTTTCTGATGGGGTATCACTTAGCATGTATTTGTTTATGTTTATTGGTGTTGCTTCATGGTGTTTCTATGGTTATTTAATTGGGAGTCCTTCTGTATTCATAGCAAATATTGTAGCGGGATTATTACAATTAATGGTTATTTATTTTAAGATAAAATATAAATAGCACAGATACAATTTAATATGTTTTAATTATTTTATATAAAAAAAGTATGGGAAATTATTACTTAATCATTATTTTCATCTCTTTTGTTGGTATGACATAAAGAGACATGCCAATAATGTCAAAAAGCAATTTCGGTTTGGGGGTAATCTCTAACCGTTTTTTTTAATTAAGTATCTTCTTATCCGAAAAATATGTGCTTTCAGTCCGCTACTGTTTTTGTACTATAGGTTAACTACAAGTAAAATGAACAGAGTGAAAAATAGAAAAAATTAAAGCATTATTTGTCGATTCAACTGTTGTTGAAGTGAAATAAAAGTTTCAGTTCTTGAAACCCCTTCTATCAATTGTATTTTTTTATTTAATAATTCCATAAGATGCTCGTTATCTTTGCAAAGCAGCTTTACAAAAATACTCCAGTTGCCAGTAGTATAATGGCACTCAATGACCTCAGGAATACTTTTAAGCTGTTTCACGGCTTCACGATTCCGCATGGCTTTGTCCAAATAAATTCCAATAAAAGCAACGGTTTTAAAACCTAGTATTTTTGGATTAACTATAATCTGGGAACCTAAGATCACTTTATTTTTTTCTAATTTTTTTAACCTTTGATGAACGGCTGCTCCAGAAATACCTGTTATTTTTGAAATTGCCAGAATTGAAGTTCGAGCGTTTTCGAGCATAGTTTTTAAAATTATTTTGTCAATACCGTCTAAATCAATTGTTTGATCAAATGTTTTCATAATTATTAAATTCATTTCATCATAGTTGATGAAGTATATGTTTTTCAACAATATACTATACATTTGTAATTAAATAGTTTTTTTTAATAATAAATCTTAACTTCTTATTAATAAATCAAGCGTTAATTTTAATAAGTTTAATAACGAATTACTGGGAATTATTTTACATGAATAATTTTAAACTTATTGACATCCTTTTTGCGTATTTCGGGAATCACTTTTAAAAAATAATAATAGAATCTAATTCAATTGCTAATTCTATCAGAAAATATTTTACTTGGTTTATCACGGAATAGTTCTTTTGGTGTCATTAACTATTTATTTATTTTTTCACACAAGACTAGTTTTAATTATACCTGTAGCTTGAACTTTAATTATGATTGGATGGATATTTATAGTTTTTACTATTTATTCACTTTTTCAATATACTTTTCAATCGCCATTGTCATTGAAGGGGTTTCAGGTGAAGGAGCTTTTATGTCAATTCTTAATTTCGCTAATTTAGCTGCTTGAATAGTTGAGTTTCCATAAACTGCAATACGAGTTTCCTTTTGTTTAAAATCCGGAAAATTTTTAAAAAGAGATTCAATTCCTGAAGGACTAAAGAAGACAAGGATATCATAGTAAACATCTCTTAGGTCAGAAAGGTCACTGACTACAGTTCGATATAAAATCGCTCTTTGCCAATTTAATGATAATTTCTCTAGAAAATCAGGCACATCTTTACTTAACATGTCAGAAGTTGGAAACAAAAAAGTCTCTTTATTGAATTTTTTAAAGATAGATTCAAGATTTTCAATTTTTTTTTCACCAACATAAATTTTACGTTTTCGGTAAACAACATACTTTTGCAAGTAGAAGGCAACTGCTTCTGATTGACAAAAATATTTTGTGCTATCGGGAACTGTAAAACGCATTTCCTTGCAAAGACGAAAGAAATTATCAACTGCATTTCTACTTGTTAAAATAATGTTTTGAAAATCATTAAAATCAACTTTTTGCCTACGGACTTCCTTAGCATCAACACCCTCAACATGAATAAAAGGTCTAAAAATTATTGTTAATTTATGCTTTTCCGTGAGCTTATTATAGGGTGATTTGTCGGACGAAGGCTCCGGTTGTGAAACCAAAATTGTTTTTACTTTCATATTTCAGAATAAATTACAGTCTAGGTTGAATAATCATATAATAAAACCAAAACCACGGTGCTATTTTAACCGCGCAAAGATAAAAAATTAAATAAAAAAGATCCCTCGGATAACTTTTTATGAAGGAAAATAAAATACTAGTTTGCAATGTTAACCATAATAATGAAAGAGAAGCTATAACTCCAAGAGTTATTTTTGATGATATGCCTGAATAATTATTAAAAAAAAGTATAAAAATAAATAAGATTGAAAACTGAGTCGCGTGGGTAAAAGATTTAAAATGATAGATATTTATTTTGTTTACCTGATTAATCTGCTTCATAATAAATTGAACAATTATAAAACGAAAGAGTCCAAATAAAACAACGCAAAATAACACATAATAAAACTCAAACGGATAAAATATAGAATCAGAAACTTGTTTTATTCCCCACATTAAGAGATTGCTTAAAGTGCAAAAAACTAAAAAAGAACTCAAGATATTAAATGAACCCTTAAAAGTCAAATTACGATCTGAAATGTATCTACTAAAATAAATATTTGATGAATAGAACTTCATTAAGTCCCTAAATCTATTAGTGTCGGAATAATGAAGACCAAATATTATAATTAAGTTACAAAAGAAAATAAGACTGATCCAATCTTGATTAATACTCGGTCTATTTATTAGTTCTCCCATAATTCAAATTTACTTTTTTTTAGAAAATTAATATCTTCTTCTTGACTATATGTTGTAAATACATTCCCTATTTTTACATTGGCTATGGAACGAACACTCATCATAATCCCAACGTACAATGAAATCGATAATGTTGAGGCGATCATTAATAAGGTTTTTGAAACAGGTTTAGATTTAGATGTTTTGGTGGTCGATGATAAATCGCCTGACGGTACCGATAAAATTGTAATTGAATTAATGTCTAAATATAAAGCTCAATTATTTTTGGAATCACGGATAGAAAAAAGTGGTCTCGGAGCAGCTTATGTTCATGGTTTTAAATGGGCCTTAAAACGTCAGTATCAATATATTTTTGAAATGGACGCTGATTTTTCACATAATCCCAAAGAATTGGCTCCCATGTTAGAAAAACTAAAAAATGATACTGACCTTATTGTGGGTTCTCGATATGTTAATGGTGTAAATGTTATAAACTGGCCAATGAGTAGGGTTTTACTTTCTTATTTTGCTTCAAAATACGTTCAGTTAATAACTTCAATGCCAATAATGGATCCAACGGCAGGGTTTGTAGGTTATAGACGAGCTGTATTAGAATCTATTGTTTTGGATGAGGTGAAGTTTGTAGGTTATGCTTTTCAGATAGAATTAAAATACAAGGCATGGATCAAAAAATTTAAGCTGAACGAGCATCCGATAATTTTCACTAATCGTATTCTTGGAAAATCCAAAATGAGTAGTAATATTATATTAGAAGCTTTTTATGGTGTAATTTTTTTGCGAATAAATAAAAACAGATTTAAATGACTTCAGTATTAAAGCTTAAAATAATAAACGCAAAAATAGTAAATGAAGGACGAATTTTTGATGGTGAAATTTTAGTGACTAACGATAGAATTCATAAAATAGGTTCTAAACTAGAAATCGAGGATATTGATGAAATTTTTGATGCTAAAGGCAATTATATTTTACCTGGTTTAATTGACGACCAAGTACACTTTAGAGAGCCTGGACTTACTCATAAAGCAACAATTGCTTCAGAGTCAAAAGCTGCTATTGCAGGGGGAATTACTTCTTTTATTGAGATGCCCAATACTTTGCCACAAACAACTACTCGAGAAGAATGGGAAGCCAAAAATAAGCGAGCAGAAGACACTTCTTTTGCTAATTATGCTTTTATGTTTGGCGGAACAAATGATAATTTAGAAGAGATTTTGGCATTGGATACCAAGAGAGTTCCTGCATTAAAACTTTTTTTGGGCTCTTCCACAGGGAATATGTTGGTAGATAATCCCGATGTATTAAGAAAAATTTTCAGCAATACAGATTTAGTGATTTCGGTTCACTGTGAAGATGAAGCTACAATAAGAGCAAACATGTTAGATGCTGTAGAAACTTACGGCGACGATATTCCAATGGCTCAGCATCCAATTATAAGAAGCGAAAATGCCTGCTATCTATCTTCCTCACAAGCAGTCGCTCTGGCTAAAGAAACAGGAGCTAGACTCCATGTATTTCATGTATCTTCGGCAAAAGAGCTTTCTTTGTTTCGAAATGATATTCCATTAAAGGATAAAAAGATTACTGCCGAAGTTTGTATACATCATTTATGGTTTTCTTCAGAAGATTATGAAACAAAAGGAACATTTATTAAATGGAATCCTGCAGTTAAAACGGAAGAGGACAGAGATGCATTGTGGGACGGTTTAAATAGCGATTTATTAGATGTTCTCGCTACAGACCATGCGCCGCATACAAAGTTAGAGAAACAAAACAAATATAGCGAAGCTCCCTCTGGCGGTCCCTTGGTTCAACATGCACTTCCCGCTTTATTGAGTTTATACCATCAAGGGAGAATTACGCTAGAAAAAATAGTAGAAAAATCCTGTCACAATCCAGCAATTTTATTTGATATTAAGGATAGAGGCTTTTTAAAAGAAGGATATTTTGCAGACTTAGTTGTGGTTAATATAAATAAAGTTAACAAGGTCCAAGCATCAAATATTTTGTATAAATGCGGTTGGTCTCCTTTCGAAGGGATTACTTTTAAAGGTTCAGTAGAACGGACTCTTTTAAACGGGAAATGGGTATTTAAAGATGGAGAGGTGTCGGACAAGTCTGCTGCAAAAGCATTAACTTTTGATCGATAAACATGAAATTTATTCACTTTTTTTTTACCGTTATTTTCTTTGTAAAGCTTCTTAGTAGTTGTTCCGGAAACGTTCATGTAGAAAAACCAGATAATTTGATAGGTCAAGAAAAAATGGAGGCTATATTATATGATGCAATTATTATGGATGCTATGAGTACTTTTTCAAATAAAAATCCAACTTTTGAAACTTTAATAGGTAAATCCTATCTATACGCAAAATATAAAATTGATAGTCTTCAATTGGTCGATAGTGAAAATTATTATGCCAAAAACCCTAGAGAATATTTAAAAATTCATACTGATGTAATGAAACGTATAATTTATACTAAAGACAGTTTGGATAGATTAGATAAAATTAAAAAGTAAATTATAATTTATACGAAATAGCAATCTCTTTAATACAATCGTCAATATTTTTATATTTAAAATTGATCTTGGAGCAGATTTTAGTTCCAATATAATGCTGTTTACTGTTAAGTGTTTCGATAAATGGGATACTTAAAAAATTTTTACGAATGAAAAGGGCATCAAGGATTTTTTCAATAAAAAATAAGAAATACAAAACACTCTTAAAAATAGGAATACTTGGCGGTTTCTTATTGAGTGAAACTGCAATTTTCCCAAGTAATTCCTTTTGGGTTAAATTTTCTGCTACTAAAATAAAACGTTCATTTTGAATGTCAGATTCCATTAAATGTATTAAAATATTTATCACATCATCAAGCGCAACAACAGCAGCGCTTCCTGTTGTATAAAACTTTAATCCATTAGAAATATTTTGAAAAAGAGTGGCACTACTTCGATTCCATAATTGTCCACCTAAAATAATTCCTGGATTAATTATTACTACAGGGAGTCCTTCTTGAGAGGCTCTCCAAATCTCTAATTCGGCGCCATATTTTGTGTAAGCATAACCAGTATGATTTTGATTAGCTTCCCAATTGCTTTCCTCATTAATTTGATTATTTTTTTTTTCTGCTCCAATTGCTGCAATGGAACTTACATATACAAGTTTTTTAACCTTGTGCTTAAGTGCTGTATTTACCACATTGGCAGTACCTTCAATATTACTCTTTTTTAGACTGTCATATTTATAATCAGCAAAGGAAACTTTTGCAGCACAATGATAAACGTATTCTACTCCTTTAAAAGCCTCTTCGAGTGCATTAATATCATTTAATGAAGCTTTTTTCCATTGAATTAGCCCAAAGTCTTTTATATGTTTCGGGGCTAGGGTTTCAAATACTTTTTTGACAATTTCAATACTTTCTTCTCTACGGAATGTGGCCACTAAAGCTTGTTTTTTCTTAACGCATTCGACTAATAAATGAGCACCAACCATTCCAGTACCACCAGTAATTAATATCATATAAACGAAAGTACACTTTTTTGAATATGATTTTTGGTTTCCGTTCTATAAATCTATATTTGTATTAAAAATTTATGCCAACTAATTTTGTGCAAGAGCTTCAATGGCGTGGTTTACTTCACGATATTATGCCAGAAACCGAAAACTTTCTATTAGAAAAAGCTGCTAAAGGTTATATCGGCTTTGATCCTACAGCAGATTCACTTCATATTGGTAGTTTAGTGCAAATTATAATTTTAATGCACTTTCAAAAACATGGACACTCTCCTGTTGTTTTAGTGGGAGGTGCAACTGGTATGATTGGTGACCCATCTGGGAAATCGGATGAGCGAAATTTATTAGATCAAATGACTTTGGAGAAGAATTGTGAAGGAATTCAAAATCAACTGGAACGATTTCTTGATTTTGATTCTTCCATACCAAACCCAGCTATTTTAGTAAACAATTATGACTGGATGAAATCCTATAGCCTTGTTGATTTTTCAAGAGAGGTAGGAAAATTTATTACTGTGAACTATATGATGGCTAAAGAATCCGTAAAAAAGCGATTGAGTTCTGAAGCTAAAGCTGGTATGTCTTTTACCGAATTTACTTATCAGTTATTGCAAGGCTATGATTTTTTGCATTTATATAAAAACATAGATTGTCGCCTTCAGATGGGAGGGAGTGATCAGTGGGGAAATATCACAACCGGTACAGAATTAATTCGAAGAAAGGAAGGTGGCAAAGCTTTTGCCATTACTTGTCCATTAATCAAAAAAGCTGATGGGTCCAAATTTGGCAAAACAGAAGGAGGAAATATATGGCTGGATAAAAGAAGAACTTCATCATATAAGTTCTATCAGTTTTGGTTAAATACTTCTGATGAAGATGCCGTTAATTATATTAAAGTTTTTACGTTTCTGGCCGAAAATAAAATTAAATCAATTATTAAAGCTCATTCAGAAGCTTCTCATTTAAGGTTACTTCAAAATACCATTGCAAACGAAATCACAACTTTAGTTCATGGTGAAGAGGAGCTTCAAAAAGCAAAAGAGGCTTCTCAGATACTATTTGGGAAATCAACAAGTGAGGCTTTTCAGAAATTAACTCCTGACACTTTTCTTGAGTTATTTGAAGGAGTCCCGCAGGCAAACATAAATAGAGGTGAAATAAAAAAAGGTATTGATATTGTTGCTGCCCTTTCCTCATTATCGGGTTTTTTGAGTTCCAATAGTGATGCTAGAAGGGCCCTAAAGGAAAATGCAATTTATGTAAATAAATCAAAGGTTGATCAAGATTTTGTAATTCAAGAGTCACATCTTATTGGTGATCAATATGTTCTTTTACAACGTGGGAAAAAGAACTATTTTATTTTAAAAATTGTAAACTAAACTACAAGTAAATTACATCCTCTGACTTCAGCATGGTCAAAACGACCCAAAACTTCAAAACTACCATCTTCATTTACTTTACCTAGGTCTTGGGTGGCAATAAATGCACAGGAGTCTACATTGGCTAAATCAATAATATTTAAACCACCTGTTTTCCCTATTCCAATAACTTCAAAGGGGTCTTCTGTTGAGCGGGTTAATACCCGCATCCAAGGGGGGCAATAAAAACGACCTTCCCCTTTAGAATATGCCTGACTCATGAGTTCTGACATACCATATTCGGAGTGAACACAGGAGACTCCATATCCTTCTTGAAGTTTTTCGTGAAGTGCAGAACGCACCCATTCCTTTCGCATTCCTTTCATTCCTCCCGTTTCCATTATAAGGGTGTTATGTAAATTTAGCTTGTGCTTTTCTGCACCACTAAGTAAAGCATAGGTGACTCCGAGTAAAATTGTTTTTTGGCCTTGTTCTTCTAATTTGTTTAAAGTAGCGATTAGATTATCCCAATCCTCCAAATAAAAGCCACTTTCAGGATGTTTTGTTTTTTGAATTAAATGATTGGCCATATAAATTAATGAGGATTTTTCATTTTGTATATAGCCTGGAAGTAGAGCAAGTAGTGCATAGCTTTCTATATTTCCATAGAAAAAATGAAATCCTTTTTCAAAGCTTTTTATGTATAAATCGATATTGTGTACATGATGTTTTGAAGCAATTTGGCCTGTAGTTTTACTTGATAAAAAGACATGTTTAGCTGAATTTTGTTTGCAACTTACGGTATGT
>CAJJAB010000006.1 GCA_905181895.1 Flavobacteria bacterium MS024-2A | reverse complement strand
TTTTAAAAGTTTTCAAGAGATTATAAATAAAAAAGGTGGTTTTGTATCGGCACATTGGGATGGAACAAATGATTCTGAAGAAGCGATCAAAAAAGCTACTAAGGCAACTATCCGTTGCATTCCGTTGAATAACACAAAAGAATCTGGAGTTTGTGTGTATTCAGGAAAACCATCCAATCAAAGAGTTCTTTTTGCAAAATCTTATTGATTTAAATCATTATAACTAAAGTCGCTTTATAGTCACGAAACCTTTGTAAAATAATTTATTCTTTTAAGGGTATAAATTTGAAAGCCTATTTTATTTATATGTAAACAGAAATTTTAAAAACATAAATATATTTTTTCCAATTTTAAGATTGTTAAAGTTTATTCAAAGTATAATTTATATTTTTTTTCTCCCAAAAAAAAATAGTATTGTGATCTTTTTGGTTGTGTAATAATATTTTTACATGTACATTTGCGCACGAAAAATATGGCCCGTTCGTCTATCGGTTAGGACGTCAGGTTTTCATCCTGGAAAGAGGGGTTCGACTCCCCTACGGGCTACAATTTAAAAAAAAAAGAAATGGCAAATCACAAATCGGCTTTAAAAAGAATACGTTCAAATAACAAAAAAAGACTTTTGAATCGTTTCCAACACAAAACAACGCGTAATGCGATTAAGAAATTGAGAGATCTTACTACTAAGAAAGAAGCTCAAAAGCTATTTCCGACAGTTATTTCTTTGATTGACAAACTTACTAAAAGAAATATCATTCATTCTAACAAGGCTTCCAACATAAAGTCAAAGCTTGCGAAACATGTTGCTTCACTTTAAAAACTATTTTTACTTCATAAAAAAGGCTCCAATTGGGAGCCTTTTTTATTTACAAGTTTTACTTTGATTACGAATTCATTGAGATTAAGAATTCTTCATTACTTTGAGTACGCTTAAAACGATCATTAATAAACTCCATTGCTTCAACTGGGTTCATGTCAGCTAAATACTTTCTCATGATCCACATGCGTTTAATTGTAGTTTCATCAAGGAGTAAATCATCTCTTCGGGTACTTGATGAAATTAAGTCAATTGCAGGAAATATTCTTCTGTTTGCAATTCTTCTATCCAATTGAAGTTCCATATTTCCTGTTCCCTTAAATTCTTCAAAGATCACCTCATCCATCTTGGAGCCTGTTTCTGTAAGTGCTGTTGCAATAATGGAAAGTGAACCTCCGTTTTCAATATTTCGAGCTGCTCCGAAAAAACGTTTGGGTTTGTGTAAAGCGTTTGCATCAACACCTCCACTCAAAATTTTACCTGAAGCTGGTTGAACTGTATTGTAAGCTCTTGCAAGACGTGTGATCGAGTCCAGGAGGATAACAACATCATGCCCACATTCAACAAGGCGCTTTGCTTTTTCTAAAACAATATTAGCCACTTTTACATGACGATCTGCAGGTTCATCAAAGGTAGAAGCGACTACTTCACCATCAACATTACGTTGCATATCAGTAACCTCTTCTGGGCGCTCATCAATTAATAAAATCAACTGATACACTTCTGGATGATTGGCAGCAATTGCATTAGCAATGTCTTTTAACAACATTGTTTTACCTGTTTTGGGTTGAGAAACAATCATACCTCTTTGACCTTTACCAATAGGAGAGAACAAGTCCATTATTCTTGTCGATATAGTACTTGACTTATCTGCGAGATTAAACTTCTCTTGAGGAAATAATGGAGTTAGGTGTTGAAAGGAAACTCTATCACGGACAACTTTAGGATCAAGCCCGTTAATTTTATCTACTTTAATCAAAGGGAAATATTTTTCCCCTTCTTTAGGGGGCCTTACTGAACCCAATACGGTATCTCCAGTTTTTAAACCAAATAAACTAATTTGTGATTGTGATGTATATACATCATCTGGGGATGATAGGTAATTATAGTCTGATGACCTTAGAAAACCATATCCTTCTGGCATAATTTCTAAAACACCTTCTGTTTGAACGATACCATTAAACTCAAAATCAGGTTGTCGGTATCGACTTCTATTATCTTTATTGTGATTAGATTCCTTGCGATTAACACTTTTTCCCTGATTTGCATTCGGATTATTATTGGGTTTATTGGCTGTGTGACCATTTACATTTGGATTATTCGCGTTATTTTTTGGCCCGCTCTGTTGAGGATTATTTTTATGTTTGTTGTTATTATGTTTTTTTTGAGCATCTTGCTTATTATCGTTCTGGGATTGTGGTCTAAATTTCGGTACAGGAAGTGTTTTTAATGGTACTTTTTTAGTAGGATCTACATTTTGCTTTACAGCATCGATTGGAGGTGACGTTTTGAGTTCGTCATCAGGTTTTGAGGCAATGAAATCAACGATTTGATAAATTAAATCTAGTTTTTTTAAACTAGCAATCCGTTTAATGCCAATTTTTTTTGCAATTTCTTGTAATTCGGGAAGTTTCTTTGTTTTAAGAGTAGCTATTTCGTACATGAAGTTTTATATGAAGTTCTTTCTGAGGATTTAAGATTAAATACTCAAAGTATTTTAATTTGTGGAGTCACAATATTACAATTTTTATTTTAAAAAATTTGCTTTTAAAAAAAACTTAATTTTGTTAAAAATCATATTATGATTCAACGAATTCAATCTTTATATCTTCTTTTAGTAATTATATTATCATCCGTAACATTATATTTTTCTCTCACGAATAACTTTGAGATAGAATTAAATTTCTGGTTTTATAAATTTTATGGGTTTTACATCATTCCAATTTTTGGATTCCTTTCATTGTTGTTTTACTCAAAGAGAAAGGTTCAGTTGATTCTTTGTTTGCTATTAATTTTATTTAATATTATTGTGATTACATTTTATGTTTTAAAAGTATTT
>CAJJAB010000005.1 GCA_905181895.1 Flavobacteria bacterium MS024-2A | reverse complement strand
CGCATGATCTTATGAAACTTTTTGAATACAAACCTAAACTGGGACACATCACAACTTTTGGCGGTAATCCTTTGATTGCTGCATCATGCCTAGCTACTTTAAGGGAAATTAGAGATTCAAATTTAATGAAAGAAATTCCTGAAAAAGAAGCGTTATTTCGTGACGAATTAGATCATTTAAAAATTAAATCAATTAATGGAAAAGGACTTATGCTGGCTCCAATTCTTAAAAACTCCGAACTTGCAAATGAAGTTATTCTTAAGTGTATTAATCGCGGTCTTTTGCTCTTTTGGCTTCTCTGGGAAAAAAAAGCACTTCGTATCTCGCCTCCTCTAACCATTACTAAAAAAGAAATAAAAAAAGGATGTGCCATAATTCGTTCAGTTTTAGATGAAATCTAAGCAATTTTATGTTAATTAATTTGTTAAGAACAATAATCCATTGAAACAAAAAATCAATAGGTAGTCGTTAAATTTGGGTATCTGGTTTAGATATTATTATATGTTGAATTACAATTCTGAAAATGCTCAATCTTCAATATCGAAATTTGAGCACATGCTCAAAACGAATCATATCTACTTTTTTGATGGACAGGAATTTGAGGATATTATCCTTCATTACTTAGGCTTTGGCGATAATCAATTAGCAAAAAAGGCTTTGAAAATGGGACTAGAACAGCATCCTTCAAACGTCGAATTGATGTTACTTCAAAGCGAAATTTTCATATTAGATGAAAAATTCGATAATGCTGTTGACCTTTTAAATTATATTGAAAAATTAGTTACTCTAGACGAGGAAATTGCGCTTCAAAGAGCAACTATCGCATCTAAAACTGGCAATCATAAGGCTTCAATAGAATTCTTACATATTGCGCTGGGATCAACCGAAGAACCCCAAGAAATATGGAATTTATTGGGAATGGAACATTTACTAGCCGAGGAATATGAAGATGCAGAATACTTTTTTAAAAACTGTCTTTCAGATAACCCAGAAGATTACCCCTCATTATACAACCTTTTGTATTGTTATGAACAACTCAAAAAAGATGATGAAGCTATAGCTTCCCTTAATGATATTTTAGAAATTGATCCGTATTGTGAAGTAGCATGGCTTCAACTAGGCAAGCTATTCAATAAGTTAGAAAAAACAGAAGAAGCGCTTTCAGCTTTTGAATTTGCAATTATCAGCGACGACACCTTCACTGCAGCTTATATAGAAAAGGGTAAAATTCTAGAGCACTCTGGAAACACAAATGAAGCCATTGAAAATTATGAGATTGCCTTGAACACCTCAGAACCTAATGCTTTTGTTTTTCAAAGTATTGCTCGTTGTCATGAAAAATTAGGTAATGATCGATTGGCAGAAAAATTTTTTTTAAAATCTGTTCAATCAGAACCAACTAACGAAAAGAGTTGGGAATCTTTAATTAATTATCATGTTCAATTAAAAAACTATAAAAAGGCAAAGCATTATTTAAAAAATGCCCTAGAAGTAAATAGTGATTCTTTCCTGCTTTGGATTCAAAGTGCTAGGATTTACAAAGCGCAAAATCAAAATGAAAAAGCTTTAACCTCTTATGAAAAGAGCTTGGATTTGGGTTATTTTAAGCACTCTTTTTTATTAGATTATATTGATCTATGTCTTTATATGGAAAAATGGTCTGAAGCTTATCAAATTGCTAAAACTGCCTATAAGGGTTATCCTGAGAGTGAAGGTTTAAAATTAAGATTAGCTGGCTGCAGTTTAATTATGGGTAAACTTGAAGAAGCGAAGTATCATTTTTATTCCACTGAAACTCAAATGCAAAAAATTGATTTAATCCATCAACTTTTTTCAAAGGCGGATCCATCTATTTTCAATAAGATCTTTTCAAAATAATTATAGGAAAGTATCCAAATAAAAAAGGATTTTTTAACTTTATATTAATCATTATAAGTGAGTTAACTATGCGGTATCTAGTTCTATACTTAAAAGGAATGCTTATGGGAGCGGCAGATGTTATACCTGGAGTATCAGGCGGAACTATTGCTCTAATCACTGGAATTTATAAAGAACTTTTAGAAAGTATCAATGGAATATCCTGGAACACCCTAAAACTCATAAGAAAAGAAGGTTTTATGACTGCTTGGGAAGGAATAAATGGTCCATTTCTACTAGCTGTTTTTGGAGGAATAATTTCTAGTATTTTATTGCTATCAAGACTCTTAGAATGGCTAATGAATAATGAACCGATTGGGTTATGGTCTTTCTTTTTTGGCTTATTAGTCGCTAGTATTATTTACCTTATAAAAACTGACCTTTGTTTTGACCTACCTTCTATACTATATCTATCTTTTGGTACTTTTATTTCGTTTACCGTGACCCAACTTCATAATGGGCAGGAAGAAATGAGTCTTTGGTATCTTTTCCTTTCCGGTTTCATTGGTATTTCAGCTATGATATTACCCGGGCTTTCTGGTGCATATATTTTATTAATAATGGGAGTTTATCAAACAATTCTCTCATATGTGACGCAGATACAGGATCTGATTTTCAATTTTGATAAAGCTACTTTTACTCTAGTAGGTAGTGGATTAATTGTTTTTGTTTTGGGAATTATTACAGGACTAAAAGTGTTTTCAAAATTTTTAACATGGCTCTTTGATCGTCATCCAAAACAAATAATGGCAGTACTAATTGGTTTAATGATTGGTGCGCTTCACAAGTTGTGGCCTTGGCAGAATGAAGTCAAGTCTTCCGTGTCTTCTATTGAAAAAACCATTGCTGTACTTCCGTCTTTTTATCAAGGAGATGCTCCTCAAGTTTTAAAAGCAATTCTTTTAATGATCTTTGGGTTCGCCTTACTGTTTATAATGGAACGAACCAAGACCCATCAAATGAAATGAAACCCCTAACTGAAAAAAGGTCTTTTGCAAAAGTATTCTTCTTAATCCTAAAAGGAATTGCGATGGGCACTGCTAATAAGGTCCCAGGTGTTTCTGGAGGCATCGTTGCATTGGTGGGTGGGTTTTATGAAGAACTTATTTTTTCATTTCAAAGAATTAATCTAAAAGCTTTGAAACTATTATTATCCGGAAGGTTTAAATCCTTTTGGGAATATGTTAATGGTGAATTTTTAATCACTCTCTTTGGTGGTGTTATCATTAGCTATTTCAGCGTATCAATATTATTAGATTATGCTTTAAATAACAATGAAGCTATTGTCATGGGGGCTTTTTTTGGAATGATTATCGCGTCTTTATATTTAACAATTAAACAAGTTAAATTGTGGGAAAAAACAAGTATTTTAATTTTAGCTTTAGGATTAATTTTAGGGTTGAGTTTAAGTTTTGCGAAGCCTATATCAGAAAATGATCAACTATTATTTGTTCTTTTTTGTGGCATCATAAGTGTTTCAGGAATGACAATCCCTGGACTTTCAGGGTCTTTTTTACTTTTAATTTTAGGAAATTACAATCTTCTTTTGGTCGATTCGGTTAATGCACTTTTTAAAGTTCTTACCAATATTTTAATTGGAAATATTAAAATTCTAAGCGATCCTATACTTCAACGCTTATTAATTATAATGGTGGTATTTGGATTGGGTTCAATTATAGGATTAATTCTTTTTTCTAATCTGATTAAATGGGTGCTCAAAATCTATCCTCAACATACTTTATCCGCTATAATTGGTTTTATTGCTGGAACGCTTCGTTTAATTTGGCCATGGAAAACAAAGTTATATAAATATAATAGCGAAGGCGAACTGTTATTAAATAGCGTTGGAAATTTTGAAGTTGTTTCATATCAATATAATCTCCCAGATTTAAGTAATCTAGAGACCTATGGTGTAATTTCTGCACTTTTTTGTGGAGCAATACTCTTATTTGTAATTGATTACTATGATAAAAAAAGAAATGATAAAGCAATTCGGGCTGGTAGGTAAGGATATTGATTATTCCTTTTCAAGAAATTATTTTAAAAACAAATTTAAAAATGAAGGATTAAACGACCATGAGTATGTAAATTTTGATTTTTCAAGTATTAAGGGATTTATCAAACTTCTGAAGAAAAGACCTTTTCCAGCTGGACTTAATGTTACTATTCCTTACAAAAAGAAAGTTATGCCTTTTCTAGATCGTATTTCTAAAGAAGCTCAAGCCATAGGAGCTGTAAATACAATTGTCTGGGAAAGAGATGGGACAACCACTGGTCATAATACAGATCATGTTGGATTTCAAAAAACATTGGGGGAAATCATTGATACCCCTCTTAAAAAAGCACTTATTTTAGGTACCGGCGGTGCGTCAGGAGCAGTTAAATTTGTCCTTGAAAAAATAGATTGTGATATCAAATTTGTATCAAGAAATCCAACATCAGCTCAATTAAGTTATAAATCATTAGATCAAGTGATAATGAATGAAATCGATCTTATCGTAAATACTACTCCATTGGGTACTTTTCCATCTATTGAAAAAGCACCTCCACTTCCCTACCAATTGATAAACAAAAGGCACATACTTTTTGATTTAATTTATAATCCTTCGGAAACTACCTTTATGAAAATAGGAAAATCAAAAGGAGCAAAAACAAGTAATGGACATAAAATGTTGATTTACCAGGCAGAAAAATCATGGCAACTTTGGAATTCTTAAATATGTTACTATTTTAGTTACTTATTCACTAAAATTTGATAGATTGTATTTTTAGAATCCAAAAAAATGTATATTATTTGTATGCAAGCTACAGACTATGGAAAAAAATACCATAAGATCGGGTGCGGACGACCAAACTAAACCGCAAAAAAAAGAAACAAAACAAGAGGAAGTTTCAGAATCTTCTGAGCAAGCTGACACTAATGAAGTTACTTCCGTTAAGCTTGAAGAGAAAAATGTTTATTTAGAAAAAAAGAATCAATTACCCGATCAAATTGATCTTTCTAAGCTTTCAATTGATTCGTTAATTAATTTATTTTCTGATGTCACAAGTAGTGAAAATTGGCTTAAAACCTCTAAACAAATTCAAGATATCACTAACGCTTTTGAAGAAAAGTTTCTAAATGATTTAAACTCAAATAAGAAAATATTTATTGATGAAGGTGGAAATGAGATTGATTTTTATTTCAAACCTAAATACAAAGAGGAATTCGATCAAATAGGATATGATTACCGTAAAAAAAGAAGGGATCATTATAAAAGTCAAGAGGCCACTTATAGAGTTAATTTAGAGAAAAAAATTGCTATTATTGAGGAGATTAAAAATCTAATCAATGTTGAACAAAATATAAATACCATATACAATAGCTTTCGAGCTTTACAAGAAAGCTGGTATAATACAGGCCCAATTCCTAGAGCCGATAATCAAAATATATGGGAAACTTATAAACATCATGTTGAACGTTTTTATGATTTTCTTCATTTAAATAGAGAACTTCGTGATTTGGATTATAAACACAACTACAAGGAGAAAATTAAAATAATTGTGCAAGCTGAAGCCCTTCAGCATATCCCTGATATTTTAAAAGCTAGTCATGAGTTAAATACCTTGCATAAACTTTGGAAAAATGATTTAGGCCCAGTTGCAAAAGAGCATAGTGAAGATTTATGGAAACGATTTCAAGAAGCTTCGAGAGTCATTCAATCGAAAAGACATGCTTATCAGAAAGATATGGTAGGTGCTATGAGAGAAAATTTAGTGAAAAAAAAATCTTTACTAAAGGAAATGAAATCTTTAACAGAATCACAATTAGACAATCACAAAACATGGCAAAATGCAATAAATCAGCACAATAAACTTCGCGAAGAATTCAAAAAAATTGGCTATGTACCTGCCAAAGAAAGCAAAGCAACCTGGCAAGAATTTCGAGAGATTGGTCGTGAGTTTATGCGTCAAAAAAACGTTTTTTATAAAGATCAGAAAAAAGATTACAATCAAAATATTGATTTAAAAAAAGCCTTGATTGAAAAATCCAAAACTATTATTGAAAGTGAAAATTGGGAATCTCTTTCCCAAGAAATGAAAGAAATTCAAAAAGAATGGCGAGTAATAGGGTTTGTTCCTCGTAAACTTGACAATAAACTGTGGATAGAATTTTCTGATGTTCAAAAGATCTTTTTTGATCGTTTAAAATCTGGATACCAGCGTCTTTCTTCTGAACAAGAGGCAATGCAAAAGGAAAAGCTAGTACAAATTGAAAAACTTAAAGCGTTTACTTTTTCACCTGATATTGAAACACTTAAAGAAGAATATCACAACTTTTGGGATACATGGAAAGCTATAAGTAGGTTAGATACAGGAGATCAAGAGAAGATTAATCTCTCATTTTCAAATACCTTAATTGATGGAGTCAAGAATGTTAAGTTAAACAATAAAGATAAAAGTGAAATTTTAATTGATTTAAATGCTTTAATTCTTCAAGGGGATTCAAAACGTTTACAACAGGAATTAAATAAAGTTAGAACCACTATATCTGTACTTAAGACCGAATTAATTCAATTGGAAAATAATTTAACTTTTTTTAGTAACTCTAGTTCAGAAAATCCTTTGTTTAAAAATGTAGAGAAGCAGATAAAAAGCTGTCAAAACAAAATTGATAAAGCAACAGAAGTTTATATTCGGTTGAAGCAAATCAGGAATTCTCAAGAAAAATCTGCTAAAAATGTGGCCCAAGAGACTGAAGGATCAACAGAGGAAAATTAACTCTTAGCCTCTTGCCATAAGGCTTCCATCTCGTCTAAAGATAACTTATCTATTGAAGATGCTTGCGCCTTGGCTTGATCTTCTATATATTGAAATCGCCGTATGAATTTTTGATTGGTTCGCTCTAGAGCTGACTCAGGATTTATTTTAAGAAAACGTGCATAATTAATTAAGGAAAATAAAACATCACCAAATTCTGCCTCTATAGCTTTTTTGTTGTCTTTTAATAACGCTTCATCTAATTCTGCCAATTCTTCCTCAAATTTACTCCAAACTTGCTGTTTAGTATTCCAATCAAATCCAACACCTGCAGCTTTTTCTTGCATTCGCTGGGCTTTTATTAGTGCTGGTAGACCCTTAGGAACCCCCTCTAACACACTTTGCTTGCCCTCAGACAACTTAAGGGCTTCCCAGTTTTTTTTCACCTCCTCAGCATCCGAAGCGTATACATCTCCATAGATATGTGGGTGTCTATAGATTAACTTTTCAATGATATCATTAATTACATCGGCTATATCAAATGCATTTTCTTCACTTCCGAGCTTAGAATAAAAAACAATATGAAGTAAAAGGTCACCTAACTCTTTCTTGATTTCATTAAGATCCTTATTTAAAATTGCATCTCCAAGTTCGTAGGTCTCTTCAATAGTCAAATGTCTGAGGGTCTCAAAAGTTTGCATCTGATCCCAAGGGCATTTCTCACGGAGTTCATTCATGACATCCAGAAGACGACCAAAAGCTTCTAGTTTAGATGCTTTAGAATTCATTTTTTTAATTCGGTTTTAGAAGTTTTATTTTTTTGCTTTTTTACTTTTTCATTAACTTTTTATTCAGTATAATTTATGATTTTTTTTTGGAGTAATATATTATACCACTGAATAATTTTTTTAATATCATTTGGATAAACACGATCATCATCGTAATTATTTAGTATGTCAAAAAAATAGGCTTCTAGGTCACCTGAAGATGCTTTTGGACTTACGCTTGCGATCTTGCCTTCTTCTTTTTTTAGTATTTTTTCAAAAACCTCAGATAAATGGACTTCTTTTCCTACACAATAAATTTGTATTTCACTTAAAATATTGATTTGATTATTTACAGAAGTAGTGACACGTTTTCCGTCTATAAGCGATCGAGCAACAATTCCACCTCGCGTTTGAGCTTCACTTTCAAAAAGACCAGGTCTTCCAGAAATTGCTACAATTTTATCTAATTGCATATTATCGTTTTGATTTTTTTGGAAATTTCATTGGATAATCCACCTGAATAGTTCCTTTTGATATTGAGTTTAATCTATTTTTTAAAAGTCTTCTTTTCAAGGGAGTAAGATGATCTGTAAACAAGACCCCTTCGATGTGATCATATTCATGTTGAACTACTCGAGCTGAAAGACCAGTTAACATAAGCCGTTGCTCTTCAAATTGTTCGTCAAAATAGTGAATCATTATTCTGTCATGACGACTAACATCCTCCCTTACATCCGGAATACTCAAACAGCCTTCGTTAAACTCCCATATGGGTCCATCTTCCTCAATCAGCTCAGGATTTATAAATACTTTTTTAAATGACTTTAATTTTATTGCCTCAAGCTCATCCAATTCATCATCCCCAGAGAAGGGAGCGGTATCTACAACAAAAAGACGAATAGACAAACCAATTTGGGGAGCAGCCAAACCAACTCCATTGGAGGCATACATTGTTTCCCACATGTTTTCAATAAGTTGGTCTAAATTTGGGTAGTCCTTTGAAATTTCGGCTGCTTCTTTCTTTAATACAGGAGCTCCATATGCTACAATCGGTAAAATCATAGTGTGTTTGTTTTAAAATCTAAATAAGATTGTAAAATAATTGTTGCACTCACCTGATCAATCATTCCTTTATTAGCACGTTGCTTCTTCTTCAATCCCCCGTCAATCATTGACTGAAAGGCAATTTTAGAAGTATAACGCTCATCATGACGCTCAATTGATTGAGAAGGAAATTGATTTTGTAATTTTTTAATAAAATTTTTAATATCCACTTCTACTAGTGCTTGAGAACCGTCTTTTTGAAGAGGTTTCCCCACTACAAAAGTATCTACTTCTTCCATTTCACAATACTTTTTCAAAAAAGGAATAACCTTAGGGGTAGCTAAATTTTTTAGTCCACTTGCAATGATTTTCAGAGGATCAGTACAAGAAAGCCCTGTCCTTTTTGTTCCAAAATCAATCCCTACTAAAGAGCCCATTATTATTTTTTTGCAAATATACCTTTTTCAAAAAGATATACTTCATTTCAGTCTTTTTGAATTCTTTACATTTGTGAAAAAATTGAAATGAAAAATATCATAGAAGCAGCTTGGGAAAATCGGTCGCTATTAAAAGACAAAAAAACACAAGAAGTCATAAGGTCAGTAATCAATCAACTTGATGAAGGAAAACTAAGAGTAGCGGAACCAATTGGAGACAAATGGCAAGTGAACGAATGGATTAAAAAAGCTGTGGTTTTATATTTTCCAATTCAAAAAATGGAAACTTTAGAAGCTGGACCATTAGAATTTCATGATAAAATACCCTTAAAAAGAGGGTATAAGGAGAAAGGAATTCGTGTGGTTCCGCATGCAGTTGCAAGACACGGTGCTTATTTATCCTCAGGTGTTATTTTAATGCCTAGTTATGTGAATATTGGAGCCTATGTTGATGAGGGGACAATGGTAGATACATGGGCAACAGTTGGGAGTTGTGCTCAGATAGGAAGAAATGTTCATCTAAGTGGTGGCGTTGGTATTGGTGGAGTTTTGGAACCTTTACAAGCTGCTCCAGTAATAATTGAGGACAATGCTTTTTTAGGGTCAAGAAGTATTGTTGTTGAAGGTGTACATGTTGGTAAGGAAGCCGTTTTAGGTGCTAATGTTGTTCTTACTGCCTCAACAAAAATAATTGATGTTACCGGAACGAAACCCGTTGAAACAAAAGGTTACGTTCCTTCTAGATCTGTTGTAATTCCAGGAAGTTATACTAAGAAATTTCCTGCAGGAGATTTTCAAGTTCCTTGTGCATTGATTATTGGTAAACGTAAAGAAAGTACAGACAAAAAAACTTCATTAAATGATGCTTTACGTTCACACAAAGTCTCTGTTTAGTATTAAATCCATTTATTATTATGATTAGTAAAGTTTTAGTTGCTTTAGAAAAAAAGCAAACAATACTCTACCCCACTGATACTGTGTGGGGTATTGGGGGAGATGCTACCTCTTCAGAAGTTGTTGAAAAAATTTATAAAATCAAAGAACGTGCAGATCATAAAGCTTTAATTGTATTAATTAAAGACATTGAAATGTTAAAAAAATATGTTCAAGAAATTCCTGAAGTAGCTTATTCATTTCTCAAAGAAGATCGTCCCACTACCCTGGTTTATCCTCAACCAATTAATTTACCATTAAATCTTTTGGGTGATGAGGGTTCTATTGGGATACGTATTCCAAAACATTCTTTTTGCCAAGAATTACTCACTGCTTTTGGAAAACCTATCATTTCTACGTCAGCCAATATTAGTGGTAGTGAAACACCAAAAAACTTTAACAGCATTGATTCAAAAATTTTGGAAGGGGTGGACTATGTTGTACATTTGCAAAAAAAAAACACCCAAAATCAGCCTTCAAGAGTACTGAAAATTAAAGCTGACGGGACGGTACTTATCTTACGTGCGTGAAATTACAAAAGGATTTTTCAAAAGTACTTGCCACTCCTCTATTTGAAGTGTTACAAAAGACAATAGCAGATTCAAACACCATTGGGTATGTTATTGGTGGATTTGTTAGAGATCACCTATTAAATCGTTCCCATAAAAAAGATATTGATATTGTAGCTTTGGGTTCAGGTATTGATCTTGCCATTGCTGTTCAAAAAAAACTAAAAGGAGCCAAAGCGGTTCAAGTATTCAAAACCTATGGAACTGCAATGGTTCATTGTAAAGATTCAGTTTTAGAATTTGTAGGTGCGCGTAAAGAGTCCTATTCCAAAGAAAGTAGAAATCCGGAGGTTGAACCAGGTACTTTGGAAGATGATCAAAACCGACGTGATTTCACCATAAATACCTTGGCGATTAGTCTTAATAAAAATGACTATGGATCGCTCATTGACCCCTTTAATGGATTAAAAGATTTAGAAGAGGGTATTCTTCGTACCCCTCTCGATCCTGACATCACTTATTCAGATGATCCCCTTCGGATGTTACGGGCTATTCGCTTTGCAACACAGTTAAGTTTTACTATTGATAGTCATTCTTATAATTCCATAAGCCGCAATGCACATCGAATTGATATAATAACTAAAGAGCGTATTGTAGAGGAGTTAAATAAAATATTAATGACACAAAAACCTTCCAAAGGATTTGTTTTACTTGAAAAGACGGGACTTTTACAAAGGATTCTCCCAGAATTAATTGATTTAAAAGGGGTTGAAGAAATTGAAGGTCAAAAACATAAAGACAACTTTTACCATACTTTAGAGGTAGTCGATAATCTGTGTGAAAATAGTGATGATTTATGGTTGCGTTGGGCTGCTTTACTGCATGATATTGGTAAGGCACCAACAAAAAAATTCAAACCACCAGTGGGTTGGACATTCCACAACCATGAGTTTGTAGGAGCTAAAATGACATACACTCTTTTTAAACGCATGAAAATGCCATTAAACGACAAAATGAAGTTCGTACAAAAGATGGTATTCATGAGTTCACGACCCATTATAATTGCAGAAGAACAAGTAACTGACTCTGCTATTAGAAGGTTAGTTTTTGATGCAGGCCCTTTCATAGACGATTTAATTACTTTATGTGAAGCTGATATCACAACCAAAAACTCGGAACGGTTTGAACGCTATCACAACAATTTTAAAATAGTTCGTGAAAAAATTATTTTAGTTGAAGATAAAGACCATTTACGAAATTTTCAACCTCCAATTAGCGGGGAGACCATTATGAAATATTTTGATCTTAAGCCTTCCAAAGAAATTGGATTGATTAAAGAAGCAATAAAAGAAGCCATTTTAGAAGGAGAAATTTCAAATGAACAAGATGCTGCTTTTGAAAAAATGAAATCAGAAGGAAAAAAATTAGGCCTTACCTTTCGTGAAAAAACAAATTAAACCATTTATTGTAACTAGTTTAATTCTAGTCTATCTTGTTATTGCAGCAGGAGCTATAGTTCGAATGACCGGAAGTGGAATGGGTTGCCCTGACTGGCCGAAGTGCTTTGGCTACTTGATTCCTCCTACAGAAAGAAATCAGCTAGATTGGAAGTCTAATCATCAATATCACGAAGGAGAAGTTATTATTGTAAGTGAAATTTTACGAGTAGCTATATATGATTTTAACTCCTCAATAGAATACGAATCAAAGAACTGGGAAGACTATACCGAACATGATTATGCACTATTTAACGCCACTCATACCTGGATTGAATTCATTAATCGCTTATTGGGTGCCTTGGCGGGACTATCGACTTTAGTTCTTTTCTTTAGTACACTTTGGAGAATTAAAAAAGACGTTTGGTCAACGGTATTATCCTTTCTCGTTTTATTAGGAATGGGATTTCAAGGATGGTTAGGAAAAACAGTAGTGGACTCCAATTTAATTCCATACAAAATAACCATTCACATGGTGATGGCTCTTTTAATTGTGCTTTTACTAATTATCCTTCTAGCCAGGGAAAGTCACTCTAAATCAGTATTAAAAAATACTGCTGTATTGCAAAAGGTTTTAGGGATTGGATTAATCTTAACTCTTATTCAGATTGGAATGGGAACTCAAGTCCGACAATTCGTAGACGAACAAATGCATACCTTTAATTTGGAAGATATCTCAGCTTGGTTATCCGATTGGCCCCTTTTATTTTATATCCATCGAAGTTTTTCAATCATCGTCCTACTGGTTCACGGATATTTAGGATATTTACTTTACCAAAACAAAATAATACCCAATGTATATATTGTTATTTTATCTTTACTGTCCTTAGAAATTTTAACAGGAATATGGATGTACTATTTTGATTTCCCTTTTTCTTCTCAACCCCTACATCTGTTGATAGCATCCTTATTATTTGGAGCACAAAGTTATTTTATATTGACCCTTAAAAAACAATTATGATTTATAGAATTCGAGTTATTTTAGATGTAAAAGAGGATGTACTTCGCGATATCGAAATTGATGAAGCGGCAACTTTAGAAGATTTACATCACGCCGTTACTCAAGCCTTTGGATTCTTAGGAAATGAAATGGCTTCGTTTTATTCCACCAATGATGAGTGGGAACAAGGGGATGAAATGCCTCTAGAATCTATGGATGTTGAGCAACCTAATTATAGTGAAACTTTATTAAATAATGTTTTTTCTGTTGATGTGCATAAATTACTTTACATCTATGATTTTCTTAATCTTTGGACATTTTTCATAGAATTGATGGAGGTTGGTGAATTAATTGTTGGCACAAATTATCCAAATCTCATTCATGCTGAAGGCGAAGTCCCTGAGGAAGCACCTGACAAATCATTTGAAAGTGAAACACCCTTCAAAGAAGAAGGTTTTGAAGACAATCTGGATGAAGAAAATCAGGAACAGCAAGACTATGATGAAAGTGATTTTTACTAAAACTGACTATGAGTGTCCACATCCTCATAATGCTTTCGAACATATTCAAAAGATGCTTTCATGATATCGCCCATAGATTTACTTTGCAAAAAGGCTTCATCCTTAGTAAACTTATAAATTTCGTTTCTTAAGCGTTCTAAGTTTTTGGGAAGCGTGAGTAATTCCAACTGCATTGTTTTTACCAATTTTTTAAGTCGATTTCCTGAACTAAGAATACGTCTAGCAACAATAGATCGTTCCTCAATTTTGTATTGATTAATTGAGTCATGGCTTAGTTTTGTTCGAACTAAATCCATGATAGGTCCATTCTCTTTAAAGAATTGAGGGCGATAGACTGACAAACGTCCCTCAAAGGATTGCTGATCAAAATCAATAGGTCGAATCTTATAAACTACCTGATCAAAATCATGAGTAGGAACAACAACATAATTATAGGCTCGCATATCACCAAGTAAACGAATCATACTTCGCTCATTAAACTTTACGTATTCTTTAGCAATTTGAGCTTTCTCAGAGTCATTACATTGAGGAAGAAATTCTTTCATGAAAGTATCCCCTGGAATTCCGGAAATATGCTCTTCTATTAAAGTGTTATCATTAACCAAAAAGTTTAAATTATAAGGAGAAAGCATGTGTTCGAATTCTAAACCAAAAATTCTAGAAGCATCCGTTTTTTTTATGTAATAATAGGTAAAGTTATCATTCAGAATGTTTCTAACTTTAATTCGAAATGGTTTTGAATTTCCAAAAGTGCAATAATCTATCGCATCAATATTTAAATCAGGAATACTTGATTCATTTCCGTCAGAATGCAATTGGGTATAAATTTTCTTTAAACTAAACTCAATCTCGCGACGCTCACTGTCGGTAAAATAAACACTTACCCAAAGCGTATCATTATCATTCTTATCATATACCACAACGGATCCTGAAAACCGAAGTAAATCGTCATAACAAACATGGGTATCAATCCATCGTTCATAATGTTTTAAGAAAGAAGCCAGCTCCATTGATATTTTAAAAAAAGGCTTTTTTTTAGAAATTAATTTTTCTTCCATATTCAGATTTTATCAAAAATAGTGTTTTAAGCTTAAATCATTAAAACCTCTTTTTGTTAAACTATTTTATAAAAGGTAGTTTTTAAGTGTAACAAATTATCGTTCTAATCGTCCTATCTTTAAACCCATGTCTAATGTTATATTACAACTTAACAACCTTACCAAGAAATTCGGGAATCTAACCGCTGTAAGTAAGCTTTCACTAACTATCAATAAGGGGAAAGTTTACGGTCTTTTAGGTCCAAATGGAAGTGGTAAATCTACTACACTGGGGATGGTATTGAATGTCGTTAATCCTACATCAGGAACATTTAAATGGTATGAAGGAAACCTTACTTCACATCAAGCCCTCAAGAAAATTGGAGCCATTATTGAGCGACCTAACTTTTACCCTTATATGTCAGCTTTACAGAATTTAAAATTAATATGTAAAATCAAACAATGTAGTTTCGATAAAATAGAAGAGCAACTAAAATTGGTAAACCTTTGGGATCGAAGGAATAGCAAATTCAGTACTTTTTCTTTGGGTATGAAACAACGCTTAGCTATTGCTGCAGCATTAGTCAACAAACCCGATCTTTTAATTTTGGATGAACCAACCAACGGGCTAGACCCCGAGGGAATTCATCAAATCAGAAAATTAATTCTTACCATTGCTCGACAAGGGACAACAATTCTTCTAGCATCTCATTTGTTAGACGAAGTAGAAAAAGTTTGTTCCGATCTGATAGTAATTAAAAATGGAGTTAAATATTACGAGGGAACCCTGGATGGACTTACAA
>CAJJAB010000004.1 GCA_905181895.1 Flavobacteria bacterium MS024-2A | reverse complement strand
GAGGGAGTGATTTAAAGTCCATAAAATTACTTTTATTGGCAAGTATGCCAGTTTAAAATCCGTGATATTTAAAAGTAATTTTTCGCTATAGGCTTATAAATTTTAACAAATATACGTTTTTTTAAAGTTATTAACAATAAGCTCAGCTTTTTACTTTTATTAGTGGCTTAAAAAGCAATTTAAAATTGTAAATTTGCCGCCTTTAAATCAGTTATGAAAAACATTTTGGATTACGATCCGAAAAAGTATATTGTCATAAAAGGCGCGCATTTACACAACTTAAAAAGTGTAGATCTAGCGATTCAGCGTAATAAATTAACGGTGATTACTGGTCTTTCAGGTTCTGGTAAATCTTCCTTAGCTTTTGATACTTTGTATGCTGAAGGACAAAGACGGTATGTAGAAAGTCTTTCTTCTTATGCACGTCAATTTATGGGGCGACTTAATAAGCCCAAGGTTGATTTCATTAAAGGTTTAGCCCCTGCTATTGCAGTTCAGCAAAAAGTAAATACCTCTAATCCTCGGTCAACTGTCGGAACAAAAACAGAAATATATGATTACTTAAAGCTTCTTTTTGCCAGAATTGGGAAAACCTACTCCCCTATATCTAATAAAGAAGTCAAAAGAGATACTGTTGAGGATGTTATAAAGCAAATCAAGTCTCTTCAAAATGGTGAAAAATTACTATTACTTTCACCTATAACTGAAGAGTCAAATAGAACTCTTGCAGAAAAAATTACAATTTTTATTCAACAAGGGTTTGCTCGAATTTACTCAAAAGAAGAAACCTTAAATATTAATGATTTAAAGCAGATTCCTAAAGAAGCCTTTGATTTAGTCGTTGACAGACTAATAGTAAAGCATGATGAAGACTTTTACAATAGAGTTGCAGATGCCGTTGAAATTGCTTTTTATGAAGGGAAAGGCAAATGTTCTCTTTTAATTGTAAAAAATAAAAAACGTCAAGAATTTTCAAGTAATTTTGATTTGGATGGCATGAGTTTTTCCGTTCCAAATATTCATTTATTTAGTTTTAACAATCCCTTTGGTGCATGTTCAGAGTGCCAGGGCTTTGGTAATATAATCGGAATAGACCCTGAGCTAGTAATTCCTGACACTAGTTTGTCTATTTATGATAACGCAATTGTTCCATGGAAGGGAACGGGAATGCGAAAATTTTATAGTGATTTAGTGAATAATGCGTATAGATTTGATTTTCCTATTCACAAACCCTATTTTGAATTGAACAAATCACAAAAAGAATTACTCTGGAAAGGGAATTCTTATTTTAAAGGTATTGACGGCTTTTTTAAAAAAATTAAAGCAAAGAGTTATAAAATCCAAAACCGCGTTTTACTTTCTCGTTATCGTGGTCAAACAAAATGTTCTGAATGTAATGGCTCTCGCCTCAGAAATGAAGCTTCTTTCGTCAAAATTGAAAATAAAAGTTTACCTGACTTACTACAAATTTCAATTTCTAACCTAGCACTTTTTTTTAAACATCTTAAGTTAAATAATCACGATCAAAAAATCGCCAGTCGATTACTAAAGGAAATCAACAGTAGGATTCAATTTATTCAAGAAGTTGGGTTAGGTTATTTAAGTTTAAATCGACGTTCTAATACCCTTTCTGGAGGTGAATCACAGAGAATTCAATTAGCAACTTCGCTTGGAAGTAGTCTCGTAGGCTCAATGTATATATTAGATGAACCTTCCGTTGGATTGCATAGCAGGGATAATGAAAAGCTGATTGATGTTTTAAAAATATTACGCGATATCGGCAATACAGTAATAGTAGTTGAGCATGATGAAGATATTATGCGTTCTGCAGATGAAGTTGTCGATATTGGCCCAGAAGCTGGTAGTTTTGGTGGTAAATTAGTTGCGCAAGGTACTTTTAATCAAATATTAAAAAGTAAAGGACTAACTGCAGATTATCTGAATGGTACTAAAAAAATTGAAGTTCCAAAAGAAAGAAAAATAACTCCAGATAAACTCCAACTCATTGGATGTAGAGAAAATAATCTTAAAAATATTGATATAGAAATTCCCTTAGGATGTCTTACTGTAGTTAGCGGGGTTTCGGGAAGTGGGAAAACTAGTCTAGTAAAAAAAATACTCTATCCTGCCCTACTTCGTTATTTCGAAATATTCTCTATAAAACCAGGTGCTCATACCGAATTAAAAGGAGATTTGAATACGTTAAAAAGTGTTGAGTTTGTAGATCAAAATCCAATAGGTAGGTCATCACGATCCAACCCTGTGACATATATAAAAGCTTATGACGAAATAAGAGCTTTGTATTCAAATCTTAAATTATCCAAAACACGAAATTACCAACCTAAGCACTTTTCATTTAATGTTGACGGTGGACGTTGCGATAGTTGCAAAGGAGAGGGTACTATTACCATTGAAATGCAGTTTATGGCAGATGTAGTTCTTGAATGTGAACACTGTAAAGGAGAGCGTTTTAAAAAGGAAATTCAAGAGATTAAATTTAATGATGTTTCTATAAATAAGCTTTTAGGTATGACCATCGACGATGCAATATCTTTCTTTAAAAAACATGAGTCAAAAAAAATAATTCAAAAACTACAACCTCTACAAGATGTTGGACTAGGATATATAACATTAGGGCAATCCTCTGCTACTCTCTCGGGAGGAGAAGCCCAAAGGATAAAATTAGCTTCTTTCATTGTTCAAGGAACAAGTAAAGAAAAGGTACTCTTTATTTTCGATGAACCTACCACGGGTCTTCATTTTCATGATATTCAAAAACTACTTAAATCTTTTAATTCGTTAATTCAAAAGGGACACAGTGTTGTTGTGGTAGAACATAATTTAGATCTTATAAAATGTGCTGATCATCTGATTGACCTGGGTCCTGAAGCAGGTGATGAGGGTGGATATCTAGTTGGGCAGGGAACTCCTGAAGAAATTATAAAAATTAAAGAATCACACACAGGAAGATATCTTACTCAAAAATTAAAATAATCTTGAGCTAATTTTTTTAAATATACTTTCGATATCACTTGACCATCGAAATAGATACATTGGAATTGAAAATAATCCAATAATTAAGATACTTCGAGCAGTTATTGATAGTATGGGATTTAATAAAGTAGGTATCCAATAAATGAGTCCATAAATAACTAAAGTGCTCATAAAAATTTCAATCGACTTTTTAGAATAAGGATGTATTTTAAATAAAACTGCTACTAAAATAATTTTACATAAATTGATAAATACGATAACAATCAATGTAGCAATGGCAGCACCTATAATTCCATGCGATTGAATAAATATATAATTTAAAATAACAGCTAATATTGCTGAACTAATTGAAAACCAAAAAATATAAAAATAATACTTTGAATTGGAAATGATATTATTCAAACAACCCATTGAAATGCTGAAAAATTTACCAAGAGAAACAATAATGACAACATTTGCCGCAGAAGCGTACCCCTCTTGATTTATTATTAAATAAAAGTCGCTAAGATTAAGGTTGATCATCAAAAAAATAAGCGCACATACGATCATTAAATTAAGGCTGCTCTTTTTCAATAAAAAAACAAGACGCACTTCGTTATTCTCGTTTAGTGCTTTTGCAACTAAAGGACTGGTGATTTGAAACATTGCCCTACCTGGAGCTTCAATAACAGCTGCAATATAAAGAGCAACCGCATAAAAGGCTACATTCTCGTCAGTAGAAAGCGAATAAATCATGGATTTATCTATATCTAAAATAAAACTTGCTGCAGCCCCTGAAAGAAAAATTAAGGAACTATAACGCAACATGCTTTGCCATCCATCTGGTAATTTACATTGAAATGAAGGTGTGTGCACTTTAAAGCAATAAGTAATTATGATAAGTAATCTTAAATAATACCCTGCAATCAAATAAACAATAAACTGATCTAAATCTATAAATTCAATGGCATAAAGCACAAGTAGTATTAAAGTTAACATCCGTGGATAAACTTCTTTGAGAAAATTACCAAATACTGATTTTAAATGTACTCGAAGCCAACTAAAAAAAATTTCAAAATAAGCGGTGGCAACTGCAACAGATAAAATTAAAATTGGGAAACGTAGTACAGATTTATTACCATTTGATAAAAATTCAAATATCTCCTCATTATAAAAACCATACAACGGAAGGATAAATGCTAAAATAAGTATTGGAAAAAGAATTGCGAACCACAATAAGCGATCACGTTCAACATCTGTTTTACAATCACTAAAATATTTAATTAAAGTATGTTGAAATCCAAAAGAAATAAAGGGCTGTATTAGATTTGAATTTGCAAGTAAAGCAACAATAAGACCCTGAAATTCTTTTCCTGGATATTTGGGATATAAAAAAAGCATATTGGCAGCGCCAATACAAAAGGCAAAAGCAATACTCAAAACATTATAAAAAGATTGTTTAGCTATAATTCCCATTTTCTATACGGAGGCTTTAGTGCGATATTGAAGATATCCCATTCCGAGCAGAATTCCAAGAAAAAGAAAAGCACTCACAAAGTGAAGTTTTGTCCCTTGAGAAACAATCTGAGGATTAAAATTAAATTCAATTTCATTCTCACCAGCAGGAATAAGAGCTCCTCGCAAAACATAATTAACACTATATATTGGGACTTCTTGTTCTTTTATTTTTGCTGACCATCCATCAGGATAATACATTTCAGAAAAAACGGCAAATTGTTCTTTTTTAGATTTTGTGCTGTAAATCAATTGATTTGGGGTACTCTTTTTTAAAACTATAGAAGACAAAGTATCTTTTTCAAAAGTTTGTGATATATAATTAGGAATATCATCTTGAATAAAAAGAGATTCCTTACTAAAATCTGTGGTTTTTAATCGTTCTAATAATACATCTGCATTTCTGTTTGGAACTAGAGTTTCAACAAACCAAGCAGAGCCTAAAGCGTTAGGGTTTCGCATGGGCTTCAACTCACCTGATTCCTCATCTGAAAACAAAATATATTTTACATTTAAAAAATTCAAAACACCTGATATTTGGTGAGTATTATAATAATCGAACAACTCTTCAAAACGCCTTGGTTTAGCTCCATGATAACCTCCAAGGGTTTTGTGAAAATAAGCTGTCCTTGCTCCAGTAAGTCTAAGTTGTGGCTCAAACACCCTGAAATCATTGGTATCCTTTAAAATAGCTCTATCAGATTCAGTTATTTGAAACGCACTATTCGCAAACTCTTTAGAAACGAAACTCTCGTCGCGTGAGATGTAACGATTAGATATTCCCAATAAATCAAAAAGAAGAATACTAATCATTATGGTAATGGCTATACTTTTGTTAATTTTATTAAACTTATAAGCAAGAAGTGTGGAGATAATTACAAAGATAATTAGGATGCCTCTTAACAAGTCTGACTGAAAAATAGATTTTCTTGCTTCAACAATCTTATTAACCAATTCAGTACCGTAAATTTCATTATAGTAACCATCATTAGCTCCTGAAAAAGATAGCATCCCTTGAGATAAAAGAAGCAAAGTCAATAAAACCAAAGGAATAATAGCAACCTTTATAAAACGTTTTAAACTAAACTTTTTTATGTTTTCTATAGCCCAATGCATCCCTAGAGAAGCCAAAATTGGAAAACAAGACTCCAAAATAATTTGAATAGATGAAACAGCCCTGAATTTATTATAAAATGGAACATAATCAATAAAAAAACGAGTTAAAAAAGGGATATTTTTTCCCCATGACAATAACAAGGAAAATAGGATTCCAATCAATAAAGAATTTCGAATTGTTCCTTTTACAAAAGCTAAAGCCAAGATTGCGAAAAAGAAAATACTTATGCCTATATAGGCTGGTGCTTCAAGGATAGGTTGATTGCCCCAATAGGTTGGAACATTTTGAGAAAATTGTTTTGATTGAGAAGCTCCTACTCCACGTTCTCTCAAAAAATCATAAACTCCATGATCTTCACCCAGGTCCTCACTTGATCCTCCTCCTTGTATTCTTGGGACAATTAGATTTAAACTCTCAAAAATCCCATAACTATATTCAGTTATATAATCATATTCAAGACCTGTGGACTGTTCTTTTGGAGTACCATCTGATTTAAATTTCAATTCACTTGAACCTCTCGTACTGAACTTTGTGTATTGTGAAGTCGTCAAAAGTGATGATGCATTAAATCCAAGAGAAAGAATTCCCGCCAGAGATATAAGTCCAATTGATCTAATAAAGGATTTTTTCGTTTGTTTTCTCACGGCTTGCAAACCAAAAAAAAATATAAAAATACCCATCAATAACAATAAATAATAAGTCATCTGATAGTGGTTTGCTCGTACTTGCATTCCGAGAGCAATTGTTGTCAAAAAGAAACCCCAGAAATCCTTTTTTTCAAATAACATTAAAAGTCCAGCTAGAACAAAAGGAATAAAGCTTATTGCAAGTGCTTTTGTATTGTGTCCTACTTGAAGTATAATTAACAAATAAGTAGAAAAACCAAAAGCCAAAGACCCAAAAAGGGCAGTATGCCAGGGTATTCTTAGAACTAATAGGAGAATATAAGCTCCAAAAAAATATAGAAAAAGAATATGAGCTGGTCTTGGCAGAATTCTAAAAAAGGAATAAATCGGACTAAGAAAATCTGCAGGATATTTTGCACCTAATTGATAAGTGGGCATTCCTCCAAAAGCATTATTTATCCAGTAAGTTTCCTCTCCTGTTTCAAAACGGTACTCCTTCAATTCTCTTGACATGCCCTCGTATTGACGAATGTCAGACTGCAATAATACTTTACCATTTAGTAAAGGATAATAAAATAATAAAGAAACTAGTACCAAGCCAAAAACAACTAGTCCATGGGGTATTAAAACTGAAACTATAGAATCCTTATTCAACTTCTTCATAATCTACATACTCTCCTATAGATTCAGAAGAAGTCTTGTTCTGTTTTGGCTTTGTATTAGATTGATGCTCATTTGAACCTTGATTAGATGTTGCTTTTTTTACAATACTTGAAAAAAGAAGTTTAAATAAAAAAGGAGATAGTAATCTTAACAGATAAACTACACATAGAAAAATAAATATTATTTTAAAAATCACAATAAAAATTTATAATACAAAAGTAACTAATTCAATTTGAAACAGTGAAAATTCACAAATCATTATCAGCTAGTATAAATCATAAAGTATAGTTGTTCTATATTTACAATATGATAAGAAACCCTATTTTCATTGTTTTTTTTCTCATGTCTTTTTTATTAAAAGCACAATACACTGATCAAATCAATTCCAACAGACCAGGATTATCAATTGGAGCATTTGCGGTTGGAAAAGATGTAATTCAAGCTGAGCTTGGAATTGCTTTTAGAAATTATTTACATTCTGGCTACAACAACTCTACATTTGATGGAGGTATCAGCTTTCTTTCCTTGCGTTGGGGATTTTTACTAGAAACTTTGGAGTTAACTTATGAGGGGAAATATATTATAGGTAAGCTTAACTCTAAGGTAGGTAGCGTTCCTATTATTAGCTCCAGAAAAGGATTTTTGCAAAACTTTATTGGTTTTAAATATTTGCTCTATGATCCTTTTAAAAAGGAGAAAAACAATAATGTTTATAGTTGGAAGGCAAATAATGGATTTAAACTCCGTGAACTTATTCCTGCAGTTTCCTTAACCTTGGGAACTAATGTGAGTTTTGAAAAAAGCAATCCCTTTCCTTACAATAATATTTTTGGGAATTTATATCGCCCCATATTCTTTCAAAACCTTAATGTACCTATTCAGGAAGAGCCTTTATTCCATTTAAGAGGAACTTTATCAACTCAATCACATTTTTTAGGTACATGGGTTTTTGTAACAAACTTCACTTATGATCGTTACTTATCTACCTATCCTGAAATCAGTTATATACTTACTTTAACGCATACACTTGATCCCCTTTGGTCCGTTTATCTAGAACATCAAGGACAAAAAAGTGATTTATTTAATGATTATTTATTCAGAATAGGAACAGCTTATTTATATTCAGATAATATTCAGGTTGAAACAACAGTTGGTTCAAATACAAAAACAACACCAAGTCAGTTTTTATTTAATTTAGGAGTTTCTTATAGACTTGATTTCCATCAAGATTATATATCATCAGCAGAGTTAGAATTCAAAGCCTTAAAGCAAGAAGAACGCCAACTAAAAAAAACACTTAAGAAAACCAATAAGAACGAACGCAAAAAAAATCGTAAAGCACGAAATTAAGTTGAATGAATAATAAAGTTACTATTAAGGAAATTAATTCAAAAACTGACTATAATACTTTTGTCATGTTTCCTTTTGAGCTATATAGGGGAAACCCCTATTGGGTCCCTCCTATTATAAATGAAGAAATTGAAACAATTGATCCAATATTTAACCCTGTTTATAAAAATGCAGACGCACGCTTTTATCTCGCTTACAGAGAAGATAAAATAGTTGGAAGAATTGCAGCCATGGTAAATTGGATTGAAGTCAATGAATTAAATAAACGAAAAGTTCGTTTCGGTTGGTATGATGCCATTGATGATGTAAGGGTCTCAAAATTACTAATGGATCAGGTTATTGCGTTTGGAAAAGAGCATAAATTGGAGTTTATTGAAGGACCAGTAGGTTTTTCAAATCTGGACAAAGCAGGGTTGCTAATTGAAGGTTTTGAAGAGCGAAACACTATGATAACCCTATATAATGCTCCCTATTATCAAAAGCATTTAGAATCTCTAGACTTTTCAATTCAAGCAAAGTGGGTGGAATATGAAATAAAAATTTCTAATTTTGAAAATTCTCCTGAAAAAATAAAGCGCTTTTCTAGTGTGATTTTGGATCGCTATAACTTAAAAATACTTCATTTTAAAAAACGTAAAGATATTTTACCCTATGTAGATCAAATGTTTAAATTATTAGGGGAAACCTATAATAATCTTCAAACCTATGTGCCAATTCAAGATTATCAGGTTCAACATTATAAGGATCGTTACTTAAAATTCATTAAACCAGACTTTATAAAATGTGTCGTTGATAAAAACGAACGCTTGATTGCATTTGCCATTACAATGCCATCTTTTACTAAAGCCTTGCAAAAAATAAATGGAAAAATTAATTTTTTTAATTTTTATCATTTATTAAAAGCGATGATGTTCAATAATAGAGCCTCCTTTTATCTTATTGGGGTTCATCCTGATTTTCAAAATAAAGGAATCACTGCTATTATTTTTAATGAAATACAAAAACTCTTCAACAAAAGAAAAATAACGATTGTAGAAACCAATCCAGAATTAGAGGAGAATTTAGCGATACAAAAACTGTGGAAAAATTATGAAAATCGTCAGCATAAGAAAAGAGCCACTTTTACTAAAACTATATAAACTATGATTAGTGATGGAACCATAATTGCTCTCTCCACACCACAAGGAAGTGGTGCTATAGGTGTTATTAGACTTTCAGGTTCGATAGCCATAGAAAAAACAGCTATTTTTATCCATCCAAAAGCTAAGAATAAATTGAGTCAAATTCTTCCAAATACAGCTTTTTTAGCAGATTTTGTTTTTGGGCAGCAGCTTATAGATGAAGTGATGGTAACCTTTTTCAAAGGTCCACTTTCCTATACTGGCGAAGATGTTGTTGAAATTTCTTGTCATGGTTCTTCATACATACAGCAAAAAATAATTAACTGCTTTATAAACGAAGGGATTCTTCCTGCACAAGCTGGTGAATTCACACTAAGAGCCTACTTAAATAAAAAAATGGATTTAAGTCAGGCAGAAGCTGTAGCTGACATCATTGCCTCTGAAAGTGAAGCTGCCCATAATATGGCCATGAAACAGATGCGAGGTGGTTTTTCCAAGAACATGGAAGAACTACGTCAGCAACTGATTCAATTTAAAGCTTTAATTGAGCTTGAACTTGACTTTAGTGAGGAAGATGTAACCTTTGCGAATAAAAATGAACTTCTCCATCTATTAAAAGTCTTACACAAGGAAATAATAAAATTAAAGGAATCTTTCACTTATGGTAATGTTATAAAAAAGGGAGTCCCAGTAGCTATTGCTGGAAAACCTAATTCAGGAAAATCCTCACTCCTAAATGCTTTATTTAAAGAAGAAAAAGCTATTGTTTCTAATATTCCTGGTACTACAAGAGACCTTATTGAAGACACACTAATTATTGAAGGCATCAGTTTTCGATTTATTGATACGGCAGGATTGAGAGAAACAGATGATTTAGTAGAAGCAATAGGAGTTAAAAAAGCAAAGGATAAAATCACTCAGGCTACTATTCTGGTTTATCTCTATGAAATATCTTCTGATTTTAAGGAACTTTCAAGGGAGATTAAATCACTTCAGCATGGGAGTTTAAATGTAATTTTAATTGAAAATAAAATTGATCAAAATGTAAATGGATTTAATTCAAATTTTAATAAAAAACTATTGGGTTCAATTGCTAAATCAATAAATCCATTTGGAATGGGAATATCCACATTTGAGGAACAGAGTCTTGAGTCACTAAAAAAACATTTAGTTAAAACCACCCTAGCATTAGGAAATAATTCGGCCGTTATCATTAATAATACAAGGCATTTTAGTGCTTTGAAATTAGCTTTAGAGGCTTTAGAATCAGTTATGGAAGGCCTTGAAAAAGGCATCCCAGGAGATTTATTAAGTATTGAGTTAAAAGAATCAATTTTTCACATAGGAAGTATTACTGGAAAAATTGACACTGATAATGATATATTAGGAACTATCTTTGGACAGTTCTGTATTGGAAAATGATATGTTCTGCATTAAACTTCATAAGCCTTTTAGGAATACTAGCTGAAGAGTATTATATCAGAAGAAAATCCTCAAAACAAGAAAACGCTACTAAAACTAATTAGTTAAGGTAATCACACAAACAAAGGCAAGTCTTCACTTACTTCATTCGTAGCTTGTTTCATTCTTGGTAGAATGATAAATATTGGTGCTATGCTTCAAATTGAGAAAGTTTACTCTGAATTAATCTGAAACAAAGCTTGAATATTTCTGTCTGAATTCATTGTAAAAGTAGCTCGACAGTTTCCAGGGCGAACCCATCCGCAGTTTTTATTATCTCTATCACTCCCTGACCATCGAACAAACCTATATCCCTCATCTGGAATTGCCGAAAGACCTATTTGAGTTCCTT
>CAJJAB010000003.1 GCA_905181895.1 Flavobacteria bacterium MS024-2A | reverse complement strand
CCGTATCCTAATAATGCAATTTTCATTTTTAGTTTATTTAAAATTTAAAAGCTAATCTTATACCGGTTTTTTCATTGTCAAAAATGAAATTCGGGGTAACGCTCAAATCATCACTTACATTAAATTGTAATAAATGTGCACTCACATTAGCTTCAAGTATATTTAGCATGTAGGAGACTGCAGCAAGTATTATCGCAAAATCACGATAGTTTTTATGAAAATCCATCCCCAACAATAATTGTTCAGTAGTTATAGGAATATCCGTTTCTAAAAATTCATCATCAAAAAACCCGTTAAGTCTTCGCTTATATGCTGTCCGGTATTTATTCATTTCTTTATTATTTAAATCATAATAATATAATGAAGCACCCATTGCAGCATATACGATAGGTACTTTCCATGCTTTTCCCAAATAGGCTTGACCCAAGCCAGGTATGATAGCCGAATAAAAGGCTGCTTTTGAAGGAGTAAGGGGATCAGCTATTAATCGCTGAACTCTTAAAGAATATTTATTTTTTATCCCAACAGAATCTGGAACTGAAAATGTTTTTTTTTCATTTTCAGTGTTATTAATTATTTTAATATTTTCACTAGCTTTTTCATTTTCTTTGTCTTGAGCATTTACAGAAATGCTTGCTAAAACAAAATATAGAACTAAAATGCTTCTAAGCTTCACTTTTTAACTATGTTTAGAATACGCTGTAACTGTTCTTGAGATTCAAAGCTTATTTTCAATGTTCCTTTTCCATGACTATTTGCATTTGCAGTAACAGAGGTATTAAATAGTGTTCCAAGTTCAGCTGCAACCAGAGAGATAAAAGGAGGTTGAAATTTTGACGAGGAAGATGTTTCTATCTCTTTTGAATTGCGGACTAAGTTTTCAGTTGCTCGAACTGAGAGGCCTTTTTTTACAATTTGTTTATATAAATCTAATTGTGTTTTTGTGTCCTCAACGTTAACTAATGCCCTTCCGTGTCCCATACTTATAAAGCGATCTCGTATTCCAGTTTGAATAATTGGATCTAACTTGAGTAAACGCATATAATTTGTTATGGTTGATCGTTTTTTTCCTACACGATCGCTTAATTGATCTTGAGTGAGATTAATTTCCTCAATTAGACGACGATAAGAAAGCCCAATTTCTATAGGATCTAAATCTTCTCGTTGGATGTTTTCAACCAAAGCCATTTCTAATGATTCTTTATCGTCAGCAAGACGCACAAATGCAGGGATAGTTTTTAAACCAGCCATTTTTGAGGCTTTATATCGTCGCTCTCCAGAAATTAATTCAAAATACTCTTCTTTAGTTTTTCGAACAGTAACAGGTTGGATAATCCCTAATTCTAAAATTGAATTACTTAATTCCTTTAAAGTCTCATCATTAAAATTACTTCTTGGCTGAAATGGATTAGTATTTATTTTTTCAATCGGTAAATCAATAATTTTTCCAATAATCTGATCATCATTTTTATCTTTAATAGAATCAAATGTATTTGCTGAATCGTTCAATAAAGCTGAAAGGCCTCTGCCTAAAGCGGGTTTTCGATTAGATTTTGACATGTTTTTTATTTATTCCGTTTTAAAATTTCAGCTCCCAAAGAAAGATAACTTTTTGCTCCTCTACTAGATGCATCATATGTGATAATATCCTCCCCAAAGCTAGGGGCTTCACTTAGTCTAATATTTCTCTGGATAATAGTTTTAAACACCATTTTGCCAAAATGTTTTTTGACCTCTTCTACTACTTGATTTGATAATCTTAAGCGGGTATCGTACATAGTTAATAAAAGACCCTCAATGTCCAATTCTTTATTGTGAAGCTTTTGTACACTTTTTATTGTATTTAATAGCTTTCCAAGTCCTTCCAATGCAAAATATTCACATTGAATAGGAATGATTAATGAATCTGCAGCAACTAAAGCATTTAAAGTGATTAAGCCTAATGAAGGCGCACAATCAATTAAAATATAATCATAATCATTTTTGACTTTCTCAAGTGCTTTTTTAAGCATATGCTCTCTTGATTCTATATTGACTAATTCAATTTCTGATGCAACAAGATCAATATGGGAAGGGATTAAATCAAGATTTGGACTATTAGTTTTAATAATTGCATCGGTTATTACAATACTATGTTCTAATAACTGATAGGTACCGTAATTTACTTTATTTACATCTACACCCAAACCTGAAGTTGCATTGGCTTGTGGATCAGCATCAATAAGTAAAATTTTTTTTTCAAGGACACCCAAAGCAGCAGCTAGGTTGATAGCTGTTGTTGTTTTTCCTACTCCACCCTTTTGATTCGCAATTGCAATAGTTTTACTCATTAAGCAAATTTATAAGTCTTTAAAAATACAATTATTTAATTGCTTTCAAAAAATTAAAAGCTCCTATTGTTTTGTTAAAAACAAGAAGAATATTATTAGATTAGTTGTTGTTTGGACTTTCTGTGGTTTCAATAATGAAAATAATTTCATTTTTCTTTTTATGGCCATATTGCTCACGAGCAAATCGCTCCAAACTATCTTTATTCTTGAGTTGTTTCATGGTATTTTTATCATCAGAAATGATTTTTATTAAAGCTTTTTTTTCTAATTCTAATTTTTCAATCTCACCATTTAATTCAGAATGAATCCCCCATGAGTGGGTATCTAAAAAAATCATCCAAACAATAAACCCAATTAAAATAGTACCATAAAGAAGGTAAGGTTTCTTCATTATTTTAAATAAATTAAAAAACGAATACTTTTGCATTATTCCAAAATAATTTTTTCAATTTCATAAACTCGTTCTGAAGTAATAAAGGCAGTACTGTTATTACCCCATTGATTTAAAATATAATTCATTACATCTGCAATTTCTTCGTTATTCAATCTTTGATTATTCATTACACCATCATATATTTCTCCATTTACCTCTATTTTTCCTTTAAGGCCGAATTTGATTCCAGCTATAC
>CAJJAB010000002.1 GCA_905181895.1 Flavobacteria bacterium MS024-2A | reverse complement strand
ATCAAGGATTCATCACCTGATGAATGTTCTGCAGTAACTTTAAGTCAGCAGGTTACAATTACTGAGCCGGCTGGAGGTGCTCTTGAGTTAAGTGAGGGTGAAATAACATTAATTCCTTGTACAGGTGGAACAGGATCATTTGAAGTTAATGTTTCAGGAGGAGGAGCTAAAACTGTTAGTGGAACTGAAATTATTCCAACATTTTATCAAGTAAATGTGGTTGGTCCAGGTAGTTCATACCAGCTTAACACATCACACGAAAGAGGTCAACCATCCTTTAAAGTTGACAACCTTATAACTACCGGAGATTATGTCATTACTGTTAAAGATGGGAATGGCCTTTGTACGCAGAATTTGACGGTTACTTTGGCTGAGGCTGCTCCGGATAATTTAGGTGCTATCGGAAGAATTGAAGGGGGTGGTGACTGTGCTGCTAATTCATTTAGTGACGGAAATACAGGATTCAAAATAAATGTATTCAGTTTTGATAAAGGAGATGGAGAGGTTTCAGGTTACCCTTTATGGCAAAGATTAACATCAACAAATCTTGATAGTTTTAGAATATCAATAAACGGAGACCTAACTGGAGTTGATTTATCTAATATTGGAATTAGTATTGGAGGCACTTCATCTCAAACAATTAATGCAAGCGGAAGTTCCTCTGTAACCATTACTTCAATTGGAGATATTGCAGCTAATTTTGCAAGCAAAATAAATGCATTACCAGGTTATACTGCAACAGTAAATGGTTCAATCGTAACTGTTAAAGGAGATATAATAGACAGCGTAGCTAGCTTTTCAACTGTAAGTACAACATTGAATATTTCTGTTTCAACTATTTCAAAAATCTCACAATCTAGCTGGAGTGAAGTTCCGGGAGTAGCAGGGCAGCAAGTTATCGAGAACCTTCAGGCAGGAAGTTATCGAGCCATAATAAAAGATGGTTCTGGCTGTGGAGGTATTTTAGTTTCAAACGAAACTCAAGGTGGATCAATATTTAAAATTGATGATCCTCAAGCTCTTCAGTTTAAAGGGGTGTCATTTACAGAAACAACATGCGCTACTCCTAACTCATCTCTTGAGTTTAAACTATCAAATGGGACTTACGATCTTAAGCCTGATCCAAACACATTTGAATTAACCTTAAATTCAGTTGTACTTAATAGCACATTAGGTGGAGTTTCTTTTTCCAGTAGTTCGACACCTACAAGCGTATCTTCACCCACAAGTGTTTCATCAATAACAGCCGCTGCAACAGTAGGAAGTGACTATACGCCAAATCTAACAACAAATAAAATTTCAATTGCATCAATTCCTCCAGGTGATTACGAATTGTTGGTTAAAAACAAACAAACTCAATGTGTTGTTCTTCTCAACTTTACTATTGAAGAATCTGCTGGCATTGATTATTCAGGAGAAACAGAGTTTATTATTGATCCGTGTTATGAAACTTTTCAAGACACCTTCTTCGATCCTATATTAATTGAAGGTGGAACTCCATTTGTTAATTTGCTTGGAGACCAATTTTATTCTTTACAATGGAAATTTTATCCAATCGATATCTCACAAAGAATTACTACAATTAATTCAATTAGTAATGCTGTTAATTTTAAACCTAATCCAGGTAGATATGAACTTACTATTACTGATTCAAATGGGTGTAGAATTCAAGACGAATCAGGAATTGATGTTCCAATAGAATTTACCTTTACAAGAGAATTAGGAGATTTGGTTATAAGTGGAACAGGAGGGGCTAACGGTGATGAACTTTCCCAGCCTGTTAGTTGTGAAATAGATTCAGAGGATGGTCAGATTAATATTGGTATTGCAAATTCAGATCCAAGTATAGTTGCTGTTTCACCATATAACATTTCCTGGGCCATTCAAGCGCCAAATAATACTTCTTTTGAACAACGTATATTATTTCAAGGAACATCAGCTGGAGATAGCCTTGAGGTATATGCCATTAGATTAAATGACATTCCATTTTCTTACTCAACCCAGGCTTCTAATGAGCCAAAATTATCCGTTATAAATGAACTAACAAATTTAATTGATTCATCGGCGCAGTTTCAAGCAAGTATAGATGCTGTAAATCCTGATGAGATATCAATTAGAACAGTTTCCCAGGCAGTTCTTACTCTTGAAATTGTATCTAAAAGATCAAAGCTTCAAATGATAAAGTCCTCTTCAAATATCGCAACTTGGGTTGCCTTGGATGGAACAAATGGTTATCCAGACTATACTGGATATCTTGATTTATCTAATCTAGCAGAAGGATTATATCGCTATACAATAACAGCTGTAGAAGTAACTCAATGTGATAATAATGTAGAACCTAATAAAATTCAAGCAGTTATTACAGTTGAAAATGAAAATGTATTAGAAATTAGAGAAGGTCCAGTAATTGATGAATTTTTGTGTAATGGCCAGTCAGGTGAAATTTTTATAGACGTTTTTGATGGTAATACAGGTCCATTAACTTTCTTTTATAATAATGCGCCCGTTACATTCGACCAAGTTGGATCAAATCAATATATCATAAACATTGATAATCCAGTGGAGTCAGCAAACTTAGAAATATATAATGCTGCTAATTGTGGGCTTTCAAGAGAAATAAATATTGGAAATGGAACACCAAAATTTGATTTTACTTCAACAAGTTTTGAACAAGCCGATGTATTTTTAGCGAGGGAGGATATTACTTTTAGCGACCTTTCGGAAAATGAATATGATTCATTTGAGTTTATTTTTGGAGATGGAACGCAATCAGAAATAATAGATAGAAATACCCCTGACCCGATAATACATGAATATGCTATCTCCGGAACTTATTATATTACTTTGAGAATATATAATGATATAGGGTGTTCTGAAGAGTTAACCAAAACAATAAAAATAGGTAAAGGTTATAGTATTTTGAATCCAAATGTGTTTACACCAAATGGGGATATTTGGAACAATACTTTTAGACCTATTTTTAATGGTTTAAGTGAAGTTACCCTCAGAATATATGATAAGAAAGGCGGTTTAATTTATGAAGAGGTAGGCGCAATTGGTTCTGACCCAACCAAAAAAGGAGTCTCACTGATTGGATGGGCAGGCCCAGGAGATTCAATGGTTTCAGACTATTATATATATACAATTACAGGCAAAACAATTGATCAAGAGAATGTATTTAAAGATGGAACTTTTATTTTAATCAGGTAATATGAAAAATATCTCATTAATTCATATTATCCTATTTTTTATGTTATTCAAGGGGTTTTCGCAAGAAGACTTAATAGTAAGTCATTCTAGATTTTTACAAAAAGAAAACACAAGTGCTTTTGGGATTAATAATATGAATAAAACAGGGGTTTTGTATAATTCCTTGGGGTTAACTGGAAACAGTAAAATAGAGAGTAGATATTTTTTTGGATCAATATCTTTTGATGATAAAAATTTTAGTATTGGATTAGATATTTATTCATTTACAATGAATAATGTTGGTTTGGTTAATTCTAAGCCCAGAATTAGTTATATATATAAGGTGCAACTAGATAACGATTTATATTTTCTCCCTTCCATATCGTTAGGTCTTGGGAGTTCTAGATTTGATCAATCTAATCTAATTTTTGAGGATCAATTATCTTTGGTGTCAGGATACCTTCAAACAGAATCACAAGATCCACTATATGAATTATTAGGCTCTTCAAGTTATATTGACTTTGGTGCATCTTTCTTAATTCATTCTAATAATTTTTTAGCTGGATTAAGTTTAAAGCATTTGAATCAGCCAAACATATCATATTTACAAGAAACGGAATTAAAACTGCCTATAAAGTTTTCGGTTCAAGGGGCTTATGAATGGGATGTAAATCCTTATGATCGAAGATGGTTACCTCGATATTCATCATTATTAGCTTTTTTCAATGCTTCAAAATCTGGTAATGACATTGAGATGTATTTATCTCAAGAGTTTCAACTTGGTGAGGTCTCAATTGGCTTAAATCAACAGTTTAAGAAAATAAGTGATTTGAGTTTTACAAATGTTGGAATTTCATTTGCTCTGGCCTATGAAAATTTTGAATTTGGAACTTTATATAATTTTCCATTTCAAAACCCAACAAATACATCTGTATACTCTCCAAGCACAATTGAAGTTTTTTTAACTTTTGATTTTAGTCCATATAGAAGAAATAAACGAGGTGATTATCGAAGAATAAGTATTGATAATTATTACTAATCTCTAAATATCCCATTTGGAAATACAACAGGGCTTTCAAAACCATTTATACCTACAGTTGCTAATCCAAAAAAGAAATTATCTATAACAATACCCTCTAATATATATTGATCTACATTTCCAACAAAACGTTCATACTGCCATTCTGGGTTAGTAGTATCTCTCCAGTATATTTTATAACCTAGTATTTTTGAACCTTCTACTTTTTCCCATTTAAATTTAACGGAAGCTTGAACGATTCCGCCAATTGATAGTTTATTAACAGATGGAGGTGACCAGGCAATACTGGCTAGATTGATTGCATTTACTGCTGTTAGTTTTTTAGCATATTCAAAATTAACTCCCTTAATTACATCGCCATAAGCTACATTCTCTTCAACTCGAATATCTTGATGCTGCATAATATAGTTTTCATGTGCTTCCATGATACGGATTCCTGCATAACCAATGTCGTTAAATGGCCGATGATGTCCTCCACGACCAAAACGATCTAACCTGTAGATCATCATCGGATTCATTTCAGGCATATATATTTTTACATTTTTATGAACGTATCGAGCTAACTGTCTTGAAATTCCATCAACTTCTCCTCCATAAAAACGACGCGCATTTCTTTCTTTTTCTGATTCATTAGCAGGTACAGGTTCAGAAAATATTCTAAAACTTCTATTATCAATTACACCATCAACACCTTTTATATTGCCGATCATGTCATTATTAAAAACACCTATAATTTCCCATTTTTTTTCTTTTGCATAGTTTGCTAAGCCTTTTCCACCAAACAAGCCTTGTTCTTCTCCTGCAAGCCCAGTATATATTATGCTATTTTCAAAAGAATACTTTGAAAGTATCCTCGCCGCTTCGATAGTTCCAGCCATTCCACTTGCATTGTCATTTGCTCCTGGGGAATCATCGGTGAAGTTTGTTGGATCAGATATTCTTGAGTCAATATCTCCACTCACGACTATGAATCTGTTAGGATACGTTTTACCCCTTTGAATGGCTACTACATTATTAATCCAAACTGGTTTTATAATGCGATCTCCATCTTCTTGGGTAAAATAATTTTTTTGATAAAAGGTCTCTAAACAATTGGAACAGTCTTTTGAAATGGTTTCAAATTCATTTTTAATCCATCGTCTTGCAGCACCGATTCCTCTTTTTTCAGACAACGTATCACTCAAAGTGTGTCGCGTTCCAAAATTCGCAAGTTTTCGAATATCGTTTTCGATACGTTCAGAAGAGGTTTTATTAATGATATCGTACAAGTCATTTTTTGATTGTGCTTGGCTTATAAAAAAATTAATAAAGACCAGTAAGAATAAAGGTTTTTTCATCTTATTTTTTATATTAAATTAATAAAAAAACCGATACTTGAATATCGGTTTTTAAAGTATCTTTTTAGAAGCAGTAGCAATTTTCTTCTATCATTTTGTCTGCCACTTGAGTTTTTAATCCAATAATATCAGGGTATTCTTTGTATTGTAATTTTTTGTTTAGGATTTCTAAAAATTGTTTTTGTTCATCACCCTTACAAATATTTAAAATTACCTCTTTCCCTTTTTTAGCAATAATGTCAGACGCCTCATAAAGGTATGATTTTGTCATTGCAATTTGAATTTTTTGACTTTCTTCTCCTGATCTTTCACAATTTTTCAATGTTCTTAAAATCGTTGATTCCGTAAAGTATATTTCAATAAAAATATCAGCTAAAGCTAAAAGGACCTGTTGATGGGCTTCTAATTTATCTCCATATTTTTGTGCAGCATTTCCCGTAAGAACTATAAATAATTGCTTGAAGTTCGAAAGTAAACGTCTTTCTTCAGCAAGAATACCTCCCATATCCTTCGGTATACTCGTTACTTCCTTTATAGATGTTGTAGCCTTCATTACAGAAGACATTAAATCTAATTGACCTTTCATTCCTTTTTTCAATAACATTCCTACTGAAAGCATTCGATTTATTTCATTTGTTCCCTCATAGATTCGTCCAATTCTAGAGTCTCTCCATGCAGATTCCATTGGCATATCGGCCGAGAATCCCATTCCTCCCATGATCTGAATTCCATGATCGGCAGTATTTTGAATATCTTCTGAGGCACCTACTTTTAACAATGAACATTCAATTGCAAAATCTTCTACACCTTTTAGTTCAGCTTCTTGATGAGATAATCCCTCAGCAATGAATGATTGTATTCTTTTTTCCACGTCATAAGCTGCACGATAGCAAGTAGATTCACCAGCATAAGTTGAGGTTGCAATTTGTGCTAATTTTTCTTTTATCGCACCAAATTGAGCAATAGGTTTATTGAATTGAATTCTTTCATTTGCATATTTGACGGAAGCTGTTGCTATTCTTCGTTGTGCATCTAAACAAGCTACACCTAATTTGATTCTTCCCACATTTAAAGAATTCATTGCAATTTTAAACCCTTCACCCCTTCCGGCTAACATGTTTTCTACAGGTACTTTAGTTTCATTAAAGAAAACCTGACGAGTAGAGGAGGAATGAAGACCAAGTTTGTTTTCTTCATCTCCAAGAGTTATCCCATTAGAGTCATCTTTAGGAACAATAAAACCAGTAATATTTTTATCATCTTCAATACGTGCAAATACAATAAAAACACTAGCAAAACCGGCATTGGAAATCCACATTTTTTGACCTGATAATGAGTAATGGGTCCCGTCGTCTGATAAAACAGCTTTAGTTTTACCTGAGTTTGCATCTGAACCTGCCCCAGGTTCAGTTAAACAATAAGAACCAAACCACTCACCTGAAACTAATTTTGTAACATATTTCTTCTTTTGCTTTTCAGTTCCATAAAGTAAAATGGGTAAAGTGCCAATCCCTGTATGTGCACCAAATGCTGTGCTTACTGCCCCTGTAGCACCAGAGACATAATCACAAACCAACATGGTAGAAACAAAATCCATCCCCAAGCCACCATAAGCTTCTGGAACCGATACACCTAGGAATCCCAGTTCACCAATTTTCTCCATTATCTCTTTGGTTAAAGCATAATCCTTTTTTTCAAAGCGATCTTTATGAGGCCAAACTTCACGGTCAATAAACTCTTGAAGAGCTTCTTTCATCATAGTTTGTTCTTCAGTAAAATCTTCTGGAGTGAATACATCATTTGGAGTTTGATCATTAATAATGAAACTCCCTCCTTTAATCCAATTGTCTTTTTTCAATTCCATTTTTTATTTTTTGGTATTTAATTTATTATAATGTTCAAAATTTAATGTTGTCTCTCTAATACATTCTA
>CAJJAB010000001.1 GCA_905181895.1 Flavobacteria bacterium MS024-2A | reverse complement strand
CAAAGATATTTTTTGTCGCTACAAAACACAGAAAGGATTTCAAGTACATCGTAAAGCAGGATGGGACACTCATGGCCTACCAGTGGAGCTTAGCGTTGAAAAAGAATTAGGGATTTCAAAAGATGCCATCGGAAAAACAATTACTGTAGAAGCCTATAACGAAGCCTGCAAAAAAGCAGTTATGAGGTATACAGATGTTTGGCATGAACTGACACAACGAATTGGGTATTGGGTTGATATGGACGATCCCTATGAAACCTATAGTTCAAAATACATGGAATCAGTTTGGTGGTTATTAAAACAAATCCATGAAAAAGATCTTTTATATAAAGGCTACACGATACAACCCTATTCTCCAATGGCGGGAACAGGCTTAAGTTCACACGAACTCAACCAGCCTGGAACCTATCAGAATGTAACAGATACAACAATAACCGCCCAATTTAAAGTTAAACAAGAGAGTCTTCCAGAATCTCTTAAAGGAGGTGTTGAACTCTTTTTGCTGGCGTGGACTACAACCCCCTGGACGCTACCTTCGAACACTGCTTTAACGGTGGGTGAAAATATTGATTATATAGCCATTCAAACCTTTAACCAATATACTTTCAAGCCCATACGAGTCATTCTTGCAAAGGCCTTGGTTTCAAAACAATTTGGTAAAAAATATATCCTTAAGGATACTTTAGAAGAATATAACCCTGGAGATAAAAATATTCCTTACTGCATCGAAAATGAGGTAAAAGGAAGTGAATTACTTGAGATTCGATATGAACAGTTATGGACAAATTCACCATTGCCACTGGATCATCCGGAAAATGCCTTCCGAGTGATCGCTGGTGATTTTGTAACCACTGAAGATGGAACAGGAATTGTTCATACAGCTCCCACTTTTGGGGCAGATGATGCCAAAGTTGCCAAAGAAGCTAGTCCAGAAGTGCCTCCATTATTAGTCATAGATAAAAATCGTAATGCTGTGCCTTTAGTAGATTTACAAGGACGCTTTAGAAAAGAGGTAGGCCCCTTAGGAGGTCGTTTTGTGAAAAATGAATACTATCCTGAAGGTGAGGCCCCAGTGCGCTCAACAGATGTAGAGATTGCCATCCAGCTTAAAGAAGAAAATCGTGCCTTTAAAGTTGAAAAATACGTTCACTCATATCCAAATTGTTGGAGAACTGATAAGCCAATCTTATACTATCCTCTAGATTCTTGGTTTATTAAGGTAACTGATGTTAGAGATCAAATGGTTGAACTCAATAAAGAAATTAACTGGAAACCGAAATCTACTGGAGAGGGTCGATTTGGAAATTGGCTTTCCAATGCAAATGATTGGAATCTTTCAAGATCACGTTTTTGGGGAATTCCATTACCCGTGTGGCGTTCAGATGATGGTCAAGAAATAAAAGTAATGGGCTCCATTGCTGAACTTAAAGAAGCAATAGATCATTCAGTAACCAAGGGTATGATGCAAGAGAATCCTTTTAAAAATTTTAAGGAAGGTGACTTTTCAGATGACAATTATAGTCAGATAGATTTACACAAAAATATTGTGGATCAAATCGTATTATGCAGTCCTAAAGGACAACCTTTGCGTCGTGAATCTGATTTAATTGATGTCTGGTTTGACTCAGGCGCAATGCCATATGCACAATGGCACTACCCTTTTGAAAATAAAGAAAAAATTGATTCAGGAGAACGCTTCCCTGCAGATTATATCGCAGAGGGTGTGGATCAAACAAGAGGTTGGTTTTATACTCTTCATGCAATATCTACACTTATTTTTGGTCAAAAAGCTTATAAAAATGTTGTTTCCAATGGATTGGTTTTAGATAAATCAGGCCAAAAAATGTCCAAGCGTTTGGGTAATGCTGTAGATCCCTTTAAAATATTAGATCAATTTGGCGCTGATGCCACCCGATGGTATATGATCTCTAATGCAAATCCCTGGGATAATTTAAAGTTTAATGCAGACGGTATTGCAGAAGTGCAACGTAAGTTTTTTGGAACACTTTACAACACCTATTCTTTTTTCAGCTTATATGCCAACATAGACGCCTTTGATCCAAAAAAAGAAACAATTGTAACTTTTGAAAATAGAGCTGAATTAGATCGTTGGATCTTGTCAGAATTACATAGCTTAATTCAAACGGTAGACGCTGCATACGAAAACTATGAGCCTACAAAAGCCTGTAGAGAGATCTCTGATTTTGTACAAGAAAAATTAAGCAACTGGTATGTCCGACTTTGCCGAAGAAGATTCTGGAAAGGGGAATACGGAACAGATAAAATCGCTGCCTATCAAACGCTTTGGGAATGTTTACTTACTGTTTCAAAACTCGCAGCCCCTATAGCACCCTTTTTTTCAGATCGTTTATATCAAGATTTGACTCAAAAAACGAAATCGATACATTTAACTGATTTCCCAAAAGCAAATACTGATCTTATTGATGTTGATTTAGAAAATCAAATCAATACAGCTAGAACCATAACTTCATTAGCTTTATCGCTTCGTAAGAAAGAACAAATACGGGTTCGACAACCGCTTCAAAAAATGATTATTCCTGTTAAAAATAAGGATGATCGAAAACGAATCGAAAAAATAATAGATCAACTTAAAGGAGAAATAAACATCAAAACCGTTGAACTTCTGGATGATGAAAACTCTCTCTTAGTAAAAGAAATCAAACCCAACTTTAAAGCTTTGGGGCCTCGATTTGGAAAAGAGGTCAAAGCAATAGTAGAACTCATTAAAGGTTTGAATGAAAAACAAGTAAATGAGTTAGAAGGAAAAGGAACCCTGGAAATACAACTAAACGAAAAAAACCTTACTTTAGAACGTTCGGACATAGAAGTCTCCTTCAAAGATATTGAAGGTTGGCAAGTTGCTCAAGGCAGAGGTATGACTGTAGCCCTTGACATGACTCTCACGCCCGAATTAATTCAAGAAGGTCTCGCAAGAGAACTAGTCAACAGAATTCAAAATTTCAGAAAAGATAGTGGTCTAGAGGTGACAGATAAAATTGCAATTTCTTTGAAAAAAGAACCCCAATTAGAGGCTGTGGTTTCAAAAAATAAAAGTTATATATTATCCGAAACACTAGCTGATAATTTAACTTTTGATCCTAATTTAAGTGACGGTTTAACTCTTGAATTTGAAAAAATAAAAACCATATTAAGAATAAAAAAAATATCCTCATGAGCGAAAAAATAAAATATAGCGACGCAGAACTCCAAGAGTTTAAAACTTTGATTGAAGATAAAATTGAAAGTGCACGACTAGATCTTGACTTATTAAGAAGTTCCTATATGAACGATGGGAACAATGGAACAGAAGATACTGCGCCTACCTTTAAAGCATTTGAAGAAGGCTCTGAAACAATGTCCAAAGAAGCGAATACACAATTGGCCATTCGTCAAGAAAAATTTATTCGAGATCTTAAAAACGCCTTGATTAGAATTGAAAATAAAACCTATGGTGTTTGCCGAGTTACTAGTAAGCTAATCAATAAAAAGCGTTTATTTCTTGTTCCCCATGCTACCCTGAGTATAGAAGCAAAAAACATGCAAAAATAAGCAATCAAACCCAATTATTCTGGATAACAATAAAACATATCTTAACCTTAAAAGGGCTTTAGTAATTATCATTGGTGTAGTCTTAATTGACCAGTGCAGTAAATTTTATATCAAGCTAAATTATCCCCTTTCAAGCTACGGAGTTCCTCCAATTATAGATTGGGGATTTTTTAAATTATTGTTTGTTGAAAACAAAGGCATGGCTATGGGAACAAAATTCAATGACATCCTTCCCTTTATTGAAGAGGATTCTGCAAAACTTTTTTTAACGCTCTTTCGATTGATAGCAATTCTAGGCTTAGGCTATTGGTTATTGGACTCGATAAAAAAAAATAGCCCTATACTATTAAGCTGTGCTCTTGCTTTAATTTTTGCAGGCGCATTAGGAAATATTATTGATTCAGTATTTTACGGATTTATCTTTTCAGATAGTTATAATTCAGTTGCCACTCTCTTTCCTCTAGAAGGGGGATATGCTCCTTTATTTTATGGCCATGTTGTAGATATGCTTCAATTTCCCCTAGTAGAATGGACCTGGCCAAACTGGGTTCCAGTTTTAGGTGGAGATACCTTTTTGTTTTTTCAATACATCTTTAATATTGCCGATACTGCCATAAGTACAGGAGTGGGAATATTGATTGTTTTCAATAAGAAAATCTTTAAAGAAGAACCCCTTAAAACGATTGAATCTTTCGAGGAGTAACACAATAGTCTAATTGAACGTCTTCCTCTCGAATTCCTTTAATATGATCTACAGGATCAAAAAAAGAAAGTCCAATTTTCACTACATCTCTTTTACAGTTTTTCAAAAAAGTGTCATAAAACCCTTTTCCATAGCCTACTCTGTTTCCTTTTTTATCATAGCTCAATAAAGGAACAAAAACAACTTCTAAAAGCTCCGGGGCTATCTTAATTCCACTTTCTGGCTCTGATATTCCCCATCTGTTTTCAATTATTTTTGTGCCATCGGTCAATAAAATGTGTTCTAAAATATTACTTCCAAGAGTTTTAGGTAAAACCACTTGCTTGTCTCTCCCTTGAAGCAGGGTTAAAATTAGTGTTGTGTCCACCTCAGCTTTTGAAGCAATGGGTAAGAACAAATGAAAATATTCAAACTCCCATATAGGAAGCTTTAAACACTGATTGGCTATGGCCAAACTATGATTATCTTGAATTTCTGGAGCAAGTGCTGAACGTTTTTTTGAAAAATAAATACGTAAGCCTTCTTTTGAATTATTCATTAATAATAATTGATTGAAATAACAGTTTCTTTACCCAAAGAAAATCAATATTTTCGTAATGTGAAATCAGATCTCTTTGAAATTCAATTAAAAAGCCTTCCGCAAGTAGCAGGGGTCTATCAATATTTTGATAAATCTGATCGTGTAATCTATGTAGGAAAGGCTAAAAACCTGAAAAAACGAGTTAGCTCCTACTTCAATAAAGTTCATGACAACAGAAAAACTGCTGTTTTAGTAAAAAATATTATTCGTATTGAACATATTGTTGTTGAGACCGAAATGGATGCACTCCTTTTGGAAAACAACCTCATCAAAAAACATCAACCACGATATAATGTCTTACTAAAAGATGATAAAACATATCCTTGGATTTGTATTAAAAAGGAACCTTTTCCACGTATTTTTTACACTCGAAGAGTTATAAAAGATGGTTCTGAATACTTCGGCCCTTATACCAACATGAAAACCGTAATGACACTGTTGGGGTTGGTCCGGACACTCTATCCCTTAAGAAGTTGCAAATTTGATTTAAGCGATGAAAAAGTTAATGCTGAAAAATATAAAGTCTGCTTAGAATATCACATGGGAAATTGTTTAGCCCCATGTACTAAACAAATTGAAGCGGAAGTCTATGATAATAATATCAAAGCGATCCGAGAAATCATAAAAGGAAACTTTAAAGAGTCTATTCAAGGGTTTAAAAAACAAATGGATTCTTTTGCCGCAGAAATGGAATTTGAAAAAGCTCAAACGATAAAAGAGAAAATCGAATCCCTAAAGAATTATCAAGCAAAATCTACTATTGTAAATTCTAAGATTAATAATGTCGATGTCTTTAGTATAGTCTCTGACGAAAGTTATGGATATGTCAATTTCATTCAAGTTTCCCATGGAGCCATCATACGATCACATACCCTAGAAATAAAAAAGAAGCTAGATGAAACAGATGCCACCTTGTTACAATTAGGGGTTATAGAGATTCGACAGTTATTCTTTAGTTCGGCTAAAGAAATATTTTTATCAGAAGCCGTTGCCCTTGGGGACGATCTAAAAGTAACCGTTCCACTAATGGGAGATAAAAGGAAACTTGTTGATCTTTCCATTCGAAATGCAAAATTCTTCAGAATGGAACGCTTCAAACAAATGAAAATTGTGGATCCTGAACGACATACGTCTAGAATCATGAGCCAAATGAAAACAGATTTAAGGCTGCCAAAGGAACCCTATCACATAGAGTGTTTTGACAACTCGAATATTCAAGGATCGAATCCTGTTGCCGCATGTGTTGTTTTTAAAAATGGAAAACCAAATAAGAAAGATTACCGCCACTACAACATAAAAACAGTAGAAGGTCCTGACGATTTTGCTTCTATGGAGGAAGTGGTTTACAGGCGATACAAGCGCTTACTTGAAGAAGAAGCTTCATTACCTCAACTTATTGTGATTGACGGAGGAAAAGGCCAACTTTCCTCTGCAGTAAAAAGTTTAGATTTACTTGGATTAAGAGGGAAAATATCTATTGTTGGAATTGCCAAACGACTGGAAGAAATATACTTCCCTGGAGACTCTATTCCCCTATATTTAGATAAAAGATCTGAAAGTCTAAAAGTCTTACAACGTGCACGTGACGAGGCACATCGTTTTGGAATTACTTTTCACAGACAAAAAAGAAGCAAAGGAAGCCTAAACTCTAAACTAGATCAAATCACAGGAATTGGTCCTGCAACGCGTGATAAATTATTAATCCATTTTAAATCCTTAAAAAGAATCAGAGAAGCCTCAAAAGATGAGTTAGAAAAAATATTAGGAAAGCAAAATGGCTCAAAAATATATATAAGCTTACATTCTAAACTAATCATTTAACATTTTATAAACGTTACCTCTATATAACGCACACAAGGAATTGTTATCTTTGAACTATGATTAAAAAGTTAATATTTATATTATTTTTTGGTGTTTTATCAAGCCATTCACAATCTACTTCATCAGATTTAATTGCTTCTTCTCCCTTTCAAGAGGGAGAGTGGTTTCAATTACGTATTCATTATGGTTTGCTAAACGCAAGTTATGCCACTTTATCTCTAGATCGCGACACGATAAATGGTAACCCTGTTTTTCATGCCAAAGCCTTTGGAGAAACTTCTGGAATTGCTCGTTGGTTTTTTAAAGTAGAAGATTATTACGAAAGCTATTTTGATCAAACAACAATTTTACCATACAAGTTCATCAGAGATATCAATGAAGGTGGATACACTAAAAGTATAGAGATTGATTTTAATCATGAGCTTAAAAAAGCAAAAGTAAATAACAAAAAGAAAAAAGTAATTACAGAATTTGAAATTCAACCCAATGTTCAAGATTTGATTTCTTGTTTTTACTATTTGCGAAACTTTTATCCTAATGAAGACATTGGAATTAATGAAAGCTTTGACATTAACATGTTTTTTGATCAAGAAAACTATGTGTTTAAACTTAAGTATCTCGGTAAGGAGGTTATCAAAAGTAAATTTGGAGATATTAATTGTCTAAAATTTAGGCCTGTAGTCCAATCGGGAAGGGTTTTTAAAGAACAAGAAAGTGTTACCTTGTGGGTTTCTGACGATAAAAATAAACTTCCTATTCGTCTTCAGGCAGATATTTTAGTTGGCTCAATAAAAGCAGATATTGAAAATTTCAGGAATTTAAAATATCCTTTCAAAATTAATATCAATTAAGTGTATAAAAAAAGAGGATAACTTTTCAATTGCTTTTTTAATTATTCGCTTTAAGTTTAGAAATTTGTAAAAAACAACTCTATGTATCGGTTATTGACACTTCTCCTTTTTTTGGTTCTAATATCATGTAATAATAGTGGAGAAGAGTCAATAAATGAAACAACAATAACTGAAATAAAAGTTCAACCCAATCTTTATTATGGCATTGATCTCAACAACTTCGAGTTGCGTGAAAATAAAATTAAAAGAGGGGATACTTTTGGAAAAATTTTAGAAGAAAACGGAATTGATTATCCGCAAGTTTATAACATTCTAGAAGCCATTAAAGGTAATGTTAATGTTCGTAAACTTAATTTAGGGAAACCTTACAGCTTATTTTATAGCAAAGACAGCATTACTACCCCGGAGTTTTTTGTTTACCACCCCGGAGTTTCTGGCTATTCTGTAATTCATTTAAGAGACAGTTTATATGGTGAAGAAATCATAAAACCCTCACGCTTAGTCGAATTGGAAGCCTCAGGAGTGATTGAAAGCTCACTTTATGAAACGATGCAGAACAGTGGTATCAATGAAAATTTAACCTATTACCTGTCTGATGTTTACGCATGGACCGTTGATTTTTTTCGCTTACAAAAAGGGGATCGCTTCAAAGTTATTTATACCGAAAAATTTGTGGATGACTCTATTTCTGTTGGTATAGATCGAATTAAAGCAGCTTATTTTGAACATAACGGGAAACCACTTTACGCCTTTGAATTTATTAGTGATCCTAAAAAAGGAATAGTAGATTATTTTGATGATAAAGCCAATAGTTTACGGCGTGCTTTTTTACAAGGACCATTAAAATTCAACCGTGTTTCTTCTCGCTTTAACCTTAGAAGAAGAATAGCCTATTATGGCAACCGTATTCGGCCACATAAAGGAACTGACTTTGCTGCTTCAGTTGGAACGCCCATTTTAGCGACGGCTGATGGAGCTATTGTCAAATCAAGCTACACCAGGGGCAATGGGAACTATGTTACGGTAAAACATAATGGAACCTATTCCACTCAATACCTCCATATGAAAAAAAGAAAAGTTAAAGTTGGCCAATTTGTAGAACAGGGAGATGTTATTGGATGGGTTGGAATGACAGGAAATACATCTGGCCCCCATGTGTGTTACCGCTTTTGGAAAAATGGTAAACAGGTTGACCCATTCAAGCAAAAACTCCCTGATGCTAAACCAATTTCTTCCGACTTAAAATCTAAATTTGTTTTATATATAATTCCTTATAAAACAAAACTTGACTGTATCCCTTTTGAGATTTAAATTTAGATGAAATTACAGTAAATAAAAATAAACTTAATTATGCAAAAGATCCTTCCTGATAATAATCCAACAGATCTAAATGCTTGGAAATCTCTTCAAAAGCACTTCCAAAAAATAAATAAAACAACTCTCAAAGATCATTTCAAAAATGAACCCAACCGTTTGGATTATACCATTTTAAAATGGGAAGACTTTTATGTAGATTTTTCCAAGAATAGATTAGATAAAAAAGGATTTGATTTATTAATTCAACTGGCAGAGGAATCTGGTTTGAAAGAAACTATTGATGCTCAATTTTCAGGAGAAAAAATAAATGTAACGGAAAATAGAGCGGTTTTACATACCGCATTGAGAACTTTAAAAAAAGAGCCCTTAATCTTTGAAGGAGAAAATATCCTTCCTTTACTAGCAGATACCCAACAAAAAATGAATACTTTCTGCGATAAGGTTATTTCTGGGATATGGAAGGGTTATACTGGAAAATCCATTACCCATATTGTTAATATTGGAATTGGAGGTTCAGATCTAGGGCCAGCAATGGTTGTTGAAGCCTTAGAATACTATAAAAATCATTTAGCCGTTAGCTTTATTTCAAATGTAGAAGGAGATCATCACCAAGAGATAATTAAGAATCTCGACCCAGAAACTACCCTTTTTGTAATTGTTTCAAAAACGTTTACTACACAAGAAACCTTAAGTAACGCCAACAGTATTAGGGCTTGGTTCTTAAATCAAGCACCTAAAGATGCTGTTGCTAAACATTTTGTGGCTGTTTCAACCAATACCAAAGAAACAGCGGCTTTTGGAATTTCAGCTGAAAACACCTTCCCAATGAATGATTGGGTTGGGGGTCGGTTTTCCTTATGGAGTACTGTTGGTTTGAGTATTTCCTTGGCTATAGGTCCAAAACAATTCAGCCAACTTTTAGAAGGAGCAGGCAAAATGGACGCTCATTTTCAAGAAACTCCTTTTGATAAAAATATCCCTGTAATTCTTGCGCTAATCAGTATCTGGTATAACAACTTTTGGAATGCCGAAAGCGAAGCGATTATTCCCTATACCCAATACCTGAGAAAGCTTCCTGCGTACTTGCAACAAGGAATTATGGAAAGTAATGGTAAAAGTGTCGGTCGTGATGGAAATAGAGTAAATCATCAGACGGGGACGCTTATTTGGGGTGCCTCTGGAACCAATGCTCAACATGCCTTCTTTCAACTTATTCATCAAGGAACCAAGTTGATCCCAGCCGATTTTATTGGCTTCAAAAAAGCACTTCATAGAAATAAAGACCATCAAGATAAATTACTGGCCAACTTTATTGCACAAACCGAGGCCTTAATGAATGGAAAGACCTTAAGTCAAGTAAAAGGAGAGCTAGATGCAAGTGGAATGTCTTCTGAAGAACAAAATAAAATAGCCCCTTTTAAGGTATTTGAAGGCAACAAACCTACCAATACATTACTTATAGATTCCTTGTCACCATCATCTTTGGGTGCTTTGATCGCACTGTATGAACATAAGATTTTTGTTCAAGGGATTTTATGGAATATCTATAGTTATGATCAATGGGGAGTTGAGCTTGGAAAACAATTAGCAAATGTTGTTTTAGAGGACATCAAAGAAAATACGAATCACCCACATGACGATTCTACCAATGCGCTTTTAAAACATATCACTAATTAATTACTAAGAATTTATTTATCAAATTTGAGGTCTTTCACTTTGAGTTGAAGGCTAATAATTCCGTTATATTGATTTTCTTCAAGGGTATATAAAACAGAGAATGGTATTTGATTTTTTATAGTAATTAAATGTACTCCCATTCCAAATGCAATCCCTTGAATCTTAATCCCAGAAGAATCTGTGATTTCAAGCTTAATGTGCTCCTGCGATTTCCCTACTAAACGCGTTCCTCCCAAATCTTTACAATTATGAGTAACAAATACAGGACGCATATTTTTGGGTCCAAAAGGACCCATTTGACTTAATATTCTTAAAAGCTTGTGGTTTATTTCCTGAAAACCCAAAACCATGTCATAGGTCAAACTTGGTATTCGTTGTTCGGGTAAAATATTTTCACGAACATAGACTTCAATTGCTTCTCTAAACCCATCTAATTGTTCTGGCTTTAGGGTTAAACCTGCAGCGTATTTGTGTCCCCCAAATTGTATCATAAATTCCTCACATGATTCCAAGGCTTTATATACATCAAAGCCCCTAACAGAACGAACAGATCCTGACAATAAACCTTCCGATTCTGTTAAAACAACTGTAGGTCGATAATAGGTTTCAATCAATCTAGATGCTACAATTCCAATCACACCTTTGTGCCAAGAGGGATGAAATACAACTGTTGAAAAACTTTCTTTTTGTTCATTTAAAATAATTTGTTGCAAAGCTTCTTGTGTTATTCGCTCATCAGTTGCTCTTCTTTCAGAATTATAAAACTCGATAGAACGAGCAATAGGAAGGGCCTTTGCTGCATCCGTAGCGGCTAATAATTGAACCGCATTAAGCCCATGGTCCATTCTGCCTGCGGCATTAATCCGCGGCGCTATCACAAAAACTAAATCGTTAACACTTAGGGGTTTTTTTATGGTTTTTAAAAAAAATTCAAATCCTATTCTTGGATTTTGGTTAAGTTGCTCAATTCCTAAAAATGCAAGGATTCTATTTTCACCAATAATGGGAACAATATCCGCTGCGATAGCCGTAGCTACCAAATCTAAATAAGAGAATAGATCTTCTTCTGGAAGCTCCAAGCGTTTTTGTAGAGCTTGAATTAATTTAAATCCTATTCCGCATCCACATAACTCTTTAAATGGATAAGTACAATCTGAGCGTTTAGGATCAAGAACAGCAACTGCTTCAGGTAAAATTTTACTAGGTAAATGGTGATCACAAATCACAAAATCAATTCCCAAATCATTGGCATAAGCAATTTGCTCATTTGCTTTGATTCCACAGTCTAAAGCAATAATTAAACTAATCCCCTCCTGTTTGGCGCTATTAATTCCTGAAATTGAAATGCCATAACCTTCTTTATATCGATCTGGAATATAGGGCTTCAGGTTCTCAATTTTATTTTTTAAATATGAATAAACTAAAGCTACAGAAGTAGTGCCATCTACATCATAATCTCCATATACCATTACATTTTCATTCTTTTCCATGGCTGTAATAATTCTATTGACAGCGACAGTCATGTCTTGCATTAAAAATGGATCATGAAGCTGTACCCAATCAGGTCTGAAAAAAGTTTTTGCTTCATCAAAGGAATTAACTCCTCGTTGGGCCAATAATTGAGCAATCACTGGGGAAACCTCCAACACTTCTGATAAATTTTCAACTAAATTTTTTGAAGCTAAAGGGAGTGCATTCCATTTCATAGTTATGGTATTTTCTTGCCTTCAATCACAATGACAAATTCACCTTTCGGAGGATGCGTTTGAAAAAACCGATGTGCTTCTTCCGCTGTTCCACGAAAAGTACTTTCGTAAAGCTTAGATATTTCACGAATTACAGCAATAGTTCGATCGGCTCCAAAATAGGAAACTAACTGCTCTAATGTTTTGAGGAGTTTGTGAGGGGATTCATAAAAAACTTGGGTTCTAACCTCCCTAGCCATTTGCTCAAGGCGAGTTTGTCTTCCTTTTTTTGGAGGTAAAAATCCCTCAAAAATAAAACGCTCACAAGGAATTCCGCTTTGAACTAAAGCTGGAATTAAAGCAGTAGGTCCAGGTAAACATTGTACTTCTATTCCTTCTTTTATAGCTTCACGAACTATCAGAAATCCTGGATCAGAAATACCGGGTGTGCCTGCATCAGAAATAAGTGCTACTCTTTTTCCACCTTTAATTTGATTTAAAATGCTTTTTACTTTTTTATGCTCATTGTGCATATGAAAACTCTGATAAGGTGTGACAATTTTAAAGTTTTTTAACAGTTTTGAGCTCACGCGAGTATCTTCTACTAAAATTAAATCTACTTCTTTGAGTAAACGAATGGCGCGTAAAGTTATATCCTCTAAATTACCAATTGGAGTGGGGATCAAATAGATCAATAGTTTTTTTTTATGGGTTAGCTTTTGAAATAAAAAATAACTTTAAACACTAAAAAAATTCTGTATGGTAGACATAAAACGCTCTTCGAATATAGCTTTATCATTCCAGTTTTGATATTCCGGTTTTACCATTTCATTTATAAATACTTTTACTTCTTCCCAACTATTAAAAGTAACAATTTGAGAAAGAACACGTTCATAATTGCTAACATCATCATCAAATAAATATTTTATAAAAGTGAGCCGATCATTTAAATCAATACTTACTTTTTTATCAAAAAGATCATTAATGTTTTTACTTTTCTCTTCTATAGATTCTAAAACCGTTTGAGAATTAGTGTCTGGATTTTTTACAACAAAAGTAGGGGTGTCTGAAACACTTTCAAAAAGGTTTTCATATGATTCTGGATCTGGCATTTCACTTACCATATTTTTAATTGTATCCATAAGAGGTGGAACCTCTATACTGTTTTCTATTGGTGTTCTTTCATTATTTTGGTCTGATGGATTGAGTACGTCAAGTACTTCCTTTAATTCTGCTTGATGATTACTCCATTTCTTTTCTTTTTGAAATTCTTCTTCATTAAGTAATTTATAATGAACGGATATTTCGTAAAGTCTTTGAATCGCAACATGGGTTTCTTGAGCATCCCAATCACTTTCGTTTTTGAAGACTTTATCTGCCCATTTCAATAAAGCACTTTTTATTTGTTCTGTCATCATTAATGGTTCATCAACCCAAGAGATTTTAATACCTTTGTTTAGATAGGATTAATAAAATCTATTTTGAAATTGAAAATTACAAAATGTTTTTAGAAAATACTGTAAAGTCAAACGAACAATTTGGATGGATTGAAGTCATCTGCGGTTCCATGTTTTCTGGAAAAACAGAAGAACTCATTCGACGACTTAAACGTGCTCAATTTGCTAAACAAAAAATTGAGATTTTTAAACCCGCCATTGATTTACGCTATGATGATGAGTTAGTGACTTCTCATGATCAAAACCAAATTCCATCAACCCCAGTTCCTGCTGCAGCCAATATTCCTATCTTGGCCGATGGTTGTGATGTAGTTGGGATTGATGAAGCGCAGTTTTTTGATAATGAAATTGTAAAAGTTTGCAATGATTTAGCCAATAGAGGCGTGCGTGTTATTATTGCAGGTTTGGATATGGATTTTCAAGGAAATCCTTTTGGCCCTATGCCAGCCTTAATGGCAACAGCAGAGTACGTTACTAAAGTACATGCAATTTGTACCCGAACTGGAAGGTTGGCTCATAATAGCTTTAGAACCACTGAAAGTGATACTCTGGTTCTTGTTGGTGAAAAAGAAAATTATGAACCCTTGTCTAGAGCAGCATTTAATAAAGCTCAAAAAGCTCAAAAGAAAAAGAAGGATAATAACGGTAACATCTAACCAACTGCAGTGAACACACTCAACCTTTATCTATCTCATCTAGATTATAATTATTCTCAGATTCAAAAGCAACTGAATCCCAAAACACAAATTATGGCTGTTGTAAAGGCGGGTGCTTATGGAAGTGCTTCGGAAGCTATAGCTAAAAGATTTGAAGCACTAGGGGTTGATTATTTAGCAGTTGCCTATGCGGAAGAGGGAGAGATATTAAGAAATTATGGGATAAAAATTCCAATTATAGTGTTTTATCCTCAGGTAGATTCCTTAAAAATAGTTCTAGAAAATGCGCTAGAACCTTGCCTATATAGTCGCTCGCTTTTAATGACTTTTAAAAGTCTTTTGACAGCAACAAACAATAAACAGTATCCTGTTCATATAAAGTACAACACTGGCTTACATCGTCTGGGATTTCCCCCTGAGGACACTGACTGGATAATTTCACAAACAGCATCCAACAATTTGAATTTAAAGAGTGTTTATTCTCACTTAGCAGCATCAGAAGATCAAAGGCCATCTCAATTATGTAATCAACAAATTGCACTATTTGAAACTATAAAAAAGGCCCATTCAGTGCAAAAAAATTCCATTCCTAAATTTCATTTACTAAACAGTTCGGGAGTGTTCAATTATCCTGAACTTCAATATGATATGGTGAGGTGTGGAATAGCTTTTCACGGGTTTGCAAACCACCCAAAGTGGGACGCCCTATTAAAACCTATTGCCGTTCTAGAAAGTGGGATTTCACAAATTCATAATGTTAAAAAAGGTTCTTATGTCGGCTATGATAAGGGCTGGAAAACTCCAATAGATTCAAAAATTGCAACCCTGCCCCTTGGCCATGCTGATGGAATTGGACGACACTTTGGAAATCATAAAGGAAGTGTTTTTATTCATGGAATAGAAGTTCCCATTGTTGGTAATGTATGCATGGATATGCTAATGATTGATGTCACAAATGTTAAATGTAAACCTCAAGACATTGTATATTTTTTTGGTACGACACATAATACAGCAGCCTCATTTTCAAAGCAGGGTAAGTCTATTAGTTATGAAGTTCTTTCTGGATTAGGACCTAGAATAAAAAGAGTAATCAATGAATAATTATTTGTTACAATTAAAACAAAAATTTGTTTTAATTTAAATTTATCGTGAATTATGGTCTCTATATTTTTTAATTCTATTTTTGATTAAAATCAATTAAAATGAAGATAGCCCTGGTTGGTGCCACCGGAATGGTAGGACATGTAATGTTAGAAGTTTTAG